>JANOOK010000046.1:0-45851 GCA_031421275.1 Sphingomonadaceae bacterium
GCCGTGAGCTGGTACGGCATCTTCCTGATGCGGCAGTCCTTCATGGGTGTGCCCGACGAGATCATCGACGCGGCGCGGATGGACGGTGCGGGCGAATTCCGTATCTTCGTCACGATCGTCCTGCCGCTCGTCCGTTCCGGCTTGGCGACACTCGGCATCTTCGTTTTCATCTATCACTGGAACGAGGTCATCTGGACGATGACGGTCACACGCAGCGCGCCGGAGCTGCAGACGATCCCCGTCGGCATTTACCTGCTGCGCGGGGCCTTCACCGATCAGTCGACATTCTCGCTGCAACAGGCCGCGGTCTGCGTATCGATCGTGCCGATCATGGCGGTCTTCCTGCTGCTCCAGCGATCGTATGTCCGCGGCCTCACCGCGGGCAGCGTCAAGGGCTGATCGACCGCGGCCACAGCTTCTCCGGTCAGGCGGCATAATGTGCAAATATGAGCACGATAGTGATCGACATTGCGCGACCTACGAACTCGTTTTAAGAGGGCACCGATGCGGAACGGTTCGACTCTGTCCCCGAATATACGTCTCCGGACGGTGTTCGATCGCAACCGCAATGGCGAATCGCAAGGCATCTATGCCGTGTGCTGCGCTCATCCCCTGGTGATCCGCGCGGCGCTCGAACTAGCCCGCGATCGGCAGCAGCTGGCGGTCATCGAATCGACCTGCAACCAGGTCAATCAGGACGGTGGCTACACGGGCATGGCGCCCGGGCAGTTCGCCGATCAGGTCCGGGAAGCCGCCCGCGATGTCGGCCTTCCCGCAGATCAGCTGGTGCTTGGCGGCGATCACCTCGGCCCCCAGCCATGGCGGATGCTCCCGGCCAAGGCCGCCATGGCGAAGGCGATCGCGATGATCGAGGCCTATGCCAAGGCCGGATATGGCAAGCTGCATCTCGACTGCTCGATGGCCTGCGCGGACGATCCGGAGCCGCTCGGCGATGACGTCATCGCCGGGCGTTCCGCCGAGCTGGCGTCCGCCGCCGAGGGCGCGCTCGATGACGGTGTCGCGCGACCCGTCTACATCGTCGGTACCGAGGTTCCGGCACCGGGCGGCATGGGGCAAGGACATGCGGTCGTACCCACCGCATCGGCGAGTGTCCTCGAAACGTGGCGGGCGCACCGGCAGGCGTTCAGCCGGGCCGGCCTGACCGATGCGTGGTCGCGCGTGGTCGCAGTCGTCGTGCAGCCCGGGCTCGATTTCGGCAATACCGACGTGGTGCGCTTTGCGCCCGACAAGGCGGTGGAGCTTGCCGAGACGGTGCCGGCGCTCGACGGGGCGATCTACGAGGCGCACTCGACCGATTACCAAACTGCGGCGAGTTTCGATGCACTCGTCCGCCTGCATTTCGCCATATTGAAGGTCGGTCCGGCGGCGACGTCCGCGCTGCGCGAGGCGATCTACGCGCTCGAGTGCATCGCCCGCGAGCTGCCCGGCTGGAAGGCGCGCGACAGCGTCCGGTCCGCACTCGAAACGGCGATGCTGGCCAATCCCGCGCATTGGGCGAGCCATTATGCCGGCGATCCCGAGCAGCAGGCCTATCTGCGGCACTTCAGCTTGTCGGATCGGATACGCTATTATTGGACGGAGCCGGCGGTGGAGGCTGCGGTCGTCGCACTATTCGGCTTTCTCGACAGCCTTGCGCTGCCGCTGCCGCTCATCAGCCAGTTCCTGCCTCACCACGTCCGCGCCGTGGCGAACGGGAGCCTGGCGGCGACGGCGGCGGCATTGTGCAACGCCAATGTCCAACTCGCGCTGATGCCCTATGCCGACGCTTGCGGGTCGCATGCGCCGATCGGCGAGAGGGCATAGGCGATGGCCTCGGTCTGCCTCCGCGAGCTTTGCAAGTCGTTCGACAGCGTCGCGATCATCAAGGACGTGACGCTCGAAATCGAGCATGGCGAGTTCGTCGCGCTGGTCGGACCATCGGGCAGCGGCAAATCCACGCTGCTCCGGATGATCGCCGGGCTCGAGACCGTCTCCTCCGGCACGATCGAGATCGACCGGCGGACCGTCAACGACGTGCCCTCCAAACACCGTGATATCGCCATGGTGTTCCAGAGTTACGCGCTTTATCCGCACATGACGGTCCGGCAGAACCTTGGCTTCGCGCTCAAGCTGCGCGGCTGGAAGAAAGCCGAGATCCAGCAACGGGTGGCCGAGGCGGCAGCGTCGCTGAACCTGTCGCTGCTGCTCGACCGCTACCCCCGGCAGCTGTCGGGCGGCCAGCGTCAGCGCGTTGCCACCGGTCGCGCGATCGTTCGCGATCCGGCGGTGTTCCTGTTCGACGAGCCGCTCTCGAACCTCGACGCCGCGCTGCGCGTGCAGGTGCGGGCCGAGCTGCGGCAACTGCATCGGCGGCTTGGGGTCACCGCAATCTATGTCACCCACGATCAGGTCGAGGCGATGACGATGGCCGACAAGATCGTCGTTCTGCGGGACGGCTGTATCGAGCAGGTCGGCGCGCCGCTGGAGCTCTACGACCGCCCGACGAACACGTTCGTGGCAACCTTCATCGGTTCGCCCGCGATGAACCTGATCCCCGGCACCTACCGCGACCGCTCGCTCGTCCTGAGCGACGGCTCCGTCCTTCCCGTCGATCCCGCGTTGGTGCTGGAGCGCGATGCGCCGCTGACCATCGGCCTGCGCCCCGACCATTTCGCGGTGGTCACCGACGACCACGACAGCGTCGCCGCGCGGGTGGTCGCGCTCGAGGCGACCGGCGCCGAGACGCTGGCGATGGCGGAGCTAGCGGGCAGCATGGTGACGATCGTGACGAAGGAGCGGCTCGCGCTGAAGCCGGGCGATCCGCTCCGTCTCCGCCCGGTCGTGACCAAACAGCTGTATTTCGATGCCAACGGCCAGCGGATCGCTGTCTAACCGGTCTCGCATATTTTGCAGGAAGCCTGTCCGACTGTGCTCAAGAAGAAGATCCTCGTCATTTCCGACAGCCTGCGCGATCTGCCGCCGGCAGTCGCGGCGCTGTCGGGGTGCGGACACGACATCGAGTATATCGACGACCTGATCGGCTTTGCCGAGATTGCGGCGAACGGGCTGGGTGACCTCGCCGGGGCGGACGCGATCGTCATGGGCCGGGTGATGAATATCGACGCGCAGGCGCTCTCGCTGGCGCAGCGGGTGAAGGTGATTGCGCTTCACACGTCGGGCTTCGACACCGTCGATATTGCGGAGGCGACACGGCGCAAGATCGTCATCACCAACGTCAAGGGGGTCAATGCCGAGCAATGCGCCGAATTCTCGATCGGCCTGATGCTTGCCGTGACGCGCCAGATCGTGACCGGGGATCGGGCGATCCGGGCGGGGCGGTGGGCCGCCGACACGCGGTCCAGCCTCGACCTTTACGGAGCGACTTTGTCGGTCCTCGGCCTCGGGATGATCGGCAAAGCGGCGGTGCCCCGGGCGGCTGCCTTCGGCATGAAGATCCTCGTCCACACCCGCACGCCCGATCCGGCGTTCGGCGAGCGATACGGCATCGAATATGTCGGCAAGGACGAGGCCCTGGCGCGCGCCGACGTCGTTAGTGTCTACGCGTCCTTATCGGAGGCGACCCGCCACATGATCGGGGCACGCGAGCTCGCGCTGATGCAGCCGCACGCCTATCTCGTCAACATCGCCCGTGGTGAACTGATCGACGAGGATGCGCTTTTCGAAGCGCTGGCAAGCCACCGGATCGCC
Source organism: Sphingomonadaceae bacterium (assembly GCA_031421275.1). Classification (GTDB taxonomy): domain Bacteria; phylum Pseudomonadota; class Alphaproteobacteria; order Sphingomonadales; family Sphingomonadaceae; genus Polymorphobacter_B. Next base: position 3,709 of record JANOOK010000046.1, read on the forward strand.
GGGGCCGGCCTCGACGTTTTTCAGCAGGAGCCGCTGTACGCCAGCCGCCTCTTCGATCTGCCGAACGTCGTCCTCACGCCGCATCAGGCGGGCCTTGCGCACTCGGCGAAGACCAACGCGGCGGTCCGCGCCGTGAACAATGCGCTGTGCGTCCTCGCGGGGCATTTGCCTGCCGACGCGGTCGATCCCACCGCCTTCACATCTGGAACAACGCAATGAACGGTCAGATTACCTGGAGTGAACTCATCTCCCAACCCGACGCCTGGGAGCACCTGCTGGCGCGGCTCGATGCCGGCCCCGAGATCCAGCCCGTCTTGCTCGATCGATACGACGAAGTTGTCGTGCTCGGATCGGGCACGTCCTATTATCTCGCGCTCGCCGTGGCCGACTGGATCGGCCGGCGGCACTCCATCCCGGTCCGCGCGGTCCCGTCGTGCGAGATCGCCCTGGATGCGCATCAGGCGAAGCTCGCGCCGGGTCGCAAGCGGCTCGTCATCGCCATCTCGCGCTCGGGCGAGTCGAGCGAGCTGATCCTGGCGCTCAAGGCCCTCCGGTCCGCCGACACCGTCCTCGTCGGGATCAGCTGCTGTGCCGACTCGTCGTTGCTGCAGATGGCCGACCAAAAACTCCTTATCGCCGAGGGCTTCGAGGACGGGCTGGTGATGCTGCGCTCGTTTACGTCGATGCTGCTGGCGCTACAATATCAGTTCGGATCGGCAGACGACCGTGCCGCGCTACGGGCGCTGCCCTCCGCCGGACGGGTGCTGCTCGAGGAACAGACGGAACAGCTGCGCCGGATCGCGCGTCGCCGTCCGTTCGACCGGTTCGTCTTCCTGGCTTCGGGTTCAAGCTATCCGATCGCGCTCGAGGCCAGCCTCAAGGTGCAGGAGATGTCGATCTCCACGAGCGAAGCTTATCATTCCCTGGAATACCGTCACGGCCCGAAAGCAACCGCCGACCGCAACACGCTGGTGACGCTGTTCACGCTGTCGAATACCGGTCTCGGCCTGTTGCTCGCGCGCGATTTGAAGGCACTCGACGTCACCCTCATCGTCGTTGGCCCGAACGCGGATCGGTACCGCGAGATCGCCGACCTGATCGTGTCGGCACCTGCCGGATTGGACGATGGCCAGGCAAGCCTTCTCAGCCTGATGCCGCTGCAGATCGTGGCATTCGAGACGGCGATGCGGCGCGGCAAGAACCCGGATGCTCCGGAAAAACTTAGCAAGGTGGTGATCCTTGAGCACGCCGGAGTTTGACGTCCTTGCGGTCGGCGAGCTGAATCCGGATCTTGTCCTCTCGGGCCTGCGGGCGGACAGTCCCCGCCTCGGCACGGAACAGGAGTTCGGCGCGTATCTGCTGTCCCTCGGCAGCTCCACCGCGATCGCCTGCGTGCTCATGCAGCGCCTTGGCCTTATGACTGCGATGTGCGCGTACGTCGGCGACGATGCCTATGGTCGGTTCTGTCGCGCCGCGCTCGCGGCCGAGCAGGTCGATGTCGAGCTGGTTCGTACCCATCGAACGCTCGCCACCGGGTTGACCGTCTGCCTGCCCTACCCTGCCGACCGCATGCTGCTGACCTGCAAGGGCACCATGGTGCTCAACCCGGCGGACCTCATCGATACCGACCGGCTGTGTCGGGCACGGCATGTTCATGTCGGTTCGTTCTTCCTGCAGGATGAACTGCAGCCGCAAGTCGCCGCGCTGTTCGCGACGGCGCGCGGCCTGGGTCTGACGACGTCGCTCGACACCGGTTGGGACCCGCAGGAGCGCTGGCTGTCGGCCGATCTCCGCAAAACGCTCGGCCATACGAACTATCTTTTTCCGAATGCGCTCGAGTTCGAGGCGCTGTCGGGAACGAGCGATATCGACCAGGGCATGTCGCGCCTGCTCGACCTGGGGGTCGGCGCGGTCGTCCTGAAGCGCGGCGCCGACGGGGCCGTACACGGCGATGCCTCGGGACTGAGCAGCCATGCGGGGTTCGACGCCCGTCCGGTCGACACCACCGGTGCGGGGGACGCATTCAACGCCGGCTATCTCACCGCGATGCTCCAGCATGCAACGGTCGCCGAGCGGCTCGCCTTCGGTAATGCCTGCGGCGCGCTGACGGTCGCCGCGGTGGGCGGCACCAACGGCGTCATGCACATGGCACAGGTGCGAGCGTTCATCGCACGGAAGACCGAACTGCCTTGAGTCCTAGACGGTCGCGACGCGGACGCCACGGGCCGACATCGCCTCTACGAACTCCACCGAGGCAGCATCGTCGGTGATCAGCATGACGGCCGCCTCGATGGTGCCGATCACGACCGGACAGATTTGGCCGAGCTTCGAATGGTCCGCCAAAATCCACACCTCGCGGGCCTGACCGATGAGCACCCTGTTGGTGTACGCCTCGGCGCTATCGAAGGTCGTATAGCCGCGGTCGACGTGGATTCCGTCGGCCCCGATGATGGCGACGTCGAGGTTGAAGTCCCGGATCGTCCGCTCGCAGATATGTCCGACCATCTCGGTGGTCCGTTTTCGCATCATTCCGCCGGTCAGGAAGACGGTGACGTTCTCGGCATCGCGCAGTTCCAGCGCGACGTTCACCGCAGTGGTCAGGACACGAAGCGGCATCCGCTTGATCGAACCGATCATCTGCATGACCGTCGTTCCGCCACCGCAGCCGATCGTCATGTCGGGCCCGAGCAACGACGCCGCATAGGTGCCGATCCTGCGCTTTTCCGGCAAATAGGCCATGATCTTCGCATCATAGGAGACCTCCCGGCGGCGATCGCGCACCGCGGCCCCGCCGTGCGTTCGCAGCAGGGTATTGCTGGCATCCAGTTCCGAAATGTCGCGTCTGATCGTGGCCGACGACGCCTCGAGCAACTTCGCGAGATCCCGCACGCTTACCGCGCCGCGCCTCGCGAGTTCGACCATGATCTGGTCATGCCGCTCAGCCTTGATCATCCGTTCCCTACCCATCCCGCAGCCGACATATCGTTACGCTCGAACGCGCTCGCAGGGTAGGGCCGGCCTCCACCAGACCAACGCCATCGCCAGACCCGGCCCGCGAACATCTAGTGCATTTTCTGGACTTTGAAGTTCGAGAACAGGTAGCGGAACCCGGCTTGGCGGAGCATCTCGTCGGCTTCGGGATTGACCCCGAGCGCGGCACCCTCGAGCCAGCAGAAAATCTCGACACCAGTTCCAAGCTCGCTCTCCATTTCGGCCTTTGCGACGATGATCTCATCTTCAAGTACGGCGCGCGGCGTCTCCGCCGTGACCTCGTTGTGCGTGCGCGTGTGGCAGGCGATGCGATGGCCGCGGCGCGCGATCTCCCGCACCTCCTCCCAGGTCAGCACGATGCGCTCGCCGGGATATTCGTCGTACTGCGGCAGGTGAAGCTTGTGATCTGCCGCGTAGCGGCGCTGTTCGGGCATCGGCACATTCAGAAAGCCGGAAGGCACGAAGAACCATCCGGTGAAACCGAACTCCTCGAGGATCGGCAGCATGACGTCCAGATTGTCGCGATAGCCTTCGAACAGCGCCGGCATCAGGCCCGGCCGCTCGTACGACCAGCGACCTTCGACCGCAGCCGCGAAATTCGCCGGCGTGATCGGTTCGAAGGCGTGCGCGTACGCCGCTATCTGCTTGCGGAACTCCGCTTCCCGGTAGCGTGGCGTGGCGTGAAAGTTGATCAGCCGGATCGCCCGCGAATGCGCCATCCCGGCGACCAGCTCCGCCAGCACCGGAGGTGCCGTTTCGGGTAGCGGCAGCGCGGTCGACCACTGAACGCCGTGCTTGCCAGGGAACTCAGCATCGTGGGGCATGAAATGCTGTTCGGCTAGGACCTCCAGCACCCTCGCCACGTCGTCGAGGTCGAGTGCCGGCTTACGCCGCGCGAGCGCGCCGGCCAGCTCCGCGAAATGCCCGCCCAGGCTGTCGGTCGCCCCGCCCAGCCATGGGGTCGTGGCCACGCCCGATGTCAGATCTTCCCCAATGAGGAACATCGGCATGCCCATTTCGGCATATTTCGGCGTCTTGAAGCGATCGGGGTCGGCGACCATGATGTCAACCAGCGAGTCGACCGAAACGGATTGCGATTGAGCCTGCATGACCTGACAATCCGTGTTGTTCATTGGTGACCGTAGCGAGTGCGGAGAGCTTGGCCGGCGCCGGAAATTACCGCCCGCCGCTGACATTGATCGTGACGCCGGTGCAGTATGACGCCTGCTCCGAGAGCAACCACAAGATCGACCTGGCGACTTCGTCCGCCGTTCCGACCCGTTGCATCGGCACGGTCGGCGCGAGCCTTGCCGCGCGCGAGGCGTCCCCGCTGGCGGCGTGGATTTCGGTATCGATCAGGCCCGGGCGGACGCCGTTGACGCGAATGCCGTCTGCAGCGACTTCTTTGGCAAGACCGATCGTCAGCGCGTCGACGGCTCCCTTGGACGCGGCGTAGTCGATGAATTCATGCGGTGCCCCGAGCACCGCCGCCATCGACGAGACGTTGACGATCGCGCCGCCGGACCCGCCCGCCGACCTGGCCATTCGTCGCACTGCCTCACGCGCGCAGAGAAACGTCCCCGTGAGATTGGTCGCGATCGTGGCGTTCCAGCGGTCGAGTTCGATGTCGGCCAGCCGCGACGCGGGAGCCAAGACGCCGGCATTGTTGACCAGGCCGGTGACCTGCCCGAAGGCGCTCTGGGCCCGGTCGAACAGGTCGGTGACATCCCGCTCGGACGAGACGTCGCTCTCGACCGCCAGCGCCCGGCCACCCGCCCGCTCGATCGCCTGAACGACGGCGATGGCCGCCGGCGCGCTCGATCGATAGCTGATGCAGACCGACCACCCGGCCTGGGCGCCCAACCGCGCGCACGCGGCTCCGATGCCTCTCGACCCGCCGGTTACCAATAATATGCGTGTCATCGAACACCGGTCGCTACCGCAGGTCGAAACGCGCGCCGGTATAGAAATACCGGCCAAGCGGGGAGATCGGCTGGTTGGTAAAGAACGAAGCCGGATCGGGCTTCTGATCGGTCAGGTTGTTGACGCCGAGGTAGAAAGCGAAGCGCTCCTGAACCTGCACCCTGACCTGCACGTCATGCTGGTATAAAGCATTATAACGAATGTATTGCGGGGCAGCGATGTTCGGGCTCGCGGCGAGCGTGTTGCGATCATAGGCCAGCGTCTTATCCTTGAAGCGCAGATTATAGTTGATGCTGACATTGCCGATCGTCCACGTCGGCGAGAAGTTGAAGGTCCACTGCGGCGTGTCGGCTTGATCGACGCTGTTGACGGGATCAGCACCTGGAATGCCGACCTTTTCCGATTTGTTGACGTAACCGACCACCAACCGCAGGTCGATTGTGCCGGCACTCCCGGTCCGGAGCAGGTAGTCGAGGTTCAGGTCGGCACCGGAAGTATGGAACTTCGCAACGTTGAGCGGCCCGACGGTGAAGCCGTTGATGATGCCGGTACCCTGCGCACGGGTGAACTGGTCGCAGAACTTATTGGGGACGGTCGGCTGATCGACGCACAAATTGGCGAGCGTACCGGCATCGATCGTGTTGATCGCGTTCCTCAAGTTAATATCGTACCAGTCAAGCGAGGCCACGAAGCCGGACAGGAAGCTCGGGCGCAGCAGGAAGCCCGCCGTCCACGTTTTCGCTTCTTCGGGCTTGAGCAACGGGTTGCCGGCCGACTTACCGAGGACAAATAGGCTGGTCTGCAGGCCAGCATTGGAGACTGCGCCAACGGCGGCGAGCGTCGAAGTGCAATTGGCCTTCCGGTATTGGGTGCCGTTACCGATCTGCTCGGGTGTGCACGGATCGGTAAAGAAGTTCGATTGCCCGAACGTCGGCGCGAATAGTTCGCCGATATTGGGAGCCCGCACCGCACTACCGTAGCTGCCGCGGAACGCGATATCCCTGATCGGAGCATAGGTGCCGTTGAACTGCCACGTCTTGGTGTCGCCACTGGTCGAGTAATGCGAGTAGCGGCCGGCCGCACCGACCGACAGCACGTTGGCGAAACGAACGTCCTTCAGGATCGGCACATCGATTTCACCGAAGGCCTCCTTGACATTGAAGCTGCCGTTGGACGCCGAGACGATGTTAGGCTCATCGAACTGGAAGTAAGCGCCGTTGACGAGATTGGCATTCGGATCGAAGCGACTTTGCTCGCGGCGATACTCGCCACCGAAGGCGAATTTGACCGGACCGCCGGGCAGCGTGAAGAACTGCCCGAAGTCGCCGCTGATGCTCGCGCTGGCGACCTGTTGGGTGATCCGGGCAGTGCTGGTGTTGTCGACTTGGAAATAGGCGAGTTGTTGCGGCGTTATCGGCCCAGGGCCAAACAGGCTGACCGGCACGCAGTCAGGACCAGGGTTGTTGGCAGGATTGCAGATGATCCTGCCGCTCGCCGGGTCTCGCACCGCATCAAGCGCATTCAGATATTGAGTGGTCAGCCGGTCGCCGCTCTTGGTGGTGCGCACATCCGTGCGGCCATACTCATAATAAGCGTCGTACGTGGCGTGATCGGAAATGCGCCCGGTAACATCGAGCACACCTCGATAGGTCTGCCGCAGATCGTCCTCGCCGGGGCGGCCATAATCATTGTTGTCGCGGTCGACGTAGACGTTGGTTTCGCCCCGCGCGATCGCCTCCGTCCGGATAACGTCCGGCACAAACGGATTGTTGATCGAGATCGGGTACGCAAAGCCGCCGATGGCACCCCCGTAGGTGCTGGTGTATTGGCCGAGGCTGCTGGTACGGTTTCGGACATACTTCGCCTCGACCGACAGCTTGAAGGCGTCGGAGAAATCATAATGGCCGAGCAGGTTGACGGCGTGCCGCTCGGTCTTCGGAAACAGATCGCCTTGATAGAAACCGGGCACCGGTGTGCCGACGCCGCCAACCCGGTAGTAAGCGGCAGCATTGCCGTTGTCGTAAGGGCGACCGAGACCGTCGAAGCTCGGACTGCCTTCCTTGCCGATGTACACCGCGCCGATCGGCGACTCGTTTGAGTACCGGACGCCCCCAACCAGGATATTTTGATAGCCCTTCTTAGTAGTCGGATCATAAGCATCGTTCGGAATGGAAAAGACGCGCTGGGCGAATGTCAGGAACGGGCGATCGTCGTTGGCAACCGCATCGTCGGAATTATACTCGTACGCCAAGGTGACGTTACCGCGCCCGCCGCCGAAATTCTTGCCTGCGGCCAGCGAGCCGAAGCGGTTGCCGGCATCGCCGTATTTGGAGATGCCGAACTGGGCCCGCCCGGTCACGCCCTCGAAGTCGCGCTTGAGAATGAAGTTGACGACGCCGGTGACGCCGTCGGCCCCGTAGATCGCCGAGACCGCACCGGTTAGCACGTCGACTCGCTCGATCAGATCGGTCGGGATGCTGTTGATATCGACCGCCGCGCTGTTCGCCTCGCCCGCCACATGCCGCCGGCCATTGACCAGGACGAGCGTGCGGTTGGTGCCGAGATTGCGCAGGTTGAGTTCGTTCAAGCCGGTTTGGCCGAACGAGCCATAGGTGCCGTTGCCGCCCGAGGTCTGGGTGCTGTCGCGCGAGTTGTTGAGCGCCGGCACGCGCTGGAGGAAGTTGGTGATATTGGTATTGCCCGATTGCACGATGTTGGCGGCATTGAACGACACGATCGGATTGGGGGCCTGGAAATCGGGTCGCGCGATGCGGGAGCCGGTGACCACGATATCCGCGTCGGGTGCGACGCTCGGCTCGGCGGCGGCGGTCGCATCGGCAGTCGCCGGGCCGGCGGCCTGCACGGTGGGCGGTGCGCCGGTGGTCGCCTGCGCCAGGGCACTGCCCGGAAGCAACGCTGCACCGGCCAGCAGCAGCGCCCGTGAGGTGTTTATCATCGGCATGTCATCCCCCTTTTCATCATACGCGACTTGCGGTCCACAAAGCTTCGGTTGCGCCGTTCGATGCCACGTGCCGGCTCGCCGATGCGCTGACCGTCAGAACATCGGCCGCTCCTGCTTCGACCTTCATGATGATGCTCTCACCGTCGTCGAACGCTATCGTATCCCAGTCACCCACCAGTTCGCCAGCGACGATTGCGCTCATCTCATCGACTGCGCGGAAGTGCACAAAGCGTTCGGGCGAGCGTCCGTCCTTATCGTGGCCGACCACCGCGCCCGCTCGAACCGTGGCGAATGCGAGGTCCATGCCCGTTGCATGCCCGACGACCTCGAGCTGATCCCCGGTCGGTGCGAAGCTGCGCGTCTCCGGGAGTGTCGTTCCGAGCGGCTCAACCCGCGCATAGGCGATATCGCAATCCGTCACGGCCGTAAGCCGGTAGGACGCTTCCGGCGGCATGTAGACCGCCCGCGGTCCCCCGTTGCCCGCGATCGAGAAAACGCCAGCTTCGTTCCCCTCCATCGCGACCTTAATCCCGGCCTCGCCGCGCATCAGGACGATGAAGACCTCGTCGGCTTCCGCCTCACCGTCGATGACGACGCCTTGGCGAAACGAATAGACGCGCAGCGAAACAAGCTTGGAAAAGCCGGTGCGGGAGCGATCGAGGTCAACCGGCCGCCGGCATGGACCCGCGCCCGGCAGATCGATCCGGCGCTCGAAATCGGCGTGGACGATCAACATGCCATCGGGCTTCCGGCCCGCGCCATGACACTGCCCCGCCGGCATGGCTTTGCGCGTTTTGCTTCCGCCAGCCTCACGCGAACTGCTGCAGATGCACGCGGTGCGCGTCGATCAGATCGTCACGGAGCGACCGCGCCGTGTCGGGGTCCGCCACCGCGCCGTCGGCGAGGAGTGCTTCGAGCATCAGTTCGCGGCTGCCCTTCAGCGCCGCGTCGACGGTGATCTCGATTGCCGAAATCTTGGATTGCAGCTTGACGATCAGCGCGGGCGGCAAATCGTCGGCGATCAGTGCCGCGAAGCCGCCGCCGACCGCCGTCGCATTGCACTCGACGATCGCATCCTTTGGCAGATACGACGCCTGGCCGGCGTTGGGCAGATTGACCGAGAACACCTTGCGCTCATCACGCTGCAGCGAATGGATGATATCGAGGAGCTGCTCGCTCTCCCCCGGCACATTTTCATAGTATACCTTGGGCAGCGGCTCCTCCGAATTGGCGATCGCGAGCATCTCTTCGAACCACTTGTCCCCGAGCGCAATCCGTTCGTCGATCGGGAAGGCCTCCCGGCCAAGTCGGTGCCCGTGATAGGTCCCACCGGGAAAGCGCTCCGGATAGAATTCCACCGCGTGACGATCCATCGCGCAGGGGAAGATCGAATAGCGGTCGAACATTTCCCACGAAAACGGATCATCCGCATAGCGGGGTGCCCGGCCTTCGACGATGTTCGTCCAGATCTTTTTCTGCGCCAGTTCGGCACCGAGCCCGACCTTCTGCTCTCGCAATTTGTCGTGGATCAGCGGACGCGCATCGGCTCCGTTGTGGAACAGGCGGGTCAGGAAAGTCAGGTGATTGAGCCCGATGCCGAACGACGAGATCGACCCTTCCTCGACACCGAGAAAGCGCGCGATAACCCCCTCCACATGGTGGACGCCGTGGCACAGCCCGATGACGGGAACGCCGGTTTCCTTGCGGATGGCGCGGCAGATCGCCGTCATCGGATTGGAATAGTTGAAGAATACCGCGTCTGGACAAAGCTCGGCGATATCGTGAGCGATCGCAATCATCTGCGGGATCATCCGCATCGCACGCGAAATCCCACCCGGTAAGGCGGTATCGCCGACCGGCTGGAAAATGCCGTAGTTGCGCGGAATCTCGATGTCGCGCTGCCACGCGGCGCGGCCGCCGACCGCGATGGTGGTCACGACATAGTCAGCGCCGTCGAGAACAGCGCGCCGGTCGACCGTCGCGATGACCGGGATGGCGGTACCTTTCGCCTGCATCATCTTGGCGACAAGCTTTTCGACGGCATCGAGCGTCACCGGATCGATATCGACCAATGCCAGTTCCCACCTGTCCGCTTCGCCAGCCAGGATGATGTCGGCGATGAGACGCTGGGTGAAAACCGTACTGCCGGCTCCGATCAACACCAGCTTCTGCCGAGACATAGGACCGCTTCCCAACGCGATGTCGACCAACGCCGATCGTATAAACTGTGATCGCAGGCTTAGCAAGAACGTGCATCGACTTGCTCGTTTTTGCTCGTAACAAACTTGCGGCGGGCCTCCACCATATCCGGCTTAATTGGAGCCGACCACCACATCTTGGCTTGCGAACGTCGTTTTTGCGTCGCTGCCGAGGATCATCCGATAACTGCCGGACGCAACCGACCAGCGGCCGCCAATCCGCCGCTGGAGCAGGCGCGGGTCGGTCGTGATCGTGATCGAACGAGCCTCGCCCGGGGCCAGGCTGGTGCGGGCCCAGCCAACCAGCCGCGCGGGCCCCCGCTCGGGTCCGACGAGATAGAGTTGCGGCACCGCTGTGGTGGCCCGCTTTCCCCGGTTCTGAACCGTCACGCTGACGCGCGGACGCGCACCGCCGGAAAATCGTGCGTCGCGATACGCTACATCCAAGTAGCTCAGGCCGTAACCGAAGGCGAATAGCGGGGTCGCGTGGCGCTGTAGGAACCAGCGATAGCCGACGTTCGCGCCCTCGATGTAATCGATCGCGCGGGTAGGATCGGCCGGCTGCTCGCGGGGCAATTGCGACGTTTCGCGCGGGAACGTCAGCGGCAGCCGACCGCTGAAGTCGATATCGCCGAACAGCAGCGTCGCGAGCGCCTCCCCACCGCGCTGACCGGGATACCACGCCGCGACGACCGCCGAAACCTGGGCGAGCCACGGCATCAGCACCGCGCCGCCGGATTCGAGGACGACGACGGTTCTGGGATTGGCCTTTGCCACCGCCGCGATCAGTTCGTTCTGTCCATCGGCAAGCGACAGGCTGGGCAGATCCTGTGCCTCGGTCCGCCACTGGGTAGCGAAGACGATCGCCACGTCGGCCTTGCGCGCCGCGGCGGCGGCAGCGGCCGGATCGCGTCCGTCGATATAGTCGACAGTCACACCCGGAGCCGCCGCTCGCAGGGCGCGACGCGGCGAGGACGCATGCCAGGTCACCCGCGCGAACGTCTTTGCCGCGCCCTCGGTGAGCGGCAGCTCGACCGGAACACCGCCGACCGAGCGCACCTGCGACGACCCGCCACCGGAGAGCACCCCGACATCGGCGTGTCCGCCGATCAGCACGATGCGCCTGGCCGTACGCGCGAGCGGCAGCACGCCATTTGCGTTCTTCAGCAGGACCATGCCGCGTTCAGCAACGCGCTGCGCCACCTCGGCGTGGGCGGCAAAGTCGATCGGCTGCGGCACGGCCGGCACGGGATCGTCATAGAGCCCGCTGGCGATCACCGCCGTCAGGATATGCGTGATCATCGCGTCGAGACGCCGCTCGGACACGCGGCCGGCCAGAAGCGCAGCGGCGAGCGGAGACCCGAAGTAGATCTGGCTATCAAGTTCCTGCCCCGATTCCTGATCGAGCCCTGCTATCGCCGCCGCCTCGGTGGAATGCACCGCCCCCCAGTCGGACATCACGAAGCCCGGATAATGCCATTCGCCCCGCAACACGTCGGTCAGCAGCCAGCGGTTCTCGCAGGCATAGGTGCCGTTCACTTTGTTGTAGGCGCACATCACCGATCCCGGCTTGCCGTCCTCGATGGCGATGCGGAAGGCGAGCAGGTCGCTTTCCTCCAGTGCATCGCGGTCGAGCCGCGCATCGAGCCGGTCGCGCGCCGTCTCCTGGGCATTGAACGCGAAGTGCTTGACGGTCGAGATGATATGATTGGACTGCACGCCTGCAACGGCGGCACCCGCCATCACCCCGCTGAGCAGCGGGTCCTCGCCGAAATATTCGAAGTTGCGCCCGCCCCACGCGTCGCGGGTCAGGTTGACGCCGCCGGCGAGCAGCACGTTGAAGGTCTTTGCGCGCGCCTCGCTGCCGATCATCGCGCCAGCCGCGCGGGCGAGAGCGGGATCGAAGGTTGCCGCCAGCGCGAGCGTGCTCGGTAACGCCGTCGCCGTATCGCCCGGACGCTGCTCGACATTGTTGGCGACACCGAGGCTGGCGTCGCTTTCGCGCAGTGCCGGGATGCGGAGGCGCGGGATGCCGGGCACATGCCCAGCCGCGTTGGCCATCCAGCCCGGCAGCGGCTTCTGAAAGGGCGGGAAAAAGCCATGGACGTACTGCAGCTTTTCGGCGCGGGTCATCTGGCGCACGATCGCCGCTACCCGGGCGGCTGTGCCCTCGGCTGCCGTCTTCGCCATCGCAACCTGCCCGGGTAGCGCAACCGACAGCACGCCGACGAGCGCCAGCAGACGGAGAGATAATGTCACTCGCTGTTTCCCCTTTGTCCGGCTCCGGTGCTGCCGTTGTGCTGGCTTACGTCACATCGCGCCACACTCCGCTCCGGTTCTGCATGAACGACATTTCCTGATTTGGCCACGACCGCGTATCACACGATGCACTTTGGCCGTTGGCCTGAGAAGGACAGTCAGACCATGCTTTCGCCGTTGCGTGCTGTCGTCTCAGTGACGTTCGCGGCGTCGATGCTGGTCTCGTCCGCCCCAGCGCAGGTGGTCGTAAGTTCGCCCGATGGACGGGCGGCGGCCACGGTATCATTCGCTCCAGACGGCGCAACGCGGTGGTCGGTGTCGTGGCGCGGGAACGCCGTCCTGGACGCTGCGCCGATCGGCCTGCGCTTCGCCGATACGCCGCGACCAGCCTTGCGGGTGGTCACCGTCGTGCGTCGGTCGCATGACGGCATGGTCACCGGCCTACTCGGCAAAGCGAGCGCCGCCCGCGATCGTTACACGGAGGCGGTGCTGGCGTTATCGGGCGGAGCCGTGCCGCTCGAGCTGGTCGTCCGCGCCTATGAAGACGGCGTCGCGTACCGCTGGCAGTTTCGTACGCCGGGCACCTTTGCGATCGCCGACGAGGACGCCGGCTTCGGCGTTCCGTCATCGGCTCAGGCTTGGGTCGCCACCGCAAAGAACTTCGGCTCGTCCTATGAAGAATATTACCGCAACGACCTGCTGGCCAAGGCGGCACCCGACGATACACTGCTGACCCTGCCGCTGCTGGTCCGGCGCGGGGCCGTCTGGGCGGGGATCACCGAGGCCGCGCTGCACGACTGGGCCGGGCTGTACCTTATCCGGCACGACGGTCAGCCGGGTCTGGACTCGCGCTTGTCGCCGCGGCTCGACCGGCCCGGCGTCGCGGTCATCGGCGGCGCGGGCCTTCACTTATCGCCATGGCGGGTCGTTCTGCTGGGCGATGCTCCGGGCCGACTGATCGAGTCGAACCTCGTCACGCTGCTCAACCCGCCGCCGGACGAGCGCGACTGGTCGTGGGTGCAGACCGGCAAGACCAGCTTCCCGTGGTGGAACGACTATGTCTGGCCGGGCCAGCCCTTCACGCCCGGATTGAACACGGCGACAATGGACGCCTACATCGATTTCGACGCCGATCATGGCATTCCCTTCCACACGCTCGACGGCTTCAAGGATCAGGCGTGGTACGGGGGACCGATCGAACCCGACGGCACCTTCCAGAACCTCACCCACGCGCGCCGCGAGATCGACATGGGCGAAATCCTTGCCCGTGCAGCGCGCCGGGGCGTGCGCCTGCGGCTCTGGTGCCACTGGATACCGCTTCGGGCGCAGCTGGATACGGCGCTCGACCAGTGGGAGAAGTGGGGCATCGCCGGCTTGATGGTCGACTTCATGAACCGGGACGACCAGGAGATGGTCGCCTTTTACGACGAGGTCGCGCGGAAAGCAGCCGACCACCACCTGACCGTCGTCTACCACGGCGCCTTCAAGCCCACCGGCGAGAACCGGATGTGGCCCAATCTGGTGTCGCGCGAGGCGGTTCGCGGCACCGAGTACAACAAGTTCGACAACAATCCCGGCAGCACGCCGGCGCACGAGGCGACCACCCCGTTCACCCGCATGCTCGCCGGACCCATGGACATTCACGAAGGTGGGTTCGACGCGGTTTCGCCGGCGGACTTCCGAATTCGGTACACCGCGCCGCAGGTCATGGGCACGCGTGCCCGTGCGCTGGCGACTTACGTGGTCGAGGAAAACGAGCTGCCGATGGTGGCCGACACGCCTGCGAACTACGTCGGTGCCACGGGCTTCGACTTCGTCGCACAGACGCCGGCGACATGGGACGAGACGCGCGTGCTCGCGGGTGAAGTCGGCCGATATGTCGTGATCGCGCGACGCAAAGGCACCGAATGGTGGCTCGGCGCGATCACCGACGGCCATGCCCGCACCCTCTCCGTCCAGCTGTCGATGCTGCGGGCGACCGGCTGGACGCTCGACGGCTATGCCGATGCGGATGCCGATCGCGCCGCCAAACACGTGAGTTTACGCGTAAAGCACGGCGAGCGGCTGATACTGCGACTGGCGGAGGCTGGCGGATTCGCGGCTCGCCTGACGCCGTTCAAGTAAGCGCGAGCCACTCGTGGCGACGTCAGCTCGGCGGTCGGCGGATCGAACTGGGGGTCCGGCGGTGTCGCTGCTTGAACCGCCGCGAGAAGTGAGCGGTGCCGCGGAAGCCGCAGGCCATCGCCACCTCCGTAACGGACAGTCCCGTCGAGCGGAGCAGCTCCAGCGCGCGGTCGAGGCGGAGCGCCATATAGACCTCTCCGACGCTGGTGCTCAGTTCGGCATGGCACAGCCGCTCCAGCTGACGGAGCGAGACGCCCGCATAGTTCGCCAGGGCTTCATGCGACACGGGCTCCTCGATCGCTGCCGCCATCGCCGTCAACACCGGCAGGAGCCGACGATTGGTCGTGCCGTGCCGCGTGGCGAGATCGGTGCGCTGCACATCCTGCGCTTTGCGGGGTTCCGCCTGGATGAACCACTCGCCGACCTGTCGAGCCAGTGATCCGCCCTGATCCCGCTCGATCAGCGCCAGCGCGAGATCGAGCCCTGCCGTTCCTCCCGCACAGGTCATGCGATCGCTGTCGACAACATAGAGGCCCTGTTCGAGGCACAAGTCGGGAAAGTCGGCCTGCAGAGCGGCGGCATGTTCCCAATGAATGGTCGCGCGCCGGCGGCCGAGCAGGCCGGCCCGGGCGAGAAGATAGGGGCCCCCCGAGACGCCGCCGATCGGGATGCCGCGCCGGGACTGCGCGCGCAGCCAGGCGAAACAGGCCTCGTCGCGAAACGCCCGCGGGTCGCCGGCGGCGAAGACGAACAGCATATCGCAATCGAGCGCGTCGCCAACTTGCACGTCGGCGATCAGCCGAGCGCCGTTCGACGCGCAGGCCTCTCCGCCGGCGAGCGAGACGTGCACCCAGTCGTACAGTTGCTTGCCCATCAGGACGTTGGCAGCGCGGAAGGGCTCGATGAACGAGGCGTACGACATCAGTGCAAAACCATCGATCAGCAGCAGCCCGATCTCGATGGGAGTTCCGGGCTGAGTGTCGGTCGCGGGCATGACGGCGTCGTATACGGACAAGCCGCGCGATGGGTAAGCCGCTATATCTTGTGTCCACCACCGCTACATGGCTCTCACGTCCGAATGCGATATTCGTTCTCATCTCTCGCCGCGAAGGCCTTGGGCGGACACCGCGGCTGGACGCCGGTGTGGCGCGACGCGGCACCGGCAGACGGGTATGACGTCATCGTCGTCGGGGGTGGCGGTCACGGGCTCGCGACTGCTTACTATCTCGCCAAGGTCCACGGTATTCGACGCGTCGCGGTGATCGAGAAAGGCTGGATCGGCGGCGGCAATGCCGGCCGCAACACCACGATCATCCGCTCGAACTACGGCCTGCCGGGCAACGAGCCGTTCTACGAATGGTCGATGAAACTGTGGGAGGGCCTCGAGCAGGAGCTCAACTACAATGCGATGGTCAGCCAGCGCGGCGTGCTCAACCTGTGCCACTCCGACAGCCAGCGCGACGCCTTTGCCCGGCGCGGCAACGCCATGCGGCTGCACGGCGTGGATTGTGAACTTCTCGACCAGGACGGCGTGCGGCGGCTCGCGCCGTTTCTGAATTTCGACCATGCGCGCTTCCCCATTCAGGGCGGACTCTACCAGGCACGCGGCGGAACCGCGCGGCACGATGCGGTGGTCTGGGGTTATGCCCGCGCCGCCTCGGCGCTCGGCGTCGACATCATTCAGAACTGCGAACTGACCGGCTTCCGGCACGATGCCTCGGGCGCGGTGACCGCTGTCGAGACGACACGAGGCACCATCCGCGCCGGGAAGGTCGGCATCGCGGTGGCGGGCAACAGCTCGCGCGTGGCCGCACTGGCCGGACTGCGCCTGCCGATCGAGAGCCATGTCCTGCAGGCCTTCGTCAGCGAGGGCCTGAAGCCGGTCCTCCCCGGCGTCATCACCGTCGGAGCCGGGCATTTCTACATCAGCCAATCGGACAAGGGCGGGCTCGTATTCGGCGGCGATATCGACGGCTACAACAGCTATGCGCAGCGCGGCAACATGCCCGTGGTCGAGGACGTCTGCGAGGGCGGCATGGCGGTCATGCCGATGCTCGGCCGCGCCCGGCTGCTGCGGAGCTGGGGCGGCATCATGGACATGTCGATGGACGGCTCGCCGATCATCGACGACACTGCAGTGCCCGGCCTCTACCTCAACGCCGGCTGGTGCTACGGCGGATTCAAGGCGACACCGGCGTCGGGCTGGTGTTTCGCCCACCTGCTCGCCACCGGCGGCGCGCACGAGACCGCCGCCGCCTTCCGGCTCGACCGGTTCCGCACCGGGCGTTTGATCGACGAACCGGGCTCCGGTGCCCAGCCCAATCTCCACTGAGGGAGCCGAGCCATGCGCATCCCTTGCCCCTATTGCGGCGATCGCGATTCGCGCGAGTTTGCCTATCGCGGCGATGCCGCACCCCGCCGCCCGGCGGACGAGGACGGCTTCTTCGACTATGTCTACCTGCGTGACAATCCTGCTGGGCCGATGCGCGAACATTGGTACCATGCGCAGGGCTGCAGGAACTGGATCGTGATAACGCGCGATACGCGCACCCACGCGATCTCCGGTGCCGAACTCGCGAGCGAGGCAGCGCGATGAGCCGGCGCGACAGCGGCGGGCTGATCGACCGCTCGAAGCCGCTCGCCTTCAGCTTCGATGGCCTGCGTTACACCGGCTTCGAGGGCGACACGCTCGCCTCCGCGCTGGTCGCGAACGATGTGCGACTAGTCGGCCGCTCGTTCAAATATCACCGCCCGCGCGGCATCCTGACCGCGGGCAGCGAGGAGCCCAACGCGCTCGTCACCTTGCGTAACGGCGCCTACGCCGAGCCGAATACGCGGGCGACGACCGCGGTGCTGTTCGAGGGACTGGCGGCAGCCAGCCAGAACCGCTGGCCGAGCCTGCGCTTCGACATGATGGCGGTGAACCAGCTCTTCGCGCCCATCCTGGTGGCGGGTTTCTACTATAAGACGTTCATGTGGCCGGCGGCGTTTTGGGAGCGCCTGTACGAGCCGCTGATCCGCCGCGCCGCCGGGCTTGGCCAGTTGTCGGCTTTGCCGGACCCCGACACCTACGACCGCGACCACGGCTTCTGCGATCTGCTGGTAATCGGGGGCGGTCCCGCCGGCCTCGCCGCCGCGCTGACCGCCGGCCGCGCCGGACTGCGCGTCATTGTCGCCGAAGAGGACATGCGTCTCGGTGGACGCCTGCTGGGCGAACGCCATGCGATCGATGGAGCCGCCGGAACGGTCTGGGCGGACAGCGTCGCCGCCGAACTGGCGACGTTGCCCAGCGTCCGCGTCCTGATCCGGACGGCGGTGATCGGGGTCTACGACGGTCCCGAATATGTGGCCATCGAGCGGCTGACGGATCACCTGCCGCACGCGCCTGCCGGTCAGCCCCGTCAGCGGCTGTGGAAGATCGTCGCCCGGCACGCGGTCCTGGCGACGGGCGCGATCGAGCGGCCGCTGGTGTTCGGCGGCAATGACCGGCCGGGCGTGATGATGGCGTCCGCCGTGTCTACCTACGTCAATCGATTTGCCGCTCTGCCCGGCCGCCGCGCGGTCGTCGTCACGTCGGGTGACAGCGGCTGGCGTAGCGCGCTCGACATGCTCGATGCAGGGATCGAGGTCGCTGCCGTGATCGACCCGCGCGAGACCCCGCCGGTGTCGGTCGAAACGCTACGCCGGGCGGGCACCGAAATCCTGCTCGGGGCGCAGCTGACCGACACGATCGGTGCTCCGGTCCGCCAGGTGGATGTCCGGCTCGCCGATGGGCGCATGCGGCGCATCGCCTGCGATCTCGTGGCGATGAGCGGCGGCTGGAACCCGGCGATCGGTCTCGGCAGCAACATGGGAGCCCGGCCGAAGTGGTCGGACACGACGCAGACATTCCTGCTCGACGCCACCTCGCCCGGTCTGGCTCCCGCCGGCGCAGCAGCGGGCCGGTTCGGGCTGGCCCAGGCACTGCACGATGGTGCGGCCCAGGCGCTCGCTGTCGCGCGCGCGCTGGGCAAGGCCGCAGCGGTCCAAGCGTTCGTCGCCAGCGATGAGCCGACTGGCGTCCAGCCGCTGTGGCACATACCCTCGCGTGGCAAGGCGTTCGTCGACTTCCAGCACGACGTCACCGTCACCGACATCGCGCTGTCGGCTCGCGAGGGCTTCGTCTCGGTCGAACACCTCAAACGCTACACTACCCTCGGCATGGCGACCGATCAGGGCAAGACCAGCCAATTGAACGGGCTGGCGCTGCTCGCCGCCGCGACCGGCAAGTCGATCGCCGAGGCGGGTACCGTCATGTCCCGCGCACCCTACACGCCGGTCGCCATCGGCGCGCTGGCGGGCCATCATCGCGACACGCACTTCCTGCCGGTGCGCCATACCGCCAGTCACGACTGGGCGGCCGCGCAGGGTGCGACGTTCGTCGATGCCGGCCTGTGGAAGCGCGCGCAGTGGTTCGCGCAGGCAGGCGAGCGCAACTGGCAGGACACGGTCAACCGCGAGGTGACGATGACCCGCAACGGCGTGGGTATTTGCGATGTCTCGACACTCGGCAAGATCGACGTTCTCGGGCCGGATGCCGCCACCCTGCTTGACCGGCTGTATATCAACAGCTTTTCCACGCTGCCCGTCGGCAAGGCGCGCTACGGCGTCATGCTGCGCGAGGACGGGTTCGTGTTCGACGACGGCACGGTCACGCGTTTCGCCGAGGACAGTTTCTTCGTCACCACGACGACGGCGAACGCTGCGCCGGTGATGCAGCATATCGACTATGCGCGGCAGGTGCTGTGGCCCGACCTCGACGTCCAGGCGACCTCGGTCACCGAGCAATGGGCGACCTATGCGGTCGCCGGCCCGCGCTCCCGCGCGCTGCTCGAGCATGCCCTGCCTGACCTCGACCTGTCGAACGACGGCCTGCCGTTCATGGCTGCGCGCCGGTTCCGCTGGAACAAGCTGCCGGCGCGTCTCTGTCGCCTCTCCTTTTCCGGCGAGCTGGCGTATGAAGTGAGCGTGCCCGCTGCGCACGGCGAGACGTTCCTCCATCACCTCTTCGAGATCGGCCGGGCCTTCGACGCCGTACCCTATGGGGTCGAGGCGCTGGGCGTCATGCGGATCGAGAAAGGCCATCCCGCCGGTGCCGAACTCAATGGCACGACGACTGCCGCCGATCTCGGCATGGCGCGGCTGATGTCGACGAAGAAGGACTTCATCGGGCGCATCATGGCCGGCCGGCCGGGACTTGCCGATCCCGCCCGGCCGGCGCTCGTCGGCTTGCGTCCGGTCGACCGGGCGACGACGATCCGTGCCGGTGCGCACCTTCTGCGGACCGACGCGCCCCGGACGGCGGCGCATGACGACGGCTATGTCACCTCCGCCGCGTGGTCGCCGACGCTCGGCCATCATATCGCGCTGGGGCTGCTGGCGAACGGCCTCGCCCGACACGGCGAACGCATCGCCGTGCACGATCCAGTTCGTAGTGCCGATGTCGAGGCGGAGGTCTGCAGCCCCGTATTCGTCGACCCCGAAGGCGTGCGTGTCCGTGCCTGACCGTCTCACGATCACGTCGCGCGCAGGTCTCGGCATCGCCAGCGTGATGGCGCGCAAGCGGGTCGATGCCAGCGCGATCGGCGCGGCGCTCGGCGCGGCGATGCCGTGCGGTCCGCACGCAACCTTCGCCGGGGCGCGGACAGTCCTTGGCACCGGCCCCGGCACGTGGCTGGTCTTCGAGGAAGCTGCCGCTCCCGATTTCGCCGAGACCATCGCACAGGCATTGTCCAGCCTCGCTTCGGTCTCGGACCAGACGAGCGGCTATGTCGTGCAGCGGCTCGCGGGGCCGGACGCGCGCGGCTTGCTCCAGCGCGGTGCCGCCATTGACCTTCATCCAGACGTCTTCCGCGCCGGCACAACCGCCGCGACGGTGATCGCGCACATCGGCGTCACCCTGTGGCAGGTCGACGACCGCCCGACGTACGACGTGGCGACTTTCCGCAGCTATGGCGGGTGCTTCCGGCACTGGCTCGAACTGACCGCCGCGACGCTTTAGGAGATCGGATGGCGGCCCCTCACCTGCTTACCCTGTCGTGCCCCAATCGGCCTGGGATCGTCGCGCGCGTTACCGCCGCGCTGTTCCGCCACGGCGGCGACATCAAGGAAGCGCACCAGTTCGACGACATCGAGACAGGCCGCTTCTTCATGCGCATCGTCGCGACGCTGCCGTCGCCGGGCGAGGCGGCGGCGTTCGGCATCGGCTTCGAGCCGCTTGGTGCCGAGCTCAACCTCGAATGGTCGTTCCGTCCAAGCGACGAACAGCGCAAGGTGCTGATTCTCGCGTCGCAGTTCGATCACTGTCGGGTCGATCTGCTCTATCGCAACTGGATCGGCGAATTGAGCATGCAGGTGGTCGGCATCATCTCGAACCATCCGCGGACAACCTACGCTGCCGACTTTGGCGCAATTCCGTTCCATCATCTGCCGATCACCAAGGATACGAAGCCGCAGCAGGAGGCCGGGATCAAGCGGCTCGTCGCGGCGTCCGGTGCCGACCTCGTCGTGCTCGCCCGTTACATGCAGATCCTTTCGGACGATCTCGCCGGTTTCCTTGGCGGCCGCTGCATCAACATCCACCACAGTTTCCTGCCGAGCTTCAAGGGTGCCAAGCCTTACCATCAAGCGCACGCCCGCGGCGTCAAGCTGATCGGCGCGACCGCGCATTACGTCACTGCCGAGCTCGACGAGGGCCCGATCATCGAGCAGGACGTCGAACGGATCAGCCACCACGATGGTCCGGCGGATCTCGTTCGCAAAGGCCGCGACATCGAGCGGCGCGTGCTTGCTTGCCCGCGCCGTCGCGCTTCACCTCGACGGCCGGGCGTTCGTCAACGGTCACAAGACCGTCGTGTTTCGCGATTGATTGACCGGTTTGCGGGTGCAGCCTACGCCGGGACCTTGCGGGGATATTGCGTCATGTGCGGCATCGTCGGATTGTTTCTGAAAGACCCGTCACTCGAACCGCAACTCGGGTCGCTGCTCGCTGATATGCTCGAGGTGATGTCGGATCGCGGCCCCGACAGCGCCGGTTTCGCGGTCTACAGCACGGGTGACGTCGGGCGGTGGAAGCTGACGGTCCGCGGCGCTGATCTCGGCGGGGTGGCGGCGGCAATCGGCGGCGGCGTCGAGGGTCTGGTCCGCGATACCCACCTCGTGCTCAGCTTTGCCGGCGACGATGAAGACCGGGTGCGGGCCTGGCTCGCAACGGCGCGCCCTGATCTCGCTGTCATCGGCAGTGGCCAATCGATCGAGTTGTACAAGGAGGTCGGTCGTCCAGCCGAGGTCGCCAGCCGCTTCAACCTCGCTGGAATGGCGGGAACCCACGGTATCGGGCACACCCGCATGGCGACCGAGAGCGCCGTCACCACCGACGGCGCGCATCCGTTCTCGACCGGGGCGGATCAGTGCCTGGTCCACAACGGCTCGCTGTCGAACCACCGCTCGCTCCGTCGTATACTGGAACGTCAGGGCATCCGTTTCACCACCGATAACGATAGCGAAGTGGCGGCTGGCTATCTCAGCTGGAAGCTGCGCGAAGGTGCGACGCTGGCGCAGGCGCTCGAAGCGAGCCTCGACGATCTCGATGGCTTCTTCACCTTCGTCGTCGGCACCAGGAACGGCTTTGCCGTGGTCCGCGATCCCATCGCCTGCAAACCCGCGGTGATGGTCGAAACCGTGCGATATGTGGCATTCGGGTCGGAATACCGCGCGCTGGCCGCCCTGCCCGGCATCGCACACGCTCGCGTCTTCGAACCCGAACCCGCCCGCGTTTACGCCTGGGAGCGCAGCTGATGCCGGTGGTCGACCTTGCGGTCAGCTCGCGACGTGAGCTGAACGAGCAGCTCCACCGGCTTCCCGCCGATACCAACGAGACGCTCTGGCGGGTGGAAAACCCCGATGGTCAGCATGCGCTCGCGGTCGGTCTCGATGCGCCGGTCACTGTCGAGATCGCCGGCCACGCGGGCTATTACTGCGCGGGCATGAACCAACAGGCCACGGTGATCGTCGAAGGCAGTGCCGGCGTCGGTGTTGCCGAGAATATGATGTCGGGCAAGGTGCACGTGCACGGCGACGCCAGCCAGTCGGCCGGTGCGACGGCGCACGGCGGTCTCCTAATCATCGAAGGGGATGCGTCGGCTCGCTGCGGCATCTCGATGAAGGGCGTCGACATCGTCGTGAAAGGCTCGATCGGACCGATGAGCGCGTTCATGGCGCAGTCCGGTACGCTGGTCGTGCTGGGTGACGCCGGTGACGCGCTGGGCGACTCGATCTACGAAGCCCGGCTGTTCGTGCGCGGCGCTGTGAAAAGCCTCGGTGCCGACTGTGTCGAGAAGGCTATGCGCGAGGAACACACCGCGGCGCTGCGGCAGCTCCTCGACGCAGCCGACCTGCCCGACGTCCAGCCCGGCGAGTTCAGGCGCTACGGCTCGGCGCGCACGCTCTATAATTTCCACGTCGACAACGTCGCGGCATACTGAGAGCTTTATGGACCTGACGAACACACCGCGCACGCTGCCGCGCCATTCGGCGACGTTCGATCCCTACACGCTTTCCGAAATCCGCCGTGCGGCCGCGACTGGCATCTACGACATCCGCGGTGCCGGCACCAAACGCCAGCTGCCGCATTTCGACGACCTGCTGTTCCTCGGTGCCTCGATCTCGCGTTACCCGCTCGAAGGCTACCGGGAGCAATGTGCCACCGATGTCTGGCTCGGCACGCGTTATGCAAAGAAGCCGATTCACCTGCGGATTCCGATCACCATCGCCGGCATGAGCTTCGGCTCGCTGTCGGCGCAGGCGAAAGCGGCATTGGGGCGCGGGGCGAGCGCCGCGGGAACCTCGACCACCACCGGCGACGGCGGCATGACGTCGGAGGAACGCGACCAGTCGACGACGTTGGTCTATCAATACCTGCCCTCCCGCTACGGCATGAACCCCGACGATCTGCGCAAGGCGGACGCAATCGAGATCGTGATCGGCCAGGGTGCCAAGCCCGGCGGCGGCGGCATGCTGCTCGGCCAGAAGATTTCCGATCGGGTCGCGGAGATGCGCAATCTGCCCAAGGGCATCGACCAGCGCTCGGCCTGCCGGCATCCCGACTGGACCGGCCCCGACGATCTCGAGATCAAGATCGAGGAGCTGCGCGAGATCACCGACTGGGAGAAGCCGATCTACGTCAAGATCGGTGCGACGCGACCCTATTTCGATGTCGCATTGGCGGTCAAATCGGGGGCCGACGTGGTCGTCCTAGACGGCATGCAAGGCGGCACGGCGGCGACCCAGGACGTGTTCATCGAACATGTCGGGATTCCGATATTGGCCGCGATCCGACCGGCCGTACAGGCGCTGCAGGATCTAGGCCAGCATCGGAAGGTTCAGCTCATCGTCTCCGGTGGCATCCGGAATGGGGCCGACGTCGCCAAGGCGCTGGCGCTGGGGGCCGACGCGGTGGCGATCGGCACCGCGGCGCTGGTCGCGCTCGGCGACAATGATCCGGCGCTGGAGGACGAATACCGCCAGCTCGGTACCACCGCCGGCGCGTATGACGACTGGCAGGACGGCCGCGATCCCGCGGGCATCACGACGCAGGACCCCGTGCTGGCGGCGCGGCTGGACCCGGTCGCTGCCGGACGCCGTCTCGCCAATTATCTCGCGGTGCTGACGCTCGAGGCGCAGACCATCGCGCGCGCCTGCGGCAAAAGCCATCTTCACAATCTCGAACCCGAGGATCTGGTCGCACTCACCATCGAGGCGGCGGCGATGGCGCGGGTGCCGCTGGCCGGCACCGACTGGATCCCGGGCACGGGCAGGTTTTGACGCGCAATCAGGGGGCGGAACGATGTCGATCGATCTGGCGCACGTCGCCGAGCAGCACGGCATCAAGTATTTTTTGATCTCCTACACCGACCTGTTCGGCAGCCAGCGGGCGAAGCTGGTTCCCGCCGCGGCGATCGGCGGCATGCAGAAGGCGGGCGCAGGTTTTGCGGGCTTCGCCACCTGGCTCGATATGACACCAGCGGATCCCGACCTGTTCGCCCGGCCGGATCCCGCCAGCCTGATCCAGCTGCCGTGGAAGCCCGAAGTCGGCTGGCTCGCTGCCGATCTGTGGATGAGCGGCGCGCCGGTCGAGGCGTCGCCGCGAAATGCTTTGAAGAGACAAATCTCCCGGGCCGCTGAACAAGGCCTGCAGATGAAGACCGGCGTCGAGTGCGAGTTCTTCCTCGTGTCGCCCGACGGCACGGGCATCGCCGATACCGCCGACACCCAGGCCAAACCCTGCTATGACCAGCAGGCACTGATGCGCCGCTACGATTTCATCACCGAAATCTGCGACAGCATGCTCGCGCTCGGCTGGAAACCCTACCAGACCGACCATGAGGACGCGAACGGCCAGTTCGAGATGAACTGGGAGTATGCCGACTCGCTGGTCACCGCCGCTCGCCACGCCTTCTTCCAGTACATGGTCAAGAGTATCGCCGAGAAGCGCGGCATGCGGGCCACCTTCATGCCCAAGCCGTTCGTGCACCTGACCGGCAACGGCTGCCACATGCACGTCTCGATGTGGAAAGGCGGCGAGAATGTTTTTTGCGCCACCGGCGATAGTGTCTCGGCCGTCGCGCTCAACTTCATCGGCGGTGTCATCCATTCGGCCGACGCGATGGCGGCGATCACCAACCCGACGGTGAACAGCTACAAGCGGATCAATGCGCCGCGCACGGTATCCGGCGCGACCTGGGCACCGAATTCGGTGACATGGACCGGTAACAATCGGACGCATATGATCCGGGTCCCTGAGGGCGACCGGTTCGAACTGCGGCTCGCCGACGGCGCGGCGAACCCTTATCTGCTCGCGGCGGTGACGCTGGCGGCGGGACTCGACGGGATCGCGAACACGCGCGACCCGGGCCAGCGGCTCGACCTCAACATGTACACCGACGGCCATACCGTCCTCGACGCGAAGAAGCTGCCGCTGAACCTGCTGGACGCACTTCGCTGCCTTGCGGCGTCATCCGTGCTACACGAGGCGCTGGGTCCGGTGATCCCGGCTTATCTCAAGCTCAAACATCGCGAGTGGGATGACTATGCGCGGCATCTGACGCAGTGGGAGCGGGACACCACGCTCGACTGCTGACGGGATGGAACGCACTGGAAGGTTTGCGGCATGGCCAAAGTAAAGGCGGCGATCATCGGCTCGGGCAATATCGGCACCGATCTGATGATCAAGATCCTGCGTCATTCGGATGTGCTCGAGATGGCAGCGATGGCCGGCATTGATCCGGCATCCGACGGCCTGGCGCGCGCCGCGCAAGTCGGCGTGGCGACGACGGCCACCGGCATCGATGGCCTGGTCGCACTGCCCGGCTGGCGTGAGATCGGGATCGTGTTCGACGCCACCTCCGCCGCCGCGCACCGCCGGCATAGCGACGTGGTGACCGGCGCGGGCAAACTGATGATCGACCTCACCCCCGCGGCCATCGGGCCTTATGTGGTTCCCGTGGTCAACGGCGACGCGCATCTGGGCGCGGCCAATGTCAACATGGTGACCTGCGGCGGCCAGGCGACGATCCCGATCGTGGCAGCGGTCGCCGCCGTGGCGACGGTCCATTATGCCGAGATCGTCGCCTCGATCGCGTCGCAGAGCGTCGGGCCGGGCACGCGCGCCAACATCGACGAGTTCACCGAGACGACGGCGCGCGGTATCGAGCAGGTCGGCGGCGCGCGGCGCGGCAAGGCGATCATCATTCTCAATCCCGCCACACCGCCGATGCTGATGCGCGATACGGTGTTCACGCTGTCGTCGGGGGCCGGGGAAGCCGAGATCGAGGCCGCGGTCGTCGCGATGGTTGCCAGGGTCAACAACTATGTGCCGGGCTATCGGCTGAAGCAGAAAGTGCAGTTCGAACGCTTCGGCTCGAACAACCCGGTCAGGATACCCGGGCTGGGCAGCTTAGAGGGGATCAAGACCAGCGTCTTTCTCGAGGTCGAGGGCGCAGCGGATTACCTGCCGGCCTATGCCGGCAACCTCGACATCATGACCTCGGCCGCCCTCAACACCGCCGAGAAGATTGCGGCGCGGCTGTTGGTGCAGAGAGCGGCGTGATGTTCGATCCCTGCACCACCAAGCTCTATATCCAGGACGTGACGCTCCGCGATGGGATGCATGCGATCCGCCACCAATATGGGATCGATCACGTCCAGAAGATCGCCCGCGCGCTCGACGAGGCGCACGTCGACGCGATCGAAGTCGCGCACGGCGACGGGCTCAACGGATCGTCGTTCAACTACGGGTTCGGCGCGCATACCGACTGGGAATGGCTCGAGGCGGTCGCCGACGTTCTCAAGCACGCCGTGTTGACGACACTGCTCCTGCCCGGAATCGGCACCGTCAGCGACCTCAAACAGGCCTCCGCGCTCGGCGTTCGTTCGGTTCGCATCGCGACGCATTGCACGGAGGCGGACGTGGCGAAGCAGCACATCGCCGCCGCGCGGGATCTCGGCATGGACACGATCGGCTTCCTGATGATGGGCCACATGATCGCGCCCGACGCGCTGGCGGCACAGGCGAAGCTGATGGAGGACTATGGCGCGACGTGCGTCTACGTCACCGATTCAGGCGGCGCGCTCGACATGGACGGCTACCGTGCGCGCTGCGAGGCGTACGACCGGGTGCTCAAGCCCGAGACGCAGCGCGGCATCCATGCCCACCACAACCTGTCGCTCGGCGTCGCCAACTCGATCGTTGGCGTCCAGGCGGGGGCGATCCGGGTCGACGCCAGCCTGGCGGGCATGGGCGCGGGCGCGGGCAACACGCCGCTTGAAGTGTTTATCGCCGCCGCCGACCGCAAGGGTTGGCGACACGGCTGCGACCTGTTCAAGCTGATGGATGCCGCGGAAGACCTGGTCCGGCCGTTGCAGGACCGGCCGGTCCGGGTCGACCGCGAGACGCTCAGCCTCGGTTATGCCGGGGTGTATTCGAGTTTCCTGCGCCACGCCGAAAAGGCGAGCGTCGACTACGGCGTCGATACCCGGGCGATCCTGGTCGAGCTCGGGCGGCGGGGCATGGTTGGCGGTCAGGAAGACATGATCGTCGACGTCGCGCTGGACCTTGCGGCAGCGCGCGACGATACCCCGTGAGCTGCGAAGAGAAGGTCACAACGACGTCGCGAGCGGCTCGCGTTCCTCGCGAGGAGAGCCTCGGCGCGATGCCGCGTGACATCCGCAACACCACAGTTTTCCACGAAGCCGAGCGAATTTTCGAAGAGGTCTACCGACCCGGTGAAGACTTCATCGGCGACATCGCAGACCTTCAATTGTCCTCGGAAGCGTCTCGCCTTCTTCTCACCGGAACATTGGTGAACAGTCTTCACGAGCCCGTCGAAACTCGTATCTGCGAGTTCGATCTGGGAAGCAGATTGATCCAGATACTGACGGTCGGGCCGAACTCGGATCGCCACGCTCGAACGTCACCTGATCGGACGACGATAGCATTTCTGTCCGACCGGGATCGGGTGTCCGATTTCCAGTTGTTCTTCCTCGATCCTCGAACGCATACAGTGACCGTTGGCCCCCGCTTCGACGGGTCGGTCGAATATTTCGAGTGGTCGCCCGACGGTCGTAGGATCCTGCTTGGCGTCGCCGGACCTGCTACCGAAGCACCGAGCAGCGGGGATGCCTGTACAACCGGCGAAGTTCCCAATCGCGAGCCGAGTTGGCTGCCACACGTGATTGGCTCAATTTCGGACTCGCTGTCGAGAAAAAACTGGATTTTCGAGGTCGACACCGGACAGCTGTCGTGGGCCGCGAGCGGGTCCGAGACCATCTGGGGTGCCACCTGGTGCGGTAAAGATCAACTGGCTGCGATCACCTCGGACGGCCCCGATGAGGGCGACTGGTATGGTGCCGAGCTATCGCTCATCAACCTGCCGTCGGGGATCACCGTAAGTCTGTATAAACCTGTCTATCAGATCGCATCGCCTAAATCTTCTCCTTCGGGGAAGTACGTGGCCTTTATCGAGGCCATCTCCAGTGACAGGGGCCACGAAGTTGGCGATCTCCGCCTCTGCGACCTTCGCGACGGAACCTGTCGATTACTGGCAGCCGACAATGTCGATACGGCTTACATCGAGTGGAGAGCGGACGACCTGCTGCTCGTGGCCGGCCACCGCGGACTGGAGACCGTTGTCCTTTTGATCGACGTCGAGGCAGGCACCAGCACCCAGCTTTGGCAGAGTTGCCACCACACGACATCCGAAAGGTACGCCACGGTTCTGGGACTGTACGATCCGGAAGATTTTGCATTCATCTGCGAGAGCTTCTTTCAAAGACCGCAGATCGCCACGGTCCAAAGCGGCTCATTTCAGGTCGCGAAAGCGAGGGTCCCGGATGCGGACTGGAGTCGGGATTGCAGCGGCGTCGAGACTGTCAAGTGGCAAGCGCCCGACGGCCTGCAGATCGAAGGGTGGCTGCTCCGACCCGGATGCGAACCACCGTACGCCACGATCCTGCACATCCATGGCGGACCGGTGACGCACTGGCGACCGTATTGGCTCGGGCGCGCAGCTTCGACCCTGATGCTGCTGCGGCGCGGCTATGCGATCTTTCTCCCCAACATGCGAGGTAGCTCGGGACGCGGGCAAGCCTTCGCGGCACGGATCATCGGCGATGTCGGCGGTGCGGACACCGCGGACTTCCTGTCCGGAATCGATCATCTCATCCGTGCCGGAATCGCGGACCCTTCACGCCTCGGCGTCACCGGGCTCAGCTACGGCGGCTTCATGACGTGCTGGCTGACCACGCAGGACAGCCGTTTCGGCGCGGCGATCGCTATCGGGCCGGCGACAAATCACGTCAGCCATCACCTGTCGTGCAACATCCCGCAATTCGTGAGCCTGTTCCTCAATGACCATTATACGAACCTTGCAGGCGCATATTACTCCCGCAGCCCGCTGCTGCACGCCCACCGCAGCAGGACGCCGACGCTGCTCGTCTGCGGAGATCTCGACAAATGCACTCCGCCGGCGGAAGCTCTCCAGTTCAACCATGCCCTCTTGGAAAATGGGGTGGACTCGGTCGTGGTAAGGTATCCGGAAGAGGGCCACGGCGTGCGCGGCATGCCGGCGGCGATCGACTTCGCCGCGAGGTGCGTGATGTGGTTCGAGCGTCATATACCAGCGCGTGTTGGCTGATTGTCCAAGCCGCGTGCGGTATATAAATTTTATTCGGTGCTTCCGACAGAGGACGATAGCAAAGTGAATGATCGCCCCAGCGCCGGCCTGAATGCCGCGGCACGCCACCCGATGCCGCCCGGCCACGACCCGATACAGACGGGGGCGATGACCCGGCGGATGGCGTTACTGGCGACCGGCGCGACGCTCGCCGGACTGGGGGTCGAAGCGCGGGGGCTGACGCGCGATCGCATCGTCAGTCCCCGCGAATACGCGCAAATCGAGTCGCTGATCGCGCAAATGACCGTCGAGGAGAAAGCCGGGCAACTGACGCTGATGGCGGCCGCGTGGGGCGGCGGAGCGGCGACCGCGCTCAATCCGCCGACCGCATCGGCAAGCTTCGACGACCAGCTCGCGGCGGCGCGCGCCGGACACCTGACCGGCGTATTCAACGGCAATGGGGCCGGGATGGCGTTCCAGCTGCAACGCGCCGCGATGCAGTCGCGCCTGAAGATCCCCTTGATCTTCGCCGCCGACGTCATCCACGGGCACCGCACGATCTTTCCGGTGCCGCTTGCCGAGGCGGCAAGCTTCGATCCCGAGCTCGCGCGGCGTACCGCGCGCGTTGCCGCGACCGAAGCCGCGGCGGCGGGGATCGACTGGACGTTCGCGCCGATGGTCGACATCGCGCGCGACCAGCGCTGGGGCCGCAGCGTCGAGGGTGCTGGTGAGGACGTCTATCTCGGCCGCATGTTCGCCGCCGCGCGCGTTATCGGCTTTCAGGGCAGCTCGCTCGACGCGAACGACGCGGTGGTTGCCTGCGCCAAGCATTTCGCAGCGTATGGCGCCGCCGAGGCCGGCCTCGATTACAACAGCGTCGACATCTCGGAACGCAGCCTGCGCGAGGTCTATTTCCCGCCGTTCCAGGCCGCGTTCGCCGCCGGCGCGCTGACCACCATGGCGGCGTTCAACGAGCTGTCGGGGGTGCCCGCGACGGGCAACGGCTGGCTGCTGACCAAAGTGCTCCGCGACGAGTGGCAGTTTCCGGGCGTGGTCGTGTCGGACTATACCGCCGACGAGGAGATGATCGCCGCCGGCTTCGCCGCCGATGCGCGCGCCGCCACGCGGCTGGCATTCATGGCCGGCGTCGACATCAGCATGCAGAGCGGCCTTTACCTCCAGCATCTGCCGGACCTCGTCGCTAGGCATGAGGTGCCGCTGGCGAGGCTCGATCAGGCCGTCCGCCGCGTAATGGCGCTCAAGGCCCGGGTCGGGCTGCTCGACGATCCGTTCCGACGCATCGATCCCCCCCGCGAACGGGCGAGATCGCGCACGCCCGCGCATCTCGCACTCGCTCGGGAAGCGGCACGGCGGTCGATCGTGCTGCTCAAAAACGACGGCGAGCTGCTGCCGCTGCGCCGCTCGGGCCAGCGGATTGCGCTGATCGGACCGTTCGCGGCGGGCGCGCACGACCTGATCGGCCCGTGGAACGTCTACGGCGACGACGCGCAGGCGGTCGACATCGCCACCGGACTCCGGGCCGCGATGGCCGATCCGGCGGCGCTCAGTGTGGCGCTCGGCTCCGGCGTCGAGGACACTTTGCCCGGCGGTATCGATGCCGCGGTCGCTGCCGCTCGCGCCGCCGACGTCGTCGTGCTCGTCATCGGCGAGAGCCAGGAGATGTCGGGCGAGGCGCAGTCGCGCACTTCGGTGACGGTCCCGGTGGCGCAACAGGCGCTGGCCGAGGCGGTCGCGGCAACGGGCAAGCCGGTCGTCGTGCTGCTCAAGAACGGCCGCGGGCTGGCGCTGGAGGGTGCCGTACTGGCCGCGCCGGCTGTCGTGGTCAGCTGGTTCCTCGGCAGCGAGACCGGCCATGCGGTCGCCGACATCCTGTTCGGCGCGTTCAGCCCATCGGGCCGATTGCCGGTCAGCTTTCCGCGCGAGTCCGGGCAGGAACCGTTTTACTATACGCACAAATCGACCGGACGCCCGAACCCGCCCGGCCCCCCGCAACCCTATAAAGGCCACTACCGCACCGTCGACAACAGCGCCCGTTTCCCCTTCGGGCATGGCCTGACCTACGGCCGGTTCGGCTATGCCGAGGTCGATACCGGCGACGGGCGGCTGGCCTGGACGGGTAAGCTCGCCGTCAGTGCGGTCGTGACCAACACCGGCGCGCGGACGGCGGAAGAGGTCGTGCAGCTCTATATCCATCAACGAGCCGCGAGCGTCACACGGCCGGTTCGTCAACTGATCGGGTTTAAACGGATCGCACTCGCGCCGGGTGCCTCGACCAGGGTCAGCTTCGACATCACGCGCGGTGACCTGCAATTCGTCGGTGTCGGTAACCGCATCACGTCAGAGGCGGGTCGCTTCGACGTCTGGATCGCGCCGTCATCGGGTGACGGCGTTGCGGGCACATTCGAGTTGCTGGCGGCATGACGGATCCCACGCCCTAACCCGGTGCCGGTGACCCCGGCGGAATGCTGTGTCGGCGTGAGCCGTCAGGACGGTGCAGACGTCTTCGATATCTGATGCGCCCTCTTATGGTGGTGCATGGCGGCATGCGAGACTGGGTAGCTGGAATATACCCGAGCGACCGTCATTACGATGAAGGATTGGAGATGGGCTGAAAGTACCGGCAGGCCAGATTGCGTTGCAGCACCCAGCTAACACTCTGAGGAGCCGCCGCCACGTCATCGGGTGTAAAATGATCTGCGACAAATACCGATGTCGACGATCAAGCGCCTCGTCTCTTCGAATAAAAAGCCGATTTTACGGGAAAAACATAATGATCAGCCGGCCGAACAACGAAAATCATTTTATCACCCGTATTGGTTGGCTGCGGGCGGCTGTGCTTGGTGCGAACGACGGCGTGCTGTCGACTGCCAGCGTGATCGTCGGCGTGGCCGCTGCAAACCCGGGGGCGCATGCCGTTCTACTTGCAGGCATTGCCGCGCTCGTCGCCGGGGCGATGTCGATGGCGGCGGGCGAGTATGTTTCGGTCAGCAGCCAGTCCGACACCGAGGCAGCCGACCTCGCCCGCGAGGCGGCTGAGCAGAAGGCCGACCCGCGCGGCGAGACCGAGGAGCTGGCAGCGATCTACATCCAGCGTGGGCTGGCGGAGTCTTTGGCAGGGGAGGTCGCCGCCGCGCTCATGGCCAATGACGCGCTTGGCGCGCATGCACGAGATGAGTTGGGGATGACCGAGGTCTCGGCCGCAAACCCGGTACAGGCAGCGCTGGCCTCGGCCGCGTCATTCCTCACCGGCGGCGTCTGGCCGGTTCTTGCCGTGGTCCTCGCACCGGCCGCGGGACTAATCTATATCGTCGTCGCCGTCGCTTTGGTCGTGCTTGCGGGGCTGGGCGCTGCCGGCGCGCGAGCGGGTGGAGCCAGGTTGCTTCCGGCGACGATCCGCGTCGTGTTTTGGGGCGCCCTGGCAATGGCAGTAACGGCGGGCGTGGGACGCTTATTCGGGACGGCGATGGGGTAGACTGCAATGCCGCAATCGACGCCCGATGCCGCGCGGAAGCAAAGCAGCAGGATCGTAACTGGGCCGGAAAGATCAGACATCGATTGTTTCGGCAGTTCCGAAAGCTGAAGGAAAGTCGGTGACCTTTATTGCCGGCTATCGCCTGTTCGCGCGTAGCCCATTGGAATTATTTTATTACTTTGAGGCAATTGTCTGCTATCGTCCTGCCCTGTCAACGTCAGGCAGGGCGAAAGGCTGCAAGATGTTCGACAACGCAACGGCGATCGATCTCGCCCGATTTCAGTTCGCCTTTACGGTGTCATTTCACTTCATTTTTCCGGCGTTGTCGATCGGGCTGGCGAGTTATCTCGCGGTGCTCGAGGGACTGTGGCTGCGGACCGGGCGCGACGTGTTCCTCGTGCTGTTCAAATACTGGCTGAAGATTTTCGCGATCACCTTCGGCATGGGCGTCGTCTCGGGCATTGTCATGGCGTATCAGTTCGGCACCAACTGGGCGGTGTTCTCGGACAAGGCGGGACCGGTGATTGGCCCGCTCATGGCGTATGAGGTACTGACCGCGTTCTTCCTCGAAGCGGGGTTCCTTGGCGTCATGCTGTTCGGCATGGCGCGCGTTGGCCGCAAGCTGCATTTCGTTGCGACATTGGCGGTGGCGGCGGGGACCTTCATCTCGGCCTTCTGGATCATCGTCGTCAACTCGTGGATGCAGACGCCGCAGGGTTACGGCGTCAATCCGCAGGGTCAGTTCGTGCCGCTGAGCTGGCTAACTATTATCTTCAACCCGTCGATGCCGTACCGGCTCGTCCACACCGTGCTCGGCGCGTACCTGACCGTCGCCTTCGTCGTCGGCGGCGTTGGGGCCTGGCACCTACTGCGCGAGCGGCACCACAAGGAAGGTCCGAGCGAGGGTACTCGGGTGATGTTCTCGATGGCGATGTGGATGGCGGCGATCGTCGCGCCGCTGCAGATCATCGCCGGGCACACACAGGGCACCAATACGCTGCAGTATCAGCCCGCGAAGGTTGCGGCGATGGAGGGCGACTACACCAGCTATCCGCACGGCGCCCCCCTGATCCTGTTCGGGTTGCCCGACCAAGCGGCGGCCGTGGTCCGGCATAAGATCGAACTACCCAAACTCGGCTCGCTGGTATTGACCGGCGATCTGAACGGCGCGGTGCGCGGGCTCGACGCCTTCCCGCGCGCCGACTGGGCGCCGGTCAACATCGTCTTCTGGTCGTTCCGGCTGATGGTCGGGATCGGCGTCGGCATGGCGGGGCTCGGCCTCTGGAGCCTCGTCGCCCGCGCCCGTGGCAAGCTTTACCATTGGTCGTGGCTGCACCGTTTTGCCGTGCTGATGGGGCCGACCGGCTTCGTCGCGGTGATCGCCGGCTGGGTGACGACCGAGAGCGGGCGGCAGCCGTTCACCGTGTTCCATCTGCTGCGGACCGCACACTCGGTGTCGCCGCTGCAGGCCCCGGCGGTCGCGGCGTCGCTGGTCGCGTTCGTCGTCGTCTATTTCGCGGTGTTCGGCGCGGGAACGGGGTTCATCCTCAGGCTGATGGGTGGCTCGCCGCATCCCGGCGAGCCCGGGCCGTCGCGCGGAGAAACGACGCGGACGGCGGGGATCACCCCGCTGCCGCAGCTCGCCCCGCAAGCCATCCCGGCGGAGTAAGACCATGCACATCGACCTGACGCTCGTCTGGGCGGGCATCATCGGCTTCGCGGTGTTCGCCTATGTCGTGATGGACGGCTTCGATCTCGGCATCGGCATCCTGTTTCCGTTGCTCGCCGAGGGCGAGGATCGCAACGCCGCGATCAATTCGATCGCGCCGGTGTGGGACGGCAACGAGACCTGGCTCGTGCTCGGCGGGGGCGGGCTGCTGGCGGCATTCCCGCTGGCGTACGCGGTGATCATGCCGGCGGTCTATACGCCGGTGATCGCGATGCTGCTTGGGCTGGTATTCCGCGGCGTCGCGTTCGAGTTCCGGACGCGGACAGCGCGGCTGTGGCTGTGGGACGCAGCGTTCGCCGGCGGCTCGATGCTGGCGGCGCTGGCGCAGGGCATCACGCTCGGTGCGGTGCTGCAGGGCATCACCGTCCACGGTCGCGCTTATGGCGGCGGCTGGTGGGACTGGCTCACGCCGTTCACACTGTTGACCGGCGTCGCGGTAGTCATCGGCTACGGCCTGCTCGGCGCGACCTGGCTGATCTATCGCACCGAGGGATCGCTCCAGACGCGTTGCCGCGACTTGGCGAAGTGGCTCGCGGCGGGGACCTTGATCGGCCTCGTCGCGGTGAGTGCCGCGACGCCGTTCCTCAGCTACGACTATCATTCGCGCTGGCTGCGCACGCCGGGTATCTACGCCACCGCGCCGGTACCGGTCCTCGTCGCGGTCGCCGCGTTCTTCCTCTACCGCAGCCTCGCGCGTCGTGCCGAGTTGACGCCGTTCCTGCTGGCGCTGAGCTTGTTCCTGCTCAGCTTCGTCGGGCTTGGGATCAGCATGTTCCCTTATGTCGTGCCGCCGTCGATCACGCTGTGGCAAGCCGCCTCGCCCGCGAGCAGCCAACTGTTCATGCTGGTCGGCGTCGGCATCATGGTGCCGATAATCCTCGCCTACACCGGCTATGCCTATTGGGTGTTTCGCGGCAAGGTCGGCCACGAGGGTTATCATTGAGCCCGGGCATCAAACGCTGGCTGTGGTTCGTCGGGCTGTGGATGGCCGGCGTGACGACGGTCGGAGTCGTATCGCTGATCCTGCACGCGTGGATCGGCACCGGACGATAGCAGCGACGGCCGCGTTCATGGTCCGTGATGGCCAGCTGGAAGGTGCCGATATTATGATGATAACCACGCCTGCCTCGTCGCATCGGCTGCCGAGCCGCCGCCAGTTCCTCACCGCATCGACAGCGACCACTTTGTGCTCCTTGTCGGCTTGTGCAGGCACAACCACGGACTGGATCCGCTTCGATCCGGCGCAGGCCGTGGCGACCGGCGACGAGGACAGCGCGCCCGGGTTTTACGGCCGCCGGGTCGATCAAGAGAAGGATTGCCGTTACGACGTCGATCCCGAGCGCGGCGGCTGAGCCATGCGGGTGGCGATCTTCGGGACCAAGGCGTACGATCGGCAGTCCCTCGACGCCGCAAATGAATCATACGGTCATGTACTGATTTATTTCGAGGCGCGGCTCGACTCCTCGACGGCCGCGCTGGCCAACGGTTTCCCTGCGATCTGCGCGTTTGTAAACGACTGCCTCGATTCCGAGGTGCTCGGCGTGCTCGCCGGCGGAGGGACCCGGCTCGTTGCGTTGCGCTGTGCGGGGTTCAATAACGTCGATCTCGCCGCCGCCGACCGGCTCGATATCGCGGTCGTCCGCGTCCCGGCTTACTCTCCCTATGCGGTGGCAGAGTTTACCATCGGGCTGCTGCTCGCGCTCGACCGCAATATCCACCGCGCCTGGGCGCGCGTCCGCGACAATAACTTTGCGCTCGACGGCCTGCTCGGACGCAATGTCTTCGGGCGCGTCGCCGGCGTCGTCGGCACCGGGCGTATCGGAGCACTGGTCGCGCGGACGCTACGGCTCGGCTTCGGCTGCGAGGTGCTGGCCACTGACCTGACCGAAGACGCGGACCTGATCGCGGCAGGCGTGCGCTATGTGCCGCTGCCGGTACTGCTGGCGCGTTCGGACATCATCACGCTGCACTGCCCGTTGACGCCGGCGACGCATCACCTGATCGACGCCGCCGCCATCGCCGCCGCTCGCCCGCGGGTGATCGTCATCAATACCAGCCGCGGCGCGCTGATCGACACGCCGGCGCTGATCGATGGGCTCAAGAGCCACCA
Source organism: Sphingomonadaceae bacterium (assembly GCA_031421275.1). Taxonomy (GTDB): domain Bacteria; phylum Pseudomonadota; class Alphaproteobacteria; order Sphingomonadales; family Sphingomonadaceae; genus Polymorphobacter_B. The sequence continues at coordinate 40,707 of JANOOK010000046.1, forward strand.
GATCGGCGGCGTCGCGCTCGATGTCTACGAGCAGGAAGCCGAGCTGTTCTTCGAGGACCTGTCGAGCGAGGTCATCGGCGACGATGTCTTCCAGCGGCTGTTGACCTTTCCGAACGTCATTGTCACCGGGCACCAGGCGTTCTTCACCGAGGAAGCGCTCGCTGCAATCGCCGAGACGACGCTCACCAGCATCGCTGACGCCGAAGCGGGCCGGCCGCTGACCAACCGGATCAACAAGGGCTATTTAGGTGACCAGCCACCGCTACGATCGACGCCATCGGACCAATCTGCTCCCGGAGAAACATGATGTTATTCGCACTGATCGGATTTTTTCGGACCCCAGCCGGGGTTGAAGATGCTGGCTTCGAGGCTGAACTGAGCGACCACCTCGCGCAGCAGGTACTGCACGTTCATCTGGCCGGCGCATTACGGGATCGCGACGGACGGCAGCTCGGTTACATGGCGATCATAAACGCACCGGACTTCGCCGCGGCCGAGGCGTATTTGAGCCAAAGCCCGTATTTCAAGGCTGATCGCTATGAACGGGTCGAGATCGTCGAATATGCGCTGATGGTCGGGGCCGGTGCACTGAACTAGCAAGCCGTATGATATCGACCCGTTTCGCCAGGTGGAGGACGAGCGTCGGCCTCGCAGTCGCAGTAAGCTTCGCGCCGATGGTGGCGGAACCCGGTTGCGCGCAAACGTCGCCAACCGCCGCAGCAGGCCCTATTGAGCGGCTCAAGCCTGGAGAGTTCCTGTGGTCACCCGAGGTCGCCCCATTTGGCCCGGTGACGGTGATCATCAGCCTGAAGACGCAGCGCGCCTACACCTACCGTAATGGGGTGCCGATCGGCGTGTCGACAGTATCGACCGGCAGACGCGGCCACGCAACGCCGACCGGCTTGTTCACTATCCTTCAAAAGCAGGTCGAGCATAAGTCGAACCTGTACAGCGAGGCGCCGATGCCGTTCATGCAGCGGCTGACGTGGGACGGCATCGCCATGCACGCGGGGCACCTGCCCGGCTATCCCGCGTCGCACGGCTGCGTCCGCCTGCCGCGCGATTTCGCCGAGAAGCTGTACGCGATCACCAAGCTCGGACTGACCGTGGTGATCACCGACGATGCGCTTGTCCCCGAAGTGGTCACGACGCCCGGTGTGCTGGCGTCGGCGCCCGTCGACGGGCATCAAGGCCCCACGAGTTACAGCTGGACGCCCGAGCGTTCGCCCGCCGGGCCGGTCTCGATCGTCGTCAGCGGCCGCGACAGGCGGATCGTGGTGCTCCGCGACGGCGTCCAGATCGGCTCGAGCGATATCCTGATCGACGGACCGGTGATCGCGACCGCGGCCTTCACGCTGCGGGCGGTCGACGCCGACGGCGTTCACTGGCTGCGCCTGCCCCTACCTGGCCAGGCCCCGGCCGCGGCTGGTGACATGACCAGCGCCGAGCGCGCCCGTGCACATCTGCCCGAACCATTTCGCCGCGACCTCGACACGGTGCTGACGCCGGGCGCAACGCTTCTGATTACCCGGGAAACGCTGATCAGCGGTGGCACCGGCGAGCGCTTGACCGTCCTCGATAGCGTACCCGTAAAGAAGTCGCGACCCACCACGAAATGATAGACGGTCGGGAATGACCACGTCGATCTCACGTCGACTTCTGCTCGGCAGCGGTGTTGCGCTCGGCGGTACGCTGCTGGCAGGTCCGGGGGCCTCGGCGACAGTGCGCAAACGCTTGTCGCCCGATCTCGTCGCCCGCGCGCAGGCGGCGATGGCTAAGCATCGCGACCGGCTCGCGCACGTCGATCGGATCGGCATCGTCGACTTCGCGCAGCCGTCGCGCGTGCCGCGGCTGCATGTGCTCACTCCGGGCGACGGCGGCGTCGTCAGTCATCTCGTGGCGCACGGCCGCGGCTCCGATCCGGCGCATACCGGATGGGTGACGCGCCTCTCGAATGAGCCCGGCTCGTTCGCCTCCTCGGCCGGGGCCTATGTCACGGGCGAGCTCTACGTCGGCGGACACGGCCGCTCGATGCGCCTCGCCGGCTTCGATCCCGGCAACAGTAACGCCGAGGCACGGGCGCTGGTCATCCATGCCGCCTGGTATGTATCGCCCGCCCTCGCCCGCGACACCGGAAAGCTTGGGCGCAGCGAAGGCTGTTTCGCAGTCGCCAGCGACAGCCTCGATGCCGTTCTCAGCCAGCTCGGACCGGGTCGGCTACTCTATGCCAGCGGAATCGACGCGCGCTCGAGCTGATGTCGTCAATCGAGCCGAGGTCAAAGCTGCAAGCGTCGGTCGGCCGAACTCGCCGATGATCCGGCACCCACGCCGCGATCAGGCGCTGGCGATCGGCCTTGCGGCGATTGCCGGCTATGTCGACGCGATCGCCTTCGTCGACCTTGGCGGCTTCTTCGTTTCGTTCATGAGCGGCAATTCGACCCGACTCGCGGTCGGTCTGGCATAAAGCTCGACCACCGCCACGATTGCCGCGGGGCTGATCGGCACTTTCGTCCTCGGCGTCGCGGCCGGCTCGCTTCTTGGTCACTTCGCCCGCGACCATCGGCGCGTCGCTGTCCTGTTGCTCGTCGCGGCGCTTCTCGCCAGTGCGGCGCTGCTCGGCAAGGCACATGAGCGCGCCGCCATTGCGGCGATGGCATTCGCCATGGGTGCCGAGAACGCCGTCTTTGAACGCGACGGCGAGGCTCAGATTGGCCTGACGTATATGACGGGGACGCTGGTCAAGCTCGGCCAGCGTCTCGCCGCGGCGCTGCGCGGTGGTGACCGGCTCGGGTGGCTATCGTATTTGATGCTTTGGCTCGGACTGGTGGCGGGAGCGGTTGCCGGCGCGAGTGCTTACGTGATCGTCGGACTGGAGGCGCTTTGGCTGGTTGCCGCCGCCGCCGCCGTTTCGGCGATATTCGCGGCTTTCGGCGCTGAATCAGGCACTTAACCGGACTTGGTGACCCCTACGGGAATCGAACCCGTGCTTCAGCCGTGAGAGGGCCGCGTCCTAACCGCTAGACGAAGGGGCCTGAGCGTAGCCCATGGGGATATGGGCAGGCGCTCGCCAAGTCAAGCCGCCCTGCCCGGCTTACGCCGCCGCGGCGCGGGTGGCGGCCGCCTCGGCCTTGAGGCAATCGGCGAGCAGGAATGCCAGCTCGAGCGCCTGGCTGGCGTTGAGCCGGGGGTCGCACTGCGTGTGATAACGGTCGGCGAGCCCGGCGTCGGTGACGCCGATCGCGCCGCCGGTGCACTCGGTGACGTTCTGCCCGGTCATCTCGATATGGATACCGCCGGCGTGGGTGCCCTCGGCGCGGTGGACGGCGAAGAAGCTGCGGACCTCGCTCAGGATACGCTCGAACGGCCGCGTCTTGTAACCGCCCGCCGCCTTGACCGTATTCCCGTGCATCGGGTCGCACGACCACACGACGCTGCGTCCGGCACGCTGAACGGCGCGCACCAGCCGCGGCAACCCGGCCTCGACCTGGTCCGCGCCGAAGCGCGCGATCAGCGTCAGGCGTCCCGGGACATTGCCCGGGTTGAGCCCGTCGATCAGCCGCAGCAGGTCGTCGGCGGTCAGGCTCGGGCCGCACTTCAGCCCGATCGGATTGCCGACGCCGCGCAGGAACTCGACATGCGCCGACCCGGCGAAGCGCGTCCGGTCGCCGATCCACAGCATGTGCGCCGACGTGTCGTACCAGTCGCCGGTCAGCGAGTCCTGCCGCGTCATCGCCTGCTCATAACCGAGCAGCAGCGCCTCGTGGCTGGTGAAGAAGCTCGTCGCTTTTAGCTGCGGCACCGTCTCGGGCGAGATCCCACACGCCGCCATGAAGTCGATCGCCTCGCCGATGCGGTCGGCAAGCGCCTGATATTGTTCGGACCACAGCGAGCGCCCGCCGAAGTCGAGGTTCCACTGATGCACCTGGTGCAGGCTCGCGTATCCCCCGGTGGCGAAGGCCCGCAGCAGGTTGAGCGTTGCCGCCGACTGCATATAACCGCGCATCAGCCGCGCCGGATCGGGCTCGCGCGCCGCGGCGGTGAACTCGATGCCGTTGACGTTGTCGCCGCGGTAGCTCGGGAGCGAAATGCCATCGACGGTCTCGATGTCGCCCGAGCGCGGCTTGGCGAACTGCCCCGCCATGCGGCCGACCTTGACCACCGGCAGCTTCGACGCGAACGTCAGCGTCACCGCCATCTGCAGCAGCACGCGAAAGGTGTCGCGGATGTTGTTGGGATGGAACTCGGCGAAACTCTCGGCACAGTCGCCGCCCTGCAGCAGGAACGCCTTGCCCGCCGCGACCTCGGCGAGTTGCGCCGTCAGATCGCGGGCCTCGCCGGCAAACACCAGCGGCGGATACGACTTCAGCTCGGCCTCGGTCGCGGCAAGCGCCGCCTGATCGTGATAGACGGGCAGTTGCCGCGCCTCGTGGCGACGCCAACTGTCGGGGGTCCAGGCGTTTTTCATGGCGATGTCATAGTCGCATTGTCGGCACGGCGGTGCAAGGCACGCGAGCCGCTCGCGACTCGAGATGACGTCGGAAGTTGACAATGTTGACGACCCTGCCGCTCCAGAGAGTGCGGCTTGGCCACGAACGGCCGATGCGATGGTGCGGGAGTGCGGACAGGGTCATCGCCGCCATGTAACCGGTATGGTGTATTTGTCAAGTAATATCGGCAAGATATATCGATGATCCCTGTGACGCTGGCGGCTTTGGCGGCGCGGACGGAAGGTAAGAAGCCCCTCACCCCACCCTCTCCCGAAAGGTCGGGAGAGGGCTAGAAAAGATCGCCTTCGCTGGCCCTCTTCCGACCTTGCGGGCGAGGGTTGGGCTTCATATCCGCGTCCTCGACCTCGTGCGCCGCGCGTCACCGCATCAGCACCAGCTCCTCCGCCATCGTCGGATGCAGCGCCACGGTCTCGTCGAACTGCGCCTTGGTCAGCTTGGCTTTCACCGCGATCGCCAGCGCCTGCAGGATCTCCGGCGCGTCGGGCCCGATCATGTGCGCGCCGAGCACCCGGTCGGACGCGTCGTCGACGACGAGCTTGTACAACGCGCGTTCGTTGCGCCCCGCCAGCACGTTGCGCATCGGGCGGAAGTCGCTGGTGAACACCTTGACCGAGCCATAGGCGTTGCGCGCCTCGCT
>JANOOK010000047.1:0-5443 GCA_031421275.1 Sphingomonadaceae bacterium
CGTCACGCCCCTGGTCAAATTTCAACCGGAAGACCTGATCCGTCATATACAGCCCAGACCAGGCGTCTGGTTTGCGACCCACCGTGACGTAGCCTCGCCCGTGGGACGCCAAAGCAACCGCTTACCTTCGAACCGCTGCGACGATGGCGGCGGTCATGTCGGCGGTGGTGCCGGCGCCGCGGATATCACCGGTGCGTGCCTTCGGATCGGCGAGCGTGGCGGTGATTGCGCGCTCCATCGCCTGCGCGGCATCGACCGCTTGCGGAATGCTGCGCCTTCTGCCGAGCCAGTCGAGCAGCAGGCGGGTCGAATCAATCATTGCATATGGATTGGCACGGCCGGTGCCCGCAATATCCGGGGCCGAGCCGTGCGTGGCCTGCGCCATCGCGAAGTCACCGTCGCCGATGCACAGCCCCGGCGCCATTCCAAGGCCGCCGACCAGTCCGGCCGCCTCGTCGGTCAAGATGTCGCCGAACATGTTAGTCGTCACCACCACGTCGAAATTCTGCGGGTCGCGCACCAGCCGCATCGCCATGGTGTCGACGATGACCTCGTTGACGGTGACATCCGGAAAATCCCTGGCGGCTCGGTAGCACTCTTCGACAAACATGCCGCAACCGAGTTTGAATACCGTGTTCTTGTGGACGATGGTCAGAAGCTTGCGACGGTTGCGCGCCAGGTTCAGCGCGACCCGCGCGACGCGCTGGCTGCCGACACGCGTGATCACCCGCACCGAAATCGTGATGTCTTCGGTCGGCCGGAACTCACCGGAACCGGCGACGACGTTGCGGTCCGGTTGAAAGCCCTCGTTATTCTCGCGCACGATGATCAGGTCGACATTGTCGTGCAGGCAGCCGATATCCGGATAGGAGCGGGTCGGCCTGACGTTCGCAAACAGGTTGAAATGCTTGCGCATGATCGGATGCGGGTTGATCGCACCGGGGACGCGCGGATATTCGCGGTGACCGACCGGACCGAGAATAAAACCGTTCATCTTTGCAAGCGTTTCGAGCGTGCCCTCCGGCAGCGTCGAGCCATGCGTGTCCAGTGCCTGGCGCCCTATCGGCATCGGTCGCCAGTCGATGAGCAAGCCGTAGCGCGCAGCGGCCACTGATGCGACTTCGACTGCGGCGGGAACGACTTCAAGGCCGATGTCGTCGCCATCCAGCACGCCCAAGACGAGATGCGTGTCTTTCATGGGTGTCACTCGGCTGCGCGCGTAAGCGCTGTCATGATGCGATCGAGCGAGGGGAGGGTTTCGAAATCGCGCACCATGGCGACCACCATCTCCGCCTGTTTAGCGGGGAAGCGGGCATAGGCGGCGTTTTCGCGGAACTTGTTAGCCACCTCATCGTAGGTCATCGGATCGGCCGGACTGCCCTTGCCGAAGTCAGCCCTGCCCGAGATGGTGCGACCATCGGAAAGATTGATATCGATCATCGTCGTCATCTTGTGATAACCGGCCGCTTCCGCGTCCTGGTCAACGACGAAATCTATTTTTTCGATCATCGCCTTGACGTCGGGCCGTTGCACGACCTCGTCGGTGAATTCGCCCAAACCCGCGCGGCCCTCAATCAGCAGGATCGCCATGCAAAACTCCATCGAAAATTTGGCCTGGAGCTCATTGAGCGGGCGGTGGTGGATCAGCGCGTTCGGCATGTTGTGATTGGTCCCGACCCGAACCCGAACCACGTCTTTGGCGCGAATGTTGTTGGCGCGGATCAGGCGCAGCATTTCCGTCATGCCGGGATGGGTGAGCGAGCCGGACGGGTGTGGTTTGATCGAAACCCCCGGGTTTGCAATTGTCCACGGGGCACCGAGCTTGCCGGCGATCGCCTGCGCATCGTAACCGCCGCCCGCCGCGCTGAAAAATCCGCGCGGGGCCTCCAGGATGCGATCGGTCGCAGTCCAGCCATAGGAGGCGAACTGCGCGGCGGCGACGCCGCTCTCTGAAGCCCGCCCGGCGTGAAACGGTTTGGTCATGGTGCCGAAATTTTCGCGCAGACCGGCCGACTGGCTTCCGGCGATTGAAAGCGCGCGCGCCGTTGCTTCCACGTCCAGCCCGAGCAGCTTGGCGCTTGCAGCCGCTGCGGCAAATGTGCCGCAGGTCGCTGTGGCGTGAAAGCCGCTCTGATAGTGGCGCGGATTGATCGCTTCGGCAATCTTGCACTCGACCTCGACGCCAAGGTGATACGCCAGCATCGTGGAGCCGCCGTGAGCGTGTGTCAGTTCGCCCATCGCAAGGGCCGCCGGCAGCGCCGGTGCGGTCGGATGAGTCAGCAGCCCGTAGACTCTGTCTGCTGCCAGCGCAAGCTGCGTGTCGTCATAGTCGTCGGCGTGAATGCCCACGCCGTTGGCGAAGGCGGCAAACCGCGGCGCGATTTTGAGAGGGGTCCCGATCACCGTCGCCGGGCCCGCGCCAAGATTGAGATCCGAGAAATGCTGCCGGACCAATCCTCCGCAACGCGTTGCACCGCCGGAAAGCGCCAGTCCCAAGCCATCCAGAATCGACTTCTTGCCCAGTGCCACGACATCCGCCGGAAGCTCATCGAGCCTGGTGTCGCAAATGAACTCCGCCACATACCGGGTCAGGTTTGCGGTCTGCTCGGCCAAATGCTTATTCATTCTGCCCTCCCGCTAACTCGTGGCCTGCCGGGACGCACGCTCGGCTCGGCGTGGCTGACTTGCTGAATAACATGGTTGGCCTCCTTCAATTGGTTATTGTTCAACTTTGATTTCGAACGCCTTGGCATAACGTCGGGTCGCTATCGCGCGAGCGCTCGGCAATGTTCGGGCGGGAAATGGAGCCAGACGATCTCTCCCTCTTTGATCGCGACCTCGACCGGCGTTATCGCGCGCACCGTTTCGCCACCGGCCAGCGTAACGAGATAATCCCGATGCGGGCCGAGATAGACTTGGCGCGCGACGGTTCCGCTGATCCAGTTGGCCTGCGTGACATCGGGCCTGGTGGGCGCCAGACGGATATTGTGATGCCGGACCGACACTGCGGTTTCGCCTTGCGCCGAAAAATCCCCCGATCCGCAGCACAGAATGAGCCCGTGGCCGCAGTCGACCTTGTTGCTGCCGTCCCACCGCCCCTTGAAGATGTTGGTGCCGCCTATGAATCGGGCGACGAATTCGGTCCGGGGCCTTTGATAAATGTCTTCGGGCGACCCGGCCTGTTCGATCGCGCCCTGGTTCATCACCACGATCAGGTTGGCCGTGGTCATGGCTTCCGTCTGATCGTGAGTGACGTAGACCGTGGTGTAACGGTACTTGTCATGCAGGCGGCGGATCTCGAAACGCATTTCTTCCCGCAGATTGGCGTCCAGATTGGACAGCGGTTCATCGAGCAGCAAGGTCTCGGGCTCGATGACGAGCGCGCGCGCCAGCGAGACCCGCTGCTGCTGGCCGCCTGACAATTCGCCAGGGTAGCGTTGCGCGAACGCGGTCAGTTTGGTGGCGGCCAACAGGGTATCGGCGCGGCGCTGTATCTCGCTTTTCGCCAGGCCGCGAAGCCGCAGGCCATAGGCGATGTTTTCGAAAACGGTCATGTGCGGCCACAGCGCGTAGCTCTGGAAGATCATCGACATGTTGCGCCGTTCCGGCGCCTCGCTGTTGCCCGGCGCGGAAATTCGGCGTCCGCCGATCCGTATCTCGCCGGCATCCGGTTCCAGGAAACCGGCGATCAAGCGCAGCGTCGTGGTTTTACCGCATCCGGACGGACCCAGCAGGCAGACAAGCTGTCCTTTTTCGATGGAAAGCGAGATGTCTTTAACGACGGCCAGCGATCCGTAACGCTTGGTCAAACCGATCAATTCCACAAAACTCATTTATTTCCTCCTGAGATTTTTGCCCGCGTGGATGCGCACTGTTGCGCGCTCTTAAGGCATAAAGCAGTGGTGGCACTCGTGCCGGATCGCTCGTTTCATCAGGCGTGCGGCAGGCGCTGCCCGCCGAGAACGGGGAGACGGTTAGCCAGAAAGACGACCGTGAACGACACCGCCAGCAGCATCAGACCGAGCACCGAGATGGCCCCGAGGTCGCCGCTCTCGTTCAAGTCGTAAATGATCACCGAGACCAGTTTGGTGTTGGAGGTCGTCAATAAAATCGCGGCGGACAATTCGCGGATCGTGCCGATGAAGACAAAGCACCAGGTCGCTATCACGCTGGTACGCAGCAGCGGCGCCGTGATCAGCCGCAGGGTCTTGAGGCGGGTGGCGCCGAGAATGCGGCTGGCTTCTTCGAGTTCCGGATGGATGCCATGAAAGGCCGAGGACATTTGCTGATACCCGGCCGGCATTTCGATGGTCAAAAACACGATCAACAAAATCCACAGAGTTCCGTACAGCATCAACTGCGGATGCGAATAGGTCAGGAACACGCCCACGCCCAACACGATTCCCGGAATGGCGACCGGTGCCGTCGCCAGTACACCCAGCAACGGCGAACCGCGCACCGTACTGCGCGAAACCATGTAGGCCGCCACGAGCGCGATCGCGGTTCCGATGGTCGCCGTCAAAAAGCCCAGCAAAAAGGTGTTCCGCATCGCCATGCGAGTGGCGGAAAACTCGAAAAACACGAAGTTGAAGTTGTGAAGAGTCAGCGTAGCCCAGGTGAGCGGTTCCGAAACGTTGCGGGTCAGCGCAGTTTTCAGCAGTGCTGCATAGGGCAAAATGACGGTCAGCGACAGGACGATGACGGCGAACGCAATGGCCACTGCTTTCCAATGGCCAAGCCGTGCAATCCTGGGTTCGCCGCTTTTACCGCCGAGCACGGTGTAGCCCTTGCGCCCGAGGAGCCAGCTCTTGCCCTGCAATAACAGAACCGTGATGATCAGCAGCGGAAGGGCTGCGGCGGCCGCCAGACCAGGCTTGGGCGGAAACTGGAACAGGCTCCAGATCTTCGTGGTAATCACGTGAAATCCCGCAGGCAACGCAAGAATGGCAGGCGGCCCGAACATAGTGAGCGCCTGAAGAATGGCGATCAGCGATCCCGCCAGCATGGCCGGTAGCACCAGCGGAATGGTCACGCGCCGTAGCGTCGTCGCGGTTCGCCCGCCGAGTATCGCGGAAGCGTCTTCAAGATCGGATGGAATGCGATCCAGCCCGTTCGCCACGAGTGTGAAGACATACGGAAAGGTGTAGCAGGCGATCGCGAAGACCAGACCGTGGAAGGTATAGATATCGACCAGATGCTCGTTCGGCTGCGATCCGGTCAGGTAGCGGTGCAGCACGTTGATCAAGCCGCTGTTCGGGGCCGCGAGGATTTCCCAGGCGATCGCGCCGAGAAAAGGCGGCGTGACAAATGAAGCGGTCACCAGCGCTCTCACGATGCGGCGTCCGGGCAGGTCGGTGCGCGACACCAGCCATGCCAGTGGCGTGGCGATCACGCAAGACAGCGCGCCAACGGCAAGTGCCATTCCGATTCCGAGCAGGTAGGG
>JANOOK010000048.1:0-18558 GCA_031421275.1 Sphingomonadaceae bacterium
GCCGTCGGCGAGCAGCGCGCCCGCGGCGCTCAGCGCACTGGTGACGACGTCGTTCTTCGCCCCGAGCCGCCCGTTCACGTTATAGACGTGCATCCCGCCGACCACCGGCCAGTCGGCACGGTAGGTGCCGTTCGCCTGCACGACGAACAGCGGCTCGATGCCGTTCGCCTTGCACAGCTCGAAGTCGTCCTCGCCGTGGTCGGGCGCCATGTGGACGAGGCCGGTGCCCTGGTCGGTGGTGACGAAATCACCTGCGAGCAGCGGGCGCGGCTCGTCGAAGAAGGGATGCGTGCCGGCGAGCGGGTGCGCGCAGATGGTGCCCGCGAGTTCAGAGCCGCGGATGCTTCGGCCGTGGTACTCGTCGAACGTCTTGCGCCGGCCCGTTCGGGAAGGAGACTCGCCGGGACCCAAGCCCGTGCGCGTCCAGAAGCGCTCGGCCAATTCCGCCGCGACCAGCAAGCTACGACCATCGTGCGATGTATAAAGAAGGTAATTCACATCCGGCCCATACGCCAAAGCCCGGTTCACCGGGATCGTCCACGGCGTCGTCGTCCAGATCACCGCGTGCGCGCCGACCAGCTCGGGGATCGGCGACGACACGATCGGGAACGCCACATCGATTTGCGTCGAGACGATGTCCTCATACTCGATCTCGGCCTCGGCGAGCGCCGTCTGCTCGACCGGCGACCACATCACCGGCTTGGCCCCGCGGTACAGCTGCCCGGTGCTCGCGAACTTGAGCAGTTCGGTGACGATCGTCGCTTCGGAGGCATAGTCCATCGTCAGATAAGGGTGCGCCCAGTCGCCCATGACGCCCAGCCGCTCGAACTGCACCGCCTGGACGGTCACCCATTCGGCGGCATAGGCGCGGCATTCGGCGCGGAACGCCTGCGGGTCGTCGGTCTTCGACGAGTTCGACTTGCGCGCGCGGTAACGCTCCTCGATCTTCCACTCGATCGGCAGCCCGTGGCAGTCCCAGCCGGGGATGTACGGCGCATCCTTGCCCAGCATCGACTGGCTGCGCACGACGAGGTCCTTCAGGACCTTGTTCATCGCATGGCCCATGTGGATGTCGCCGTTCGCATAGGGCGGGCCGTCGTGGAGGATAAAGCGCTCGCGGCCCGCCCGCGCGGCGCGCAGCTGCTCGTAGACGCCCTCAGCCTGCCAGCGTTTCAGCCACAGCGGCTCGGCCGCCGCGAGGCCCGCCTTCATCGGGAAGTCGGTCTTCGGCAGGAATACCGTGTCGCGGTAGGAGGGCGCGTCGCTCATCAGCCGGCGACATAGCCGGGCGCGGCCCGTATTGTCGAGCGTATCAGCCCAGTTTGGCGCGGGCGTGTGCCGCATCGGCGGCGATCTGTGTCTTCAGCGCCGCAAGCCCGTCGAGCTTCCACTCGGGCCGCAGGAAATGCTGCAGCTCGACCTCGACCGTCCGGCCGTAGAGATCGCCCGACCAGTCGAACAGATGCGCCTCGAGCAATTCTTGCGCGGGCTCGATCATCGGCCGCAGCCCGAGGTTGGCGACGCCGTCCACCAGCGCGCCGCCGGGGAGCCGGACCCGCACCGCATAGACGCCGTACGCCGGGCGTTGGTATTCGCCGAGCGTCAGGTTGAGCGTCGGAAAGCCGAGCTGCCGCCCGAGCTTGGCCCCATGCTCGACCTGCCCCCGGATCGTGAACGGCCGGGTCAGCAGTGTCGCGGCAAGCTGCGGGTCGGCGGCCACGAGCGCCGCCCGGATGCGGCTCGACGAGACGATTTCGCCGCCGTCGCTGACCGGGGCGACGACTTGCGCGGCGAGGCCGTGCGCGGCCCCGACCTGCGCCAGAATAACGGTGTCGCCCGAGCGCCTGGCAACGAAGACGAAGTCCTCGCCGGTGACGACGGTGTGCGCGCCGATGTTCGCGCCCAGCCAGTCGGCGACGAAGGCCTCGGCGGTCAGGCTCGAGAACGCGCGGTCGAAGTCGATGACCACCGCGGCGTCGATCCCGAACGCCGCGAACAGGTCGAGCTTCTGCGGCGTCGTGGTCAGCGTGAACGGCGGCAGCGTCGGGCGGAACAGCCGCGACGGGTGCGGATCGAAGGTCGCCACCAGCGCCGGGCGTCCGTCGGCCCGGGCGCGCGCCAAAGCAGCGCCGACGACGGCCTGGTGCCCGCGGTGAAAGCCGTCGAAGTTGCCGAGCGCGACGACCCCGCCGCGGAGCTGTGCGTCGACGGAGGCCCCGTGCTGAATGCGATGCATGCGGGAGGTCTTAGCGGAGGTTACGGGGGTGGTGGAAGGGGGAGCAGCAAGGAAGAATTCGCTGTCCTACACTGTACCGTTATGGTTATCCTATCGTAGGAGGAAGTCGAATCAGCTTCGCAAGCCGCGAGGGCCAGAACTGGAGAAGTTAGCACCGAACCAATTCCGCGTTCCCGCGAATGCGGGAATGACGAAGGAAAATTCAGTTCGATCTCATCGGGCTCCAGACGATCGTGCGTCCCTCGACTTCGCTCGGGATGAGCGGGGGTGGTGTTCCGATGCTTCCAGGAAGATCAAAGACAAACGCCCTTGCGGGCAGCACCGGCCACCACGAACTCGCCTATGTCCAACATCGATGTCCTCTAGGAGGGGAGGGTCGTCAATTTTGTCAACTTCCGACCGTTCGACCCCCTATATCTAGATTCCGGCCGGGCGGCGAATGCCGTGCCCTAGTGCCCCGCCGGCAGTCCGTCGCGCAGCAGCCTGACCGCGTTGCCGCCCATCACCGCGGCGATCTCGTTATCCTCGAAGCCGGCGTCGATCAGCGCCTGCGACACCGCGCTCAGGTGCGCGGTGTCGAAGCCGGTGGTCACCGCGCCGTCGAAGTCCGAGCCGAGCGCGACGTGGCTGATGCCGACGAGGTCGCGGACGTACTTGATCGCGCGTGCCGTCGCGGCGGGGGTCGCGGCACAGACCGCGGCGTCCCAATAACCGATGCCGATGACGCCGCCGTTCGCCGCGATGGCGCGGATCTGGTCGTCGGTCAGGTTGCGGTTGGTGTTGCACACTGCCTTGACGCCGCCGTGGCTGTACACCACCGGGCGGCGCGCGATGCGGAGCACGTCGGCGATCGTCGCGTCGCTCGAATGGGCGAGGTCGACGAGCATGTGGCGGTCCTCGAGCGCGCGCACGACCTGCACCCCGAACGGGGTCAGGCCGGTCTTGTGCAGCCCGTGCTTCGAGCCGGCGACATCATTGTCGAAGAAATGCGCCAGCCCGACCATGCGGAAGCCGGCGTCGTAGAGCCGCTGAACGCTACCGAGACGCCCTTCGAGGTCCTGCGCCCCCTCGACCGACAGCAAGGCCCCGGTCAGCCGGGTGCCGCGGGCACGCTCGCGCAGCAGCCGGTCGAGATCGGCGCGGCTGCGGACGATGGTCAACCGGCCCTTCGACGCCAGTTCGGCGCGACGCAGCTTCTCGGCATGCCACAGCGAGCGTTCGAGCAGCGAATTCCACGTCCGCACCGGCTGCAGCTGGGCTACGGCGAGCATGGTGATGTTGTCGGTGTCGTCGCCGTTCGCCTCGTAATTCTGGTTCTTCGGCGTCTTGGTGACCGACGAGAACACCTGCAGCGCGACGTTGCCCGCCTCCAGCCGCGGCAGGTCGACATGGCCGTGATCGTGCAGTTCGCCGACGTCGCGCTGCCACAGCAGGCTGTCGGAATGCAGGTCGATGACGGTCAGCGTCGCGTGCAGCGCCTTGGCATGGGGCGAGACCGGCCATACGCCGCTGCCCGCGACGCGGTTCATCGACCGGTCGGCGATGGTGGGGGCGAGCAGGAAGCCGACGATGCCGAGCAGCACGACGACGAGTACGGCCCACAGCCAGCGCATCTCAGTTCCCCCGCTCCAGCGTCACGAAGCTATAGCCGGGCGTGCCGCCATCGGCCGCATGGTCTTCGCGCGCCGTCTCGCGCCACCGCGCCGGGTCGAACGCGGGCAGCAGCGTATCGCCGGCCGGATTGGCATGGACTTCCGTCAGGTGGATACGCCGCGCCGACGGCAGCGCGTCCGCATAGACCTGCGCGCCGCCGATGATCATGATCTCGTCGGCGCGCGCGTTCGGCACCAGCCCAGCGGCGGCGATGGCCTCGGCGAGGTTGGGCACGATAGTGACGCCCTCGGCTCGCCATCCCCGGTCACGGGTCAGCACGATGTTGTGCCGCCCCGGCAGCGGCTTGCCGATCGACTCGAACGTCCGCCGCCCCATGACGACCGGCTTGCCGACCGTCAGTCGCTTGAAGTGCTTGAGGTCGGCGGAGAGGTGCCACGGCAAGGCATTGTCGCGCCCGATGACGCCGTTGTCGGCCCGCGCCACGACGAGGCTGAGGATCACACCGCCACCGGCGCGGCGATGGCGGGATGTGGATCATAGCCGGTCACCGCGATGTCCTCGAAGCTGTAGTCGAAGAGGCTCGCCGGGCGGCGCGCCAGCTCCAACTGCGGGAACGGCCTGGGCGCGCGGGCGAGCTGCGTTTCGACGAGGTGCGCATGGTTGAGGTAGACGTGGCAGTCGGCCCCCATCCAGACCAGCTCGCCGGGCAACAGGTCGCATTGGTCGGCAAGCATCCGCAGCAGCAGCGCCGCCTCGAAGATGTTGAAGGCAAAGCCGAGCCCGAGGTCGCACGAGCGCTGGTAGAGGATGCCCGACAGCCGGCCGGCTCCGTTTGCGTCGGGGGCGATGAAATACTGATAGGTCATATGGCACGGCGGCAGCGCCATGCGGCCCAGCTCGGCGACGTTCCAGCCGGTGAAGATGTGCCGCCGCGAGGTCGGGTTGTCGCGCAGCCCGGTGACCAGCGCGGCGATCTGGTCGATGCCGGCGGGGTCGCGGGTGAACTTGCCGTGGCCGTCGGCCGTGTAGTTCGGCCAATGCCGCCACTGCGAGCCGTAGACCGGGCCGAGATCGCCCCACGCTGCCGCGAACGCCGCGTCATCCAGCAGCCGGGCTTCGAACGCGGCGCGGTCGAGCGCCTCGCCGGTCGCGGCGCGGTATTTGTCGAGCGGCCAGTCGGTCCAGATGTGCACCCCCTGCCGGACCAGCGGCAGTATACTGGTGTCGCCCGACAGGAACCACAGCAGCTCGCGCACCGCGGTCTTCCAGAACACGCGCTTGGTGGTCAGGACCGGCACGCTGCCGTACGACAGATCGAAGCGCAAGGTCTGGCCGAACAGCGCCCGGGTGCCGGTGCCGGTGCGGTCGGCGCGTATCACGCCTTGCTCCCAGGTCCGGCGGAGCAGGTCGAGGTAGCCAGCCTCGCCGTTCACCGCGCCACGCGCCGGTTCAGAATTGCTGCCGAAAAATGTTTCGATCTGGTATCGATCATGATATCCGATTGGTCACGAGAGGAGTTTACCTTGGCTGGTGTCGACTACACCGAACATGGCACTGCCGTCACCGTCGCGGAGATGACCATCGTCCGCAAGCGCGGCGTGAAGCGTTATTCAACCAACGATCGCTTGCCAGGTCGCCAGTTCAGCCGTTGCTCGCGCAATGCCCTCGGCTCCACCGATCGGATCTGGTGGCGTAACGGCGCCTGACCCTGCGCCGCCGTCACCAGCTTCCGAGGCCGCCCCGGTCGCCACTGGCCCTGAACGCAAACGGCCCTCCCCGTCTGCTCCAGGGTGGCGTCGGGGCGGCCGAATAGCATGCTGACCGTCGCGCTGCTCCGCTTGGCGGCAGGCCTGCACGTCGCGACGCACGAAGCCTTGCTGATCGTCGCCGCCGGGATCGCCGTCTCCAGTGCCGACGATGTCGCTGCCGACCTCGTCTATTTCGTCC
Organism: Sphingomonadaceae bacterium; assembly: GCA_031421275.1. Taxonomy (GTDB): domain Bacteria; phylum Pseudomonadota; class Alphaproteobacteria; order Sphingomonadales; family Sphingomonadaceae; genus Polymorphobacter_B. The sequence continues at coordinate 5,798 of JANOOK010000048.1, forward strand.
GGCGGCTGTGGCGCGCCAGCGTCGTCTATCGTCACCATGATCGCTGGCACCTCGACGACCTGCCGGGCGGCGACCTCGGCTGGATGGCGGTCATCGTACCGGCGTGGGATGAAGCCGCGGTCGTCGGCGCAATGCTGCGCGACCTGACCGCCCGGCTTGTGTACCAGCACTACCGGGTGTTCGTCGGCGTCTATCCGAACGATCCCGCGACCGCCGCCGCGGTCACCGCGGTCGGCGACCCCCGTATCGCGCTGGTCCGCTGCAGCCGCCCCGGCCCGACCACCAAGGCCGATTGCCTCAACCACCTATGGCGCGCCGTGCTGGCCGAGGAGCTCGTGGCGCAGCGGCGCTTCAAGGCGGTCGTGCTGCACGATGCCGAAGATGTCATCCACCCTCGCGAGCTGGCGGTCTTCGATTATCTGATACCCAGGCTGGCGATGGTCCAGTTGCCGGTCGCGCCACTGGTCGACAGCGGCTCGCGCTGGATCAGCGGGCATTATCTCGACGAGTTCGCCGAAGCGCACGCCAAGGATCTGGTCGTCCGCGAGGCGATCGGGGCGGCGGTGCCGAGCGCCGGGGTGGGCTGCGCGATTGCCCGCGATATGATCGGGCGATTGGCCGGCCCCGGCGGTGAGCCCTTCGACGCCGACAGCATGACCGAGGACTATGAGCTCGGCATCCGCATCAAGACACTCGGCGGGCGCGGCGCGCTGGTCCGGCTACGCCGCCGCAGCGGTCGCGAACTCGTCGCGACCCGCGAGCACTTCCCCGCGACGCTCGATGCCGCGCTGCGGCAGAAGACGCGCTGGCTGACCGGCATCGCGCTGAGCGGCTGGGACCGACTCGGCTGGCCCGGTGGCTGGGCCGATCGCTATATGCTGATGCGCGATCGTAAGGCGATCCTGACCGCGCTGCTGGCGGTCGCGAGTTACGTCACCGCGGCACTGGTGCTGGTCGACCTGGCATTGTCGCAGACGGTACCGGCGGTCCGCAGCTTCGGCCCGCTCGCACCCGCCGGATCGGTGCTGGCGACGCTGCTGTGGATCAACGCCGTGGCGCTCGGCTGGCGGCTCGGCATGCGCGCCGGCTTCACCGCCAGCGCGCACGGCTGGCGCGAGGGCGTCCGCGCGGTGCCGCGCGCGGTCGTCGGCAACCTGATCAACGCGGCCGCCGCGATCCGCGCGCTACGCAACTATCGGCGTATCATCACCGGACGGGCGCAGCCGGTGTGGGACAAGACCGCGCACAGGTTCCCCGGCGCATGATCGACACGCGCCGCACCGGGCGGCCGCTGCAGGTTCTGGCCGTGCTGACGGCGTTGCTCGTCGGCTGGATCGCCGGGCGCTGGCCGTTGCTGCAGCGGAACGTTGCAGTGGCAGTGGCGCGGGCGGAACGGGACCAGATGCTGGCGATTGCATCGACCAGAGCTAGGCTGACAGCGGCTCCGACCAGCACACCGAGGCGCGCGCCAGTTGATCAGCAGGTTGACGCTTCGCAGCCAGCGCCGATCTCGTCAGCTCTCACATCATTTGCCAAGGCTGACTTCGCCGGCGGTGCCCGCCTCCACAGCGGTAGCTCGGCCTTTCCCGGCGCGGCAACGACGGCTGGGCGGATTTTGGCCGAGACCGGTACCGTGCCCGAATCGCGGGCCGCGCTCAATACGGACGCCTCGCCAACTCGTTCGATCAGCGACAGCAACAGCGCTCCGGCGATCACCCGACCTTCTGCCTTCGACTTCGCGACGCGCGCCTACGCCGCACTGGCCGCCGGTGACCGCCGCTCGGCAGCACAGGACTTCGACGCCGCACTTGCCGCCGACCGTGCCGATCCGCAGGCGCCCGCCTGGGTTGCGGCGCGCCGTGCGCTGAACAAGCGCTGGTCGGGCAACGCTTATGTGTTCGCACGGCAGGGGCCGGATCCCGTCCCGACCAGCCTGTCCCCCGGCAGTGCCGGACTGCTCGGCGGCAGCCAGAGCGTCGCGGCGCTGGCCTTCACGCCGCGTCCGCTGGCGCGGCGACCGCTCGACCTGACCGCGCGGCTGACCGGCAGCAACAGCCTCGATCAGCGCCAGGCCGAGGCGGCGATCGGCGTGCGCTGGCGGCTGCTCCCTCAGCTTGGTCTCAGCGCCGAGCGGCTGATCGCGCTCGGGGCGGGCGGGCGTCGCGACTGGACGTTGCGGCTGGCGGGCGGGCACAGCGGGCGGATCGGGCCGGTGGCGCTCGACGGCTACGGCGAGACCGGCATCGTCGGGATCACCCATCCGGCCTACTTCGTTGCCGGACAAGCCCTTGCCGGCTATCCGATGACCGTCGGCACGGCACTGACGCTGACGCCGGGTGCCGGCGTCTGGGGCGGCTTCCAGCGTGACCGGCTAACCAAGGCCGACCGCGTCGACGTCGGCCCGAGCCTGCGGCTGCACTGGGCGCGCACCACGCTGCCGGTCGACGCCACGGTCGACTACCGCGTGCGAGTCGGCGGCAACGCCGGGCCGGGCAGCGGTGCGGCCTTGACGCTGAGTACCGGCTTCTGACCGCATTGCACCGTTTCGCACGCCGCTTACGTTAGTCGCGCCATGCAAGCCTTCGCCGCCCTGCTCGACGCGCTCACTTACACCCGGTCGCGCAATGCCAAGCTGCGCGCCATCGGCGATTACCTGCGCGCCACGCCCGATCCCGACCGCGGCTGGGCGCTGGCGGCGCTGACCGGCGATCTCAGCCTGAAGGCCGTGCAGCCCAAGCTGATCCGGCAACTGCTCGAAGAGCGTGTCGACCCGGTGCTGCTGGCAATGAGCTACGACTATGTCGGCGACCTCGCCGAGACCTGCGCGCTGCTGTGGCCCGAGCCGCAGCCGCCGAGTCCGCTACCGCCGCCCAGCCTGAGTGAGGTCGTCGAGCGCCTGCAGACGCTGGCGCGCCCCGATGCGCCGCGGGTCATGCGCGAGCTGCTCGACCGGCTCGACAGCAGTGGGCGCTATGCGCTGCTCAAGCTGGCCACCGGGGCGTTGCGGGCGGGAGTGTCGGGGCGACTGGCGAAAACCGCGTTCGCGCAGGCGTTCGCGGTCGACGTCGATGCGGTCGAGGAGCTGTGGCACGGCATTCATGCGCCCTATACGACGCTGTTCGCCTGGGGCGACGGGGGGGCGCAGCCGACGCATGCCAGCGTGCCGGTATTCCGGCCGTTCATGCTGGCGCATCCGCTCGAGGACCTCGAGGTCGATCTGAACGACTATGCGGCCGAGTGGAAATGGGACGGCATCCGCATCCAGCTCGTCCATGTCGCCGGACAGACCCGCCTGTTCAGCCGCGCCGGCGACGACATCACCCGCAGCTTCCCCGAGATCGCCGAGGCCTTCGCCTGGCCCGGCGTGCTCGACGGCGAACTGCTGGTCCGTGGTGACGTTCAAGGGGGAGAAGCGGCCAGCTTCAATGCGTTGCAACAACGGCTCGGACGCAAGTCGGTCACTGCCAAGGCGTTGCTGGAATACCCCGCCTTCGTCCGCATCTACGACATCCTGTTCGACGGCGTCGACGATCTGCGCGCGCTGCCGTGGACCGCGCGCCGCGTCCGGCTGGAAGCTGCCGTCCCGGAGCTCGACCCGGTCCGCTTCGACATCTCCGCCGTCATCGACGCGGCCGACTTCGCCGCGCTCGGCGAGATCAGGCTCGGCGCGCGCGATGCCGCGATCGAGGGCGTCATGCTCAAGCGCCGCGACAGTCCCTATGTCGCCGGGCGGCGGACCGGGTTGTGGTACAAATGGAAGCGCGAGCCGTTGGTCGCCGATTGCGTGATGATGTACGCGCAGCGCGGCCACGGCAAACGGTCGAGTTTCTACAGCGACTACACCTTCGGCTGCTGGACCGCCGACCCCGGCGCGGGCGGCGAGCTGCTGCCGGTCGGCAAGGCGTATAGCGGCTTCACCGACACCGAACTTACCATGCTCGACAAATTCGTTCGCAACCACACCGTCCAGCGCTTCGGCCCCGTCCGCGAGGTCGAGAAGACCCTGGTATTCGAAGTTGCTTTCGACTCGCTGCACAAGTCGGCGCGGCACAAGTCGGGGCTGGCGATGCGGTTCCCACGGATCTCCCGGATTCGGCTGGACAAGCCGGCGAGCGAGGCTGACCATATCGACACCCTGTTGCGCATGGTGACGTGAGTACCACGGACGCCGTAAGATGCGGCGGAGCTGTCGCCACACGGCTAATCACATACATTCGTTCGACTAATTCTTGACCTCATTCCAAACCCGTAATAGCATATCAAGTAATTAACGACGGGCGGGAACAGTCATGATCGGAGCATTTGGGCGCGAGACGGCGTTGCTGGTGATCGATGCCCAGCAAGGCGTCAACGAGCATCAGCACTGGGGCGGCTGCGCGGGGCATCGCAACAATCCACAGGCCGAACTCCGTATCGGCGAGCTGCTAAGCGCGTGGCGACAGGCGGGGCTGCCGGTCTATTTCACGATGCATGATTCACGCGAGGCGACGTCGCCGCTGAAGCTGACGCTCGCGAGCGGGCAGCCGTTGCCGGGCCTCGAGCCGCTGCCGGGCGAGCGGGTGGTGATCAAGGACGTCAACAGCGGCTTCACGGGAACGCACCTCGAGCTGTTTCTGCGGCGGGAAGGCATTTCGCGGCTGCTGGTTGCGGGCTTCTTCACCAACATGTGCGTCGAGACGACGATCCGCGCGGCCGGCAACATGGGATATGACACCTATCTCGCGCACGACGCCTGCGCGGCGGGTAACCGCCTGACGCCGGACGGCAGCAGCTTCGACGCCGATGTCGTGCACGCGATGAGTGTCGCGAACCTGCACCGGGAGTTCTGCACCGCGCTGACGACGGCTCAGGCGATCGGGCTGCTGTCGGGGCCGAACACAGACTTGTGCCGCGTGCAGGGCAACGAACTCCACCGGGGCGATGCGTTGCCGGATATTGCCGTGGCGGCGTAGGGCGACTGCGTGGATGCGGCGGCGGCGCGCTACGCTTTGCGTCGTCGGCCAGGCAGGCATAATATGGTGTTCGATCGAGCTGTCATCCCGCTTTCGCGGTACGGAATCGGCGTGAACTCATCGCGCTCAAGGACAGCAAGCCTCTCGCCTAGCCCTCCCCCGCAAGGTCGGGAGCGGACCAGCAAGGCCGGATGCTGTTCTCGCTACCGCACCTCGACCGGCAGCCCGGTCGCTTTGAGCTGCGGTTCGACCAGCTTGCGGTCGCCCACCACGACCCACGTCATACCGTCGGTCGACAGCGCCGGGACTTGCGCGTTCAGCTCGGGGACGGTGATGGCGCGGTAGCGCGCCGCGAGCTTGACCTGATAGTCGTCGGGACGGCCGAGCTTGTAGTTGCTCTCGATCGCGCCAAGCACCGCGCCGGCGGTCTCGTACTCGCCGGGCAGCGCGCGGGTGATGCCGTTGACGACGCGGCGCAATTCGAGCGCGTCGATCGGCTTGGCACCGCCGACGGCGCGGGTGTCGGCGATCATCGCGGTGATCGACTCCCCGGTACGGTCGGTCTGCACCGGGGCGACGAGCAGCAGCGGCTCGGTTTCGCGGACGGTATAGACGTAGCTGCCGACGCCGTACGACCAGCCCCTCGTCTCGCGCAAGTCGGTGTTCAGGCGCGAGAAGAAATCGCCGCCGATGACGTCGTTTGCGGCGCGAAGCCGGATGGTATCGTCGGTACCCTTGACGGCCAGGATCTTGCCCGCCGCAATCAGCGATTGCGGCGACGCGGGACGGTCGATCAGCACGATATGCGAAGGCGTGGCGGGCGGTATCGCCGGAAACACCTTGACGCCCTTGGCAACCCCCGCGACCGGACGCCAGTCGCCGAGCACGGCGTCCAGCAGCGGTTTCAGTTCGGCCATGCCGATGTCGCCGGCGACGAACAGCACGGCGTTGTCGGGGCGCAGCCAGCGGTCGCGGAAGGCGATCAGGTCGGCGCGCGTCACCGCCTTCAATCCCGCGGTCGTGCCGCTGCCGCTCAGTGGTACGCCGTAGGGGTGGTTCGGGCCATATAGCAGTGGCGGTAGCGTGCGCAGCGCCACCGACTGCGGGTCGTTCATCTCGTCCTCGATACCGGTCAGCGCGATGTTGCGCAGCCGCTCGACCTGTTCGGGCGCGAAGGTCGAGTGGCGGACGATGTCGGAGAACAGCTCGAGGCTGGCGGTGAGGTTGGGTTTGAGCGCGTTGAGCGACACGCGCGTGCGGTCGTTGTCGGATCCCGCCCCGATGCCGGCGGCAAGCCGCTCTTCTTCCTCGGCGATCTGCCGCCCGCTGCGCGTCGTCGTGCCCTCGTCGAGCAGACTCAGCATCAGGTGCTGGGTGCCGAGCTTGTCGTGCGGGTCGGCGGCGTTGCCGGCATCGAACGACAATGTCATCTGGACGACCGGCACCGTTGCGCGCTGCGCCAGCTCGACCTGCAAGCCGTTCGATAAGGTCGTGCGCTGGACCGCGGGGAACTTGAGTTCGGGGGTGCCGGTGACCTTGGGCAGCTTCGAGGTGTCGCCGTCGGCGCTGTGCTGCGGCGGCAGCTGGACGGCTGCCGCCTGCACCACGGTCGCCTCGCGCGCGCCCGGCAGCGTTGTCAGCCGGAAATCACCGCGCGCCAGCCAGCGGCGTGCGGCAGCCGCAACGCTCGCCGGGGTGGCATCGGCATAGCGCTTCAGGCTGGTGCGGTAGAAAGCGGGGTCGCCGGCATAGACCGCGCCCTCGGCGAGCGTCACCGCCTTGCCGCCGAAGCCGCCGACCTTCTCGAGCCCGCGGATGGTGCCCGCAACACGCCCGGTGACGACGCGCGTTACCTCGTCTGCCGTCGGGCCGTCCTTGAGGAATTGCGCGAACAGCGCGTCGACGCGCGCCTCGACGACGGCCGGGTCGACACCGGGCTTGAGGTCGACGTCGAACTGGACCTCGCTGACCTTCTCGAAGGCCTGGACGCCGCTGCTGACCGACACCGCGAGCTGCTTGTCGCGGACGAGGTCGTTATACAGCCGCGACGACGCGCCGCCGGCGAGAATGCTGGCGGCGATGTCGACCGGGATCGTCGCCGGGTCGGTGCGGCCGGGGATGACGTAAATGCGGCTGAGCCGCGGTGCGGTGACCTTGTCGTGCAGCGTCAGGCGCGTCGTCGCGGTGCGGTTGGGGACTGGTGCGGCATAGCGCGCCGGGGCCGGCCCGGCCGGGATCGGGCCGAAATACTGCGCCACCTTGGCGCGCGCGGTCGCCACGTCGATGTCGCCCGCCAGCACCAGCACGGCGTTGTTCGGGCCGTAACCGGCGCGGAACCAGCCCTTGACGTCGGCGAGCGAGGCCTTGTCGAGGTCGGCCATGCTGCCGATCGTCGAATGATAATAAGGATGTCCGGCCGGGAACAGGTTTTCCTGTACCGCATATTCGGTCAGGCCGAACGGCTGGTTGTCGCCCTGGCGCTTCTCGTTCTGGACAACGCCGCGCTGCAGGTCGAGCTTCGCCTGCGTGATCGCGCCGAGCAGATGCCCCATGCGGTCGGCTTCGAGGAACAGCGCCAGATCGAGCGCCGGGGTCGGCACATTCTCGAAATAGTTGGTGCGGTCGAACCACGTCGTGCCGTTGTAGTCGGTCGCGCCGACATCTTGCAGCGGCTTGAAGAAGTCGGCGTTGTGGTTCTCCGAGCCTGAAAACATCAGATGCTCGAACAGATGCGCGAAGCCGGTCTTGCCGGCCGGTTCGTCCTTCGAGCCGATGTGATACCAGATGCTGACCGCCACGATCGGGGCCTTGCGGTCGGTGTGGACGATGACGCGCAAGCCGTTCGGCAGCGTGAACTGCTGAAACGGAATGTCGACTTGGCTGACCAATGCCGAGATCGGGGCAGGGGGCGGCAGCGATGATTTCGCCGCTGGCGACGGCGCGGCGAGTGCGGTGGTGGCGAGCAGCGCGGATGCCAGACCGGCGAACAAACCAAACGAGCCGGCCTTGAACGGATGCGCCATCGGAAAGACCTTGCTTGACGAAGGAGGGGTAAGTCGTTGCCGTGGTGTAGCGCGGCGGCGGGGGCGCTGCCAAGAGTTGCCGTACGGTGACAATCAGGGCATTTGACCGCGATGACCAGTCTCGCCCGCAACCTCGATTTAGGCTCGCCGCGCGACCTCGCCGCCGATAGCCTCGACGCCAGCGTCGCGCGCGGCGCGGCGATGCTGCGGCGCACGCAGCAGGGCGACGGGCATTGGGTCTTCGAACTCGAGGCCGATGCGACGATCCCGGCCGAATATATCCTGCTCGTACACTACCTCGGCGAGCCGGCCGACGCCGAACTCGAACGCAAGCTCGGCATTTATCTGCGGCGCATCCAGCGTCCCGACGGCGGCTGGCCACTCTACCACGGCGGCAGCATCGACCTGAGCGCAACGGTCAAGGGGTATTTCGCGCTCAAGATGATCGGCGATCACCCGGACGCGCCGCATATGGTGCGGGCGCGGGCAGCGGTACTGGCGCGTGGCGGCGCGGGCGCAGCAAACGTCTTCACGCGCATCCTGCTGGCGCTGTACGGCGAGGGCAGCTGGGACGCGGTGCCGACGATGCCGGTCGAGCTGATGCTCGCGCCAAAGTGGTTTCCCTTCCACCTTCGGCGCGTGTCCTACTGGGCGCGCACGGTCGTCGTGCCGCTGCTGGTGCTCGCGGCGCTCAGGCCGGTCGCGGTCAACCCGCGCGATGTCCACATCGCCGAGCTATTCGGCGATGCCAAGCCGCTTAAGGTTGCCGGGCATCAAAAGGGCGTCTGGGCGGCGCTGTTTGGCGGGCTCGACGGCGTGCTCAAGGCCGGCGACCGCTGGTGGCCTAAGCGTACGCGCGCCAAGGCGATCGCCGCGGGCGTCGCGTTCGTCGACGAGCGGCTGAACGGCGACGACGGGCTCGGCGCGATCTACCCGGCGATGGCGAACAGCGTCATGATGTACGCCGCCCTCGGGCTCGCCCCCGACGAACCGCGGCGCGAAGCCGCCCGGCGCGGCGTCGAGCGGCTGCTGGTGGTCAAGGACGACGAGGCCTATTGCCAGCCGTGCTTCTCGTCGGTGTGGGATACCGCGCTGGCCGCACACGCGCTGCTCGAAGCCGGCGATCCGGCGAGCGAGACCGCGGCGCTGGCCGGACTCGACTGGCTGATCCCGCGGCAGGAGCTGAACGTGCGCGGCGATTGGGCCGAACGGCGACCCGGACTGCGCCCCGGCGGCTGGGCGTTCCAGTACAACAATCCGCACTACCCCGACCTCGACGACACCGCCGTCATCGTCATGGCGATGGACCGGGCCCGCGCCAAGCACGGGCCGCGTTTCGACGAGGCGATCGAGCGCGGCGTCGAGTGGACCGCGGGGATGCAGAGCGCCAACGGCGGCTGGGGCGCGTTCGACGCCGACAACACCGACCATTACCTCAACAACATACCCTTTGCGGATCATGGCGCGCTGCTCGACCCGCCGACGGTCGACGTCAGCGCGCGCTGTGTCTCGATGTTCGCGCAGCTCGGCGAGGCGGACACGCCGCGGATCAAGGCGGCGCTCGATTACCTCTACGCCGACCAGCTCGCCGACGGCAGCTGGTTCGGGCGCTGGGGGGTCAACTACATTTATGGCACGTGGTCGGCACTTTGTGCCCTGAACGCCGCGGGCGTCGACCCGGTGAGCGAGCCGGTGCGCCGCGCCGTCGGCTGGTTCGAGCGCATCCAGAACGCCGACGGCGGCTGGGGCGAGGGCTGCGATAGCTACCGCCTCGACTATGCCGGCCATTCCCCCGCGGCGTCGACCGCGTCGCAGACCGCGTGGGCGCTGCTCGGACTGATGGCGGCGGGCGAGGCGGCGTCGCTTGTGGTGGCGCGCGGCGTGGCGTGGCTGCAGGCGAACCAGACCGCGGAGGGCGACTGGGCCGAGGAGACGTACAGTGGCGGCGGCTTCCCGCGGGTGTTCTACCTGCGTTATCACGGTTACCGGCGCTATTTCCCGCTCTGGGCGCTGGCGCGCTACCGCAACCTGACGCGCAGCAACACCGGCAAAGTGGCGTTCGGCATGTGAGCTACATCCTCGCCGCGACGGGGTTGAAGCGCGAGGCGAAGCTTATCGCGCGACCGGGGCTGGTGGCGGTGGCGTGCGGCGGCCATGGCGCGGCGCTCGAGGCGGTGCTGGAGGCGCGGATTGCGCGTGAGCGGCCGAGCGGGGTGATGAGTGTGGGGATTGCAGGCGCGTTGGACCCGGGGTTGCGGGTCGGCGATGCCGTCACAAGCACCCGCTGCCCCAGCGCAAGCTGGGCCTCATTGCCGGGCGAGAGCGCGCCCGACGTCGACGGTGGGCCCCAGCTTGCGCTGGGGCAGCGAGTGTATTTTGATCGCATCATTACCAGCGTCGACCTCGCCGTCACCACAATCGCCGCCAAAGCCGCGCTGCGCGCCGCCACCGGTGCCGCCGCCGTCGACATGGAATCGCACATCGCCGCCAAAGTCGCGGCGCGTCACGGCCTGCCCTTCGCCGCCATCCGCGTCATCTCGGACACCGCGCACCACGACCTGCCGCCCGCGGCCTGCGTGCCGCTCCGGCCCAATGGCTCTGTCGATCTGCCGCGCGTCCTCGCCGCGCTCGCCCGTCAGCCGTCGCAGTTACCCGCGCTGCTCCGCCTCGCACGCGATACCAGCGTCGCGCTCAACGTGCTGGCGGACTTACTCCGCCGGCTCGACAGCCTCGCGCTTGACCGGCTTCTGGGCCTTGATCTCGGCGAGCTTGGTCTCGACGTGTTTCGAGAAGACGAACTCGGCAGGACGCGCGTGGGTTAGGTCGACGTCGGGAGCCATCGCGCCGCTGGTCTTGACGCCGCGGATGGCGACCATCGCCGCCTTGATCGGGTGCTTGATCATGTCGGTGACCGCGGTCGCCTCGAAGCCCGAATGGACCATGCAGTTGGCGCACTTCTCGTAATTGCCGACGCCGTAGTCGTCCCACGCGGTGTTCGCCATCAGCGCCGCATAGGTCGGCTCATAGCCCTCGCCGAGCAGGTAGCACGGCTTCTGCCAGCCGAAGACGGTGCGCGTCGGGTTGCCCCACGGCGTGCACTTGTAGGTCTGGTTGCCGGCGAGGAAATCCAGGAACAGGATCGACTGGGTGAACGGCCACGCTTTGGCCCCGTTGCCGCGCTCGAAGATCTTGCGGAACAGCTCGCGCGTCTTGTTGCGGTTGAGAAAGTGCGCCTGATCGGGGGCACGCTCATAGGCATAGCCCGGCGACACGGTGATGCCGTTGACGCCCAAGTCGCGCATCTGGTCGAAGAAGTTGGCGACGCGGACCGGGTCGGCCTCGTTGTACAGCGTGCAGTTCAGGCTGACCTGGAAGCCCTTGGCCTTTGCCAGCTTGATCGCCTCGATGCACTTGTCATAGACGCCGACCTGCGCGACCGACTTGTCGTGCATCTCGCGGTCGCCGTCCAAATGGATCTGCCAGTTGAACTGCGGGCTCGGCTTGAACTTGTCGATGTGCTTGGCGAGTAGCAACGCGTTGGTGCAGCAGATGATGTACTTGCCGCGCGCGATATAGCCCTCGATGATGCGTGGCAGGTCGCGGTGGAGCAGCGGCTCGCCGCCGGCGATTGCCACCACCGGTGCGCCGCACTCGTCGACCGCGGCCATCGCGTCCTCGTAGCTGATCCGCTGGTTGAGGATGTCGCCGGGGTAATCGATCTTGCCGCAGCCCGAGCAGGCGAGGTTGCAGCGGAACAGCGGCTCGAGCATCAGCACCAGCGGATAGCGCTTGCGGCCCTTGAGGTGCTGCTTGACGATATAGGCGCCGATCTTGGCCGCCTGCAGCATCGGGATTCCCATGACGTGTTCCTTGAATTTTGTGGCCGCGTGTTAGCGTATCGGCGGCAGTGCCGCAACGCAGCAGCGGCTTTGTCGCAGCGTAGCGGGACTATCCACGCTTCAGCTTGCGGTCATCGGGGCTGACTAGACACTGAACTCGCAACCTACGGAGATACCGATGACCTTCCCACGGGCGTTGATCGCCGCGACCGGCCTGCTGCTGAGCTTGGCCGCGATGCCCGCGCTGGCGGCGACGCCGGTGGCCGCGATCGAGCACTTCAACGCGGCGACGCTCGACATCATGAAGAATGCCAAGGCGCTCGGCGTCGAGGGCCGCGCCAAACGCTTCGAGCCGGCGGTGCGCGAGGCGTTCGACCTGCCCGCGATGACGGCGTTTGCCGTCGGCCCGGCATGGGCCGGCTTCAGCCCCGCCGACCGCAGCGCCGTCACCGAGGCGTTCACGCGTATGACCGCGGCGTCGTACGCGCAGAACTTCACCGGCTTCAGCGGCGAGAAGTTCACCGTCGCGCCCGCCACCGTGCCGCGCGGGGCCGACGTCGTGGTCAAGTCGCAGATCATCGCCGCGGGTAAGCCGACCGAGATCGACTACCGGATGCGCGGCGCGGGCACGGCGTGGAAGGCCGTCGACGTCTATTATGAGGGCGGTATCAGCCAGCTCAGCATCCGCCGGAGTGAGTTTGCCGCGACGGTCGCCAGCGGGGGTGCGGCGGCGCTGGTCAAGAAGCTGGGCGACATGGCGGCGGGGATGCGGAAGTAGGCCGGGTACGCTAATTAAGCGCATCGAGCTACACTGCTTATTCGTAGCCGGATGAGGCTCGATCGAAATCACATAGTCATCCCGGCGAAGGCCGGGACCCATGACCACAAATCTATGAAGTTTGAGGTCCTGGGTCCCGGCCTTCGCCGGGATGTCAGTTATTGTGAGC
>JANOOK010000049.1:0-12372 GCA_031421275.1 Sphingomonadaceae bacterium
TGGATCCCGGCGTTCGCCGGATGACAATTCGTTGCACCGCCCGTCCACTCAAAGAACGCCGGAACTAGGACTGTCAGGCTATTAAATAGTTTGAGGATGCTCTTCGTAGATGTAGCCCAGCCCGGCAGCGAGTGCTTCTCGCGTTGTATGTACAAGGTCTGCCCCGCTGAACGTAGCGGGTAAACTCATTATCGTTTGCAGCTGATCGCCCGAGGCAGTCATAGGGATCGACATCGTTAGCGACGGTCGTCGAGACCGTTGCAGCGCAGCAAACCGTTCGATCCCCCGAGCAGAGCCCACCACCGTCAGTGTCTTCACCAATGGTATAGTTTGGGTCTGACTGCTACAATTCGTGAGAAAAGTGAACGCCCCTAGTCCGATACTTGCGAGAACTACACTAGCGCGCATCAGTTTGGCTCCCCCAACGAAGTCTGAGACTGGCACATTCGTTCCTACCCTGCAAGGGCCGACCTTTCTCCGGTGACTACCCGGGACACGGAAAGGAGCGTGTCTCTCGCCATCTCCGCGCGGCAGCACACCCATCCTTGCCGCCGTCACCCCTGCCCCTTAAGACTGCGCGCACCGCCTCCGTTACCCGAAAGCCTCGCTTGCAACTCCGCTTTGCCCTGCTTGCCAGCGCGCTATCGACCATCGCCGGGCTAAGCGTTGCGTTGCCGGGCACTGCCGCTGCGGCGCAGGACGTCGAAGCCGCCGTTCCGCCGCCCCCTGCCCCGCCTTCCCCCGCCACACCCGGCACCAGCCGCGACACCGACGGCGGTGCGGTGATCAAGCCCGGCGACGTCATCGACTTCAGCGCTGACAACATGACCTATGCCGAGGACAACGACGTCGTCACCGCGACTGGCAGCGTCAGACTCAACCGCGACGCCTACACGCTCGCCGCCGACACCGTCATCTACAACCGTACCACGGGCCAAGTCGAGGCGCGCGGCAATGTCATCAGCACCGACCCCGACGGCAACAAGATCTACGGCGACCGCGTACTGCTGACCGAATCGTTGAAGGACGGCGCGATCGACAACATCCTGCTGGTGCTCGACGATGGCGGGCGGCTGGCGGCGCGGTCGGCGGTGCGGGTCAACGGGCGCAGCACGCTCGACCATGCGGTCTATTCGCCGTGCTCGGTCGAATCGCCCGAAGGCTGCCCCAAGCAGCCGGCGTGGCAGATCGAGGCGGTGACCGTCGTCCACGATCCGGTGAGGCACCGCATTTCGTACCGCCGCGCGCGACTGCGGATGTTCGGGCACACCGTCATCGTGCTACCGGGCTTCTCGCACCCCGACGGGACCGCGACGCGCTCGTCAGGGCTGCTGGTTCCCGAGGTCGACTACCGTTCACAGCTGGGGTTCAGCGTCGGGCTGCCCTACAATGTCTCGTTGCGGTCGGACCGTCAGCTTACCGTCACGCCGTGGATCTACAGCGGCGTCGAACCCGCGCTCGAGCTGAAGGCGCAGCAGTTGTTCGCACAGGGCCCGGTGCAGGCGCGCGCGTTCTTCACCTATGCACCGCTGACGATCTATGCCGCCGACGGGACGACCGAGCTGTCGCGAGGGCGAGCCTTTCGTGGCTATCTCGACATGAACGGTCAGTTTCAGCACTCGCCCGAATGGCGTTCGACGTTCTCGGTACGGCTGACCACCGACAACACGTTCGACTCGCGCTACGGGATCGACTATGACGACACGCTGCGCAGCACGGTTGCGCTCGAACGCTTTCGCTCCAACAGCTACTTCTCGGTCAGCGGCTGGTACTTCGAAGGACTGCGTTCGATCGACCGGCGCGGCATCACGCCGCTCGCGCTGCCGCTGATCGACTATCGCTGGGACCCCGCGACGCCGATCTTGGGCGGGCACCTGAGCGTCGTCGCCAACAGCCTGGCGCTGTCGAATACCGACGCCCAGAGCATTCGTCGCGCGCTCGCCTATGCGAGGTGGGATCGCAGCCTGCTGACCGGCATGGGTCAGCGTATCACCTTGACGCTGCTCGGCCGCGGCGACCTGTACGATACCGTCGACCCGGCAAAGGCGACGTTGCGCCGTTACGCCGGTATTGCCGGGTTCCGCGGGCGCGCCATGCCGCAGGGTGCGGTCGAGGCCGAATGGCCGTTCGCCGGGCCGCTATATGGCGGCGAGCAGACGATCACACCCCGCGTCCAGCTGGTCGCGGCCCCGCTGCGGCTCAACGCCGGTATCCCGAATGAGGATTCGCGCGCGATCGATTTCGAGGACATATCGCTGTTCGCGCTCAACCGGTTTCCCGGCTATGATCGCTTCGAGGGTGGCAGCCGGCTGACCTACGGCGTGGAATACCGTTACCGGCGGCCGAAATTCTCGATCGAGTCCGACATCGGCCAAAGCTATCGGCTCGACGGCAGCAACCGCGCCTTCCCGGTCGGAACCGGACTGTCCAGCACGGTATCCGACATCGTCGGGCGCAACACGGTGAAGTACAGTGACTGGTTCGAACTTACCCACCGTTACCGCATCGACGGTTATAACTTCGCAGTCCACCGCACCGATGTCGACGTCACGGTCGGCACCAAACAAAGTTATCTGACGGTTGGCTACATCCATCTCGCACGCAGCATCGTCATCGAGGATTTGCCCAATCTCGAGGAGGTACGGCTGGCAGCCCGCGTCGCCTTTGCCCATTACTGGTCGGTCTTCGGTTCGACGACGATCGACCTGACGACCAAAGCCGCCGAGCCAACCAGCATCACGAACGGCTTTACGCCGGTCCGCCACCGCGCCGGATTACAGTACGAGAACGAATGTTTCCGCTTTGGGCTATCATGGCGGCGCAATTATCTGTCCTACGGCGATTTCCGCTCGGGCGACTCCTTCCTGCTGACACTGGCCTTCAAGAACCTGGGCCGCTAAGGCTGGATTAATTACGCCTCGGCCAACGTACGGCAGGGGTTCAGGAGAATTGCATGACGCTGCGGAAACTGCTGGCGCTCGCGCTCGCCGGCACTTGCCTGTGGAGCGGTTCGTCGTTGTTGAACGAAGCCGCCGTTGCCCAGAACGCGCCGGCCCCGAACCAGACCATCGACACCGGATTGACGCTGTCGGACCTGACAACGCTCGGAGAGTTCGATCCGACGATGCGCAAGGCGACCGCGGTGGTCAACGGCAAGGTGATCACCGATACCGATGTCGAGGAGCGCCTGAATCTCGTTGTGGCGGCGAACGGCGGCCAAGTCGACCCCGAGGAGAAATCGCGCTTGCGGCTGCAGGTGCTACGCAATCTGATCGACGAGAAGCTGCAGATCGAGGAGGCCGAGAGCCACGACGTCAAGATCACCGACGACGATGTCGATGTCGCTTACCGGCGCGTGGCTACCAACTTCAAGAAATCACCGACGGCATTTGCCGACTTCCTGAAGAAGTCGGGATCGTCGCCGGCGTCGATCCGCGCCCAGATCAAGGGCGAGCTGGCGTGGAGCCGCCTGCTGCGCCGCCGCGTCGAGCCGCTGGTCGCGGTCGGCGACGACGAAGTCCAGGACGTCATCAAAAAGCTCAACGCCAGCAAGGGCAAGGACGAATATCACGTCGGCGAAATCTTCCTGTCGGCGACGCCCGAGAGCGCGACGCAGGTGATGACCGATGCCGGGCGTATCGTCGGGCAGATCCGTGGCGGCGCATCGTTCGTTGCCTACGCCCGGCAATTCTCCGAAGCTTCGACGGCGGGGCTGGGCGGCGACTTGGGCTGGGTCCGCGCCGAGCAGTTGAACGATGCGGTCGCGCCGATTGTGACCAAGCTCGGCAACGGCGAGATCAGCGATCCGGTGCGCGTTCCCGGCGGCGTCGCGATCATGGCGTTGGTCGATAAGCGCCAGGTGCTGGCCGCCGATCCCAACGAAGCGGTGCTCAGTCTCAAGCAGATTTCGCTGCCGATCAGTCCCGAGACGACCGCCAAGCAGGGCGAAGGCATCGTCGCCAACTTCAAGGCCAAGACGCAAGAGATGGGCGGCTGCGGCCGCGCCGAGGCGGTGGCGAAGGAGATCGGTGCCGAAGTTGCGGTCAATGAGGCGATCAAGCTGCGCGATCTTCCGCCGGCGTTGCAGAATCTGATGAAGAAGCTGTCGATCGGCCAGGCGACACCGCCATTCGGCTCTTCGAAGGACGGCCTGCGGGTGTTGGTGCTATGCGGCCGCGACGATGCCGCGACCACCGCCAAGGTGCCGACCACCGATGAGGTCTATGCGCAGATGAACGAGGAACGGGTCAACATGCGCGCCCGCCGCTATTTGCGCGACCTGCGCCGCGACGCCATCGTCGACTACCGGTAAGCTGGCGGATGGCCTGCTCGCACCCGCTGCCACCGCTGGCGGTGGCGCTCGGCGATCCCGCCGGTATCGGTCCCGAGATCGTCGCCAAGGCGTGGGAGATGCGCGCCGCAAAAAAGCTGCCGCGCTTTTTCGCGATCGGCGACCTGCGCTCGCTGCGCGCGGTCTGGGACGGGCCGGTCGAGATCCTGTCGGCACCGGGCGACGCCGCGGGGGTGTTCGACCGCGCGCTGCCGCTGATCCAGGTCGACGACTGCGGCGCGATCATGCCCGGCGAGCCCAACCTCGGCGGGGCGCGCTGCGCGCTCGACAGCCTGGAGATCGCCGTCGGGCTGGCGCGCGCGGGAACGGCATGCGGCGTCGTCACCGGCCCGGTGTCGAAGGCGCAGCTGTACGCCATCGGCTTCACCTACCCCGGCCAAACCGAATTCATCGCCGAGCGCTGCGGGATTTCGTCATGCAATACCGTGATGATGCTCGCAGGACCGAGCCTGCGTGCCGTGCCGGTGACAATCCACACCGCGCTCGCCGACGTGCCCGGGCAGCTCACCGCCGAGTTGATCGTGACGCGCGCCCGCGTCACCGCGCGCGGGCTGCAGCGCGATTTCGGTATCGCCGAGCCGCGGCTATCGGTGGCGGGGCTCAATCCGCATGCGGGCGAGAGCGGCACGTTAGGACGCGAGGAGATCGAACTGATCGGCCCCGCCATCGAGCAGCTGCGCGCCGAGGGGATCGACGTCGCCGGGCCGCTCAGCGCCGACACGATGTTCCACACACATGCCCGCGCGCGCTACGACGCGGCGATCTGCATGTACCACGACCAGGCACTGATCCCGTTAAAGACATTGCATTTCAACGACGGTGTCAACGTCACGTTGGGACTGCCGATCGTCCGCACCTCTCCCGACCATGGCACTGCGTTCGATATCGCCGGGAAAGACCTTGCGCTGCCCGACGCGATGATTGCCGCCATCTGCATGGCGGGTGAATGCGCGACCCGGCGTGCCGGCGGGTGAGCCAGCGCGCCCGACATGGGTGAGGGCGAGCTGCCGCCATCCGGTCTCGACACCCTGCCCCCGCTGCGCGATGTCATCGCCCGGCACGGGCTCGCGGCGAAGAAGTCGCTCGGCCAGAATTTCCTGCTCGACGGCAATTTGCTCGACCGGATCGCGCGAGTACCCGGACCGCTCGTCGGAGCGTCGGTCTACGAGGTCGGACCCGGACCCGGCGGGCTGACCCGCGCGCTGCTCCGCGCTGGGGCACACGTCGTCGCGGTCGCGCGCGACGAACGCGCCCTACCCGCGCTTGCCGAACTCGCCGCCGTCGCCGATGGGCGCCTGCAGGTCATCGGCGGTGACGCAATGGCACTCGATGCCGCCGCGGTCACCGGCGCGCCAGCGCACATCATCGCCAACCTGCCCTATAACATTGGTACTGCGCTACTGGTCCGCTGGCTGAGCGTGGCGGTGTGGCCGCCATGGTGGCTGAGTTGCACGTTGATGTTCCAGAAGGAAGTCGCGCAGCGCATCGTCGCCGCACCCGGCAGCGAAGCCTATGGGCGGCTGGCGGTGCTGAGCCAGTGGCGAGCCCGCGCGCGGATCGCCTTCGACGTGCCGCCGCAAGCTTTCACCCCGGCCCCGAAGGTGTGGTCGGCGGTAGTCCACATCGTGCCCGCCGCCCCGCTCGGTGACATCGCGGTGGCGCAGCTCGAGGCGTTGACCGCGGCCGCATTCGGGCAGCGACGCAAGATGCTTCGGGCGAGCCTGCGGGGACTGTCGGGCGGGGTCGAAGCGCTTGCCGCATGCGGGATCGACGCGGCGCGGCGGGCGGAGACCCTGAGCATTGCAGAGTTCGTGGCGGTGGCGAAGGCGCTTCCGTAGCCTGCTTCCGCACGTGCGAAGAGGGTTGGAAAAGCAGCTGCCCTTAATTCTTCGCGCTGACCGGCTTAGGCACCTCGACCGCCGCGGTTTTCGCTACCGGAACCGGTGTCGCGATCGCCACTTCGAGCCGCTTCGCGGGCGCGCAGTCACCGGCGCACAGGGTCTTGATCCGCACCAGATTGGCCTTGGCGCGGTCGACTGCGCCGCGCGATACCAGCGCCTTGCCCTGGTCCTCGAGCGCGGCGAGGTCGTTCGGGTCGAGTGCCAGCGCCTCGCGGTAGAACTTGATGGCGCGACCCGGCAATCCTTCGGCGACATAGGCGTGCGCAATGCCTACGAAAGCGTGGCCGTTCTTCGGGTCGACGGCCAGCGCCGTCTCGAACGCGTCGATCGCCGCCGCAGGCTGACTGCGGTCGAGCGCCGCTTGGCCGGTGGCGGTCCAGCGTAGCGACAGCGGCGCAACCGTATCTCCGCCGATCGCCGCATTGGCGGGGCACGCCAAACCGGTTATCGCCAACCCAGCCGCCAGGGTCACGAGGGCTAGCGTCGCTCCGCGAGTGGCTCGACTGATCCTGTTTCGGTGGCCGTACATCGTCATTGCCTTCTTCTAATATCTACAAATCTATCAGACCCTCGTTAACGAAGCGACGTAGAATCCGTCGCACCCATGCTGCCGCGGCGTTAGAACATCGGCGACCTCGGGGTGTGCCGGCCCGGCAAGCTGCAACGGCTCGACTCGCCAGCCGGGGTGGCCGCGGGCGAACGCCGCGACCTGCGCCTCGCCTTCCTCCGCGAGCAGCGAGCAGACGACGTACACCAGTCGCCCGCCGGGCTTGACCAGCCGAGACCCGAGATCGAGCAGCCGGGCCTGCTCGCCCGTCAGCTGGTCGAGCCGCTGCGGAGTCAACCGCCAGCGCGCTTCGGGATTGCGTCGCCACGTCCCCGTCCCCGAGCACGGCGCATCGACCAGTACGACATCGGCAGCGCGCTCGAGATCGTGCAGCCGCTCCCACTCTCGCCGCGGGTTGAGCAGCCGCGACTCGATGATCGTCGCCCCCGCCCGCGCCGCGCGGGGGCCGAGCCGATCGAGCCGCCCGCGGTCGGTGTCGGCCGCGATCAGGCACCCGTCGTTCGCCATCGCCGCCGCCAGCGCCAAAGTCTTGCCGCCCGCCCCGGCGCACAGGTCGACGACGGTCATGCCGGCGTGCGCGCCACACGCCAGCGCCGCGAGCTGGCTGCCCTCGTCCTGGATCTCGATCCGGCCTTCGCGGAATGCGGCGCTTGCCTCGACCGCGAACGGCTCGGTCGCGCGCAGGCCATCGGGCGCATACCGGGTCGCCGTAAAACCGGGCAGCTCGGAGAGGACCGCGTCGCGCGTCGCCCTGAGCGTGTTGACGCGCAGGTCGAGCGGCGCGCGGCCGAGAAGCGCGGTCAGCTCGGCGCGGGTCGTATCGCCGAAGCGCCGCTCGAAGCGTTGGATCAGCCAGCCCGGTGCGAGCGCCGACAGCGCCCCCGCCTCGTCATCGCCGATGGTCTCCGGCGCGTGCCCGTCGCCGCCGAACGCACTCAGCAGCTCGGGCGCATGGACGCTGGCATAGCCGATGACCGCAGCGCGGCCGCTGTCCGGGCGGTCGCCCTGCGCGCGGATCACGTCATAGACCAGCTCGCGCACCGCCCGCCGGTCGCTCGACCCGGCATAACGCCGCGTCGTGAAGTACCGCGCGATGAGCGTATCGGCAGCCGCCCCGCCGTCGCGCGCGGCGGCAATCACGGCGTCGAGGCATTCGATCGCGGCTTGCACGCGCGCAGCGGGGGTCATGGGTGAGTCCTCAAGCTATTCAGTATTTTGCCGTCACCCCCGCGAACGCGGGGGTCCATACGCGTCAGGCATTTGACGTGTATGGGCCCCGCCTTCGCGGGGGTGACGTGATAACGCCCGCCCCCTACCGCGTCGGATAATTCGGCGCTTCGCGCGTGATCGTCACGTCGTGCACATGGCTTTCGCGTAAGCCCGCGCCGGTGATCTGCACGAACTGCGAGCGCTCGCGGAAGTCGGCGAGCGTCGCCGCACCGGAATAGCCCATCGCCGCCTTGCCCCCGCCGACGAGCTGATGGAGCACGTCGGTCGCGGGGCCCTTGAACGGCACCTGGCCCTCGATGCCCTCGGGGACGAGCTTGAGTTGATCCTTGATGTCCTGCTGGAAATAGCGGTCGGCCGAGCCCCGCGCCATCGCGCCGACCGACCCCATGCCGCGGTACGACTTGTACGTGCGCCCCTGCCATAGGAACGTCTCGCCGGGCGCTTCGGTGGTGCCCGCGAGCAGCGAGCCGACCATCACCGCCGCCGCGCCCGCCGCCAGCGCCTTGGCGATGTCGCCGCTGGTCCGCAAGCCACCATCGGCGATCACCGGCACGCCGAGCTTCGCCGCCGCCTCGGCCGCATCGATGATCGCGGTCAGCTGCGGCACGCCGACGCCCGCGACGACGCGCGTCGTGCAGATCGATCCCGGCCCGATACCGACCTTGATGCCGTCCGCGCCGGCGTCGATCAGCGCCCGCGCGGCCTCGCCGGTGGCGACGTTACCGGCGATCACCTGGACGCGGTTCGACAGTCGCTTGATCCGGGTTACCGCCTCGGCGACGCGGATGTTGTGGCCGTGCGCGGTGTCGACCACGATGATGTCGCATTCGGCATCGAGCAGCGCCTCGGTGCGCGCGAAGCCGACGTCACCGACGGTGGTCGCCGCCGCCACCAACAGCCGCCCGGCGCCGTCCTTACTGGCGTTGGGATAAGTGACGGCGCGCTCGATGTCCTTGACGGTGATCAGCCCGATGCAGCGGTAGGCGTCGTCGACCACCAGCAGTTTCTCGATCCGCCGGGCGTGGAGCAGCCGCCGCGCATCCTCCTGGCTGACCCCGGCGCGCACCGTGGCGAGATTGTCGTGCGTCATCAGCTCGGACACCGGCTGCGCCGGGTTCTCGGCGAAGCGCACGTCGCGGTTGGTGACGATACCGACGAGCTTGCCGGGCTGGCCGGGCGCAGTGGCCTCGACTACCGGGATGCCCGAGATGCGGTGGTGCTTCATCAACGCCAGCGCCTCGCCGAGCGTCTGGTGGCTGAGCATCGTCACCGGGTTGACCACCATGCCGCTCTCGAAGCGCTTGACCTGGCGGACCTGCTGCGCCTGCTCCTCGACGGTCAGGTTGCGGTGCAGGACGCCCAGGCCACCCGCCTGCGCCATGACGATCGCCATATCGGCCTCGGTGACGGTGTCCATCGCCGACGACAGCACCGGAATGTTGAGCGCGAGGCTGCGCGTGATGTGCGTGGCGGTGTCGGCTTCGGAGGGCAGCACCGACGACTCGCCCGGCACCAGCAGCACGTCGTCGAAAGTGAGCCCGAGCCGGATATCCATATGCGTGCGGTGCCCCGGGGCCGCGCGGGCGGGAATCGACCGTCGGTCCGGCCCTATACTGGACTGCGGGCGGACTGGCTAGGCGTGGCGGCCGAACGATTTGCCACTTGCGCGCCGCGGCTGATATCGACCAAGCGGCACACCATGAATTCGACAGGCCTCGCCAGATACGCTGACCTCGCTGCGACGATATTGGCGTCATGACGACGATTGCGTTGATCGTCGCGGGCGGCCGCGGCAGCCGGGCGGGCGACGGCTTGCCCAAGCAGTATCGCAGCATCGGCGGCTTGAGCGTGCTGCGCCGGTCGGTGCTGGCATTCGCCGGACACCCGCGCGTCGACAGTGTGCAGGTCGTGATCCACCCTGACGACCTCGACCGTTATGCCCAGTCGACCGCTGGCCTCGCTCTCCTCGCGCCGGTGTACGGCGGCGACTTGCGGCAGCAGTCGGTGCTCGCCGGACTCGACGCGCTTGCCGCCGCCGGCGGAGCAACGCGCGTGCTGATCCACGACGCGGCGCGGCCGCTGGTGTCGGCGGCGATGATCGACCGGGTGCTGGACGCGTTGGGCAGCAGCGACGGTGCGACCCCGGCGCTGGCGGTGGTCGATTCGCTCCGCCGCGGGCAGCTGGCGGCCGGGACGACGCTCGTCGACGCCACAGTCGCGCGCGAGCAGATCTACCGGGTCCAAACCCCGCAGGGTTTCGACTTCGCCAAGGTCTACGCAGCTCACCGCGCCGCGAGCCCCGAGGCGACCGACGACGTTGCCGTCGCGCTTGCCGCAGGGCTGAAGATTGCGCTGGTCGAGGGCGACGAAATGGCGTTCAAGCTGACGCATGCCGACGATTTCGCCCGTGCCGAACGCTGGCTTGCCGCCGGGCAGGACGCTATTGCCAGGCAGGCTTCGGCTGCCATGATCTCGCGCAGCGCCTCGGGCTTCGACGTCCACCGCTTCGGCCCCGGCGATCACCTGTGGCTGTGCGGTATTCGGGTCGGGCATAGCCACGGGCTGATCGGGCACAGCGATGCCGATCCGGGGTTGCACGCGCTGACCGACGCGCTGCTCGGCTGCATCGGCGCGGGCGATATCGGCATGCATTTCCCCCCGAGTGACGCGCAGTGGCGCGGTGCCGCGTCGGACCAGTTCCTGCTGCACGCCGCGGGCATGATCACCCAGCGCGGCGGCATCATCGACCACGTCGATGTGACGATCATCGCCGAGCGGCCCAAGGTCGGCCCGGTCCGCGCCGTGATGCGCGCGCGGCTGGCCGGGCTGCTCGGGCTCGAACTCGACGCGGTCAGCGTCAAGGCGACGACCACCGAAGGCCTCGGCTTCACCGGGCGCGGCGAAGGCATCGCGGCGCATGCGATGGCGACGGTGCGTCTACCTGCCGCCGGTGCGCCGGTCGGGAGCTTCGATGATTGACCCCGAGGTCCTCGACCGCGCCCGCGCCGTCATCGAGGCGAACCGCGCCGCCGGGCTGACCGTCGTCACCGCCGAATCCTGCACCGGCGGGCTGGTCGCGGGCGCGCTGACCGAGATCGCCGGCGCGTCGGAGGTCGTCGAGCGCGGCTTCGTCACCTATTCGAACGAGGCCAAGCTCGAGGCGCTCGGCGTCAATCTCGACATCATGGAGACCTTCGGCGCGGTGTCGGTCGCGGTCGCGTGGGCGATGGCGCAGGGGGCGCTTAAGCACAGCCACGCCGACGTCGCGGTGGCGATCACCGGCATCGCCGGACCGGGTGGCGGCTCGCCGAAGAAGCCCGTCGGCATGGTCGTATTCGCCTGCGCGCGCCGCGACGGCGACCCGGCTACCGTCGTCGCCGACACCCGGCTGTTCGGCGACCTCGGAAGGACCGAAATCCGCCGTCAGGCGGTGCTGGTGGCACTCGACTTGCTGATGCCGGCTGAGGCGAGTTCCGGGGCTGGCTGAGCGGCGAGTGCTGCTACCGGAGCAGCGTTCGCAGCGCCGGCAGGATACAGCACGCGTGCCCGCGCCTCGAACGAGGCGACCATGCGCCGGAACGCATCGCTAAAGAACAACCCGGCGAGCTTCTCGAAAATCTTCGCGGCGAACTCGAAGTCGACATTGAAGTGCACCAGCGTGCCGCCCTCGGCGGGCTCGAACCGCCAGTCGTTGCGCAGGTATTTGAGCGGCCCCGAGATATAGTCGACGTGAATGGTGTTCGGGCGGGCCAGCGTCACCCTGCTGGTAAAATTCTCGCGGATCATCTTGAAGCCGACGACCATGTCGGCGACGACGACGTTGCCCTCGTGCGACTTGATCCGCATGCCCTGAATCCACGGCAGGAACTCGGGATACTTCGCGACATCGGCGACGACATCGAAGACCTGTTCGGGCGTGTACGGCAGGAGGCGGTTCTCGCTATGACGCGGCATCAGGCAGGCACCGCTGCCGGCTGCGGCGCATGCTGGGCCTGGCGCGCGGCCTGCAGCTTCGCGAAATCGGCCCCGGCGTGATAGCTCGACCGGGTCAGCGGCGATGCGGCGACGAGCAGAAAGCCTTTGGCGCGCGCGATCGAGCCGATGCTGCGGAAGGTGTCGGGGGTGACGAACTCGACGACCTTGGCGTGGCGCGGCGTCGGTTGCAGATACTGACCGACGGTCAGGAAATCGATATCGGCCGAGCGCATGTCGTCCATCACCTGATGCATCTCCAGCCGCTCCTCGCCGAGCCCCACCATCAGCCCGGACTTGGTGAAGATCGTCGGATCGAGCCGCTTGACCTGCTCGAGCAGGCGCAGCGA
>JANOOK010000050.1:0-5338 GCA_031421275.1 Sphingomonadaceae bacterium
CAGGCCGGGACCCATGACCTCAAACGAATTCGATAGAGGTCATAGGTCCCGGCCTGCGCCGGGATGACAACTAGCTGGCAGGATCGTGTCCAGCAGCACAAACTACTGGAGCCTACTTCTTCGCCTGCAGCTTGATGCCGATGTACAGCCCCGGATTTGCGCCGCGCTGCACCAGCATCAGCACGGTATTGCGCCCGGCCGCCCGCGCTTCGGCGACCGCGGCCGCGGCGGCGGCGGGAGTCGGCGTCGGGCGCTGGTTGATCGACAGGATGACGTCGCCGCGCTGCAAATCCTTCGCAGCCGCGTCGCTGTTCGGGTCGATGCCGGCGATGACGACGCCCTGCACCGTCGGGGCCAGTTTCAGCTGTCCCCGGACCTCGCTGGTCAACGGCGTCAGCGTGATGCCGAGGCTTTGCCGCGCGGCTTCGGTTCCCGGGACGACGCCGTTGCCCGGGGTCGCGGACTCGTTCGGCGTCGGATCGGCCTGACCGCGGACCACCGCCTCCGACGGACGCTGGACGATCTGCGCGGTCAGCGTCTGGCGCTTTCCGTCGCGGATGACCTCGATCGGCACGCGCGCGCCGACCGGGGTATTGGCGACGATGATGCTGAGCGTATTGTCGTAGGTGACGTCCTGCCCGGCGACGCGCGTGACGACATCGCCCTGCTTCAACCCGGCGCGCGAGGCCGGGCCATTCGGTTCGACCGAGCGAACGATCTCGCCGTGGTCCTTGGGCAGGCCCAGCGCCGACGAGATGCTCTCGTCCATTGGCTGGATGCCGACGCCGAGGTAGCCGCGGCGGACGCTGGCCCCGGTACGCAGCTGCTGGATAACCGGCGCGGCCTGCTCGGCGGGGATGGCGAAACCGAGCCCGACATTGCCGCCGCTCGGCGAGAAGATCGCGGTGTTGATGCCGATGACGTTGCCGTCGATGTCGAACAGCGGCCCACCGCTGTTGCCCTGGTTGATCGAGGCATCGGTCTGGATATAGCGGTCGTACTGGCCCGACTGGATATTCCGGTGCAGCGCCGAGACGATGCCCGCGGTGACGGTGCCGTTGAGCCCGAACGGATTGCCGATCGCGATCACCCAGTCGCCGACGCGCGCCGCCTTGCTGTCGCCGAACTTGACGTAGGGCAGGTTGGTCGCATCGATCTTGAGCAGCGCCAGGTCCGACAGCGTGTCGCGGCCGACGACGCGCGCCTTATATTCGTGGCGGTCGGCGAGCGTCACGGTGATCGATTCGACCGGAGCCTTGCCGTCGCCGCCCGAGATGACGTGGTTGTTGGTGACCACATAGCCCGACGGATCGACGATGAAACCGCTGCCCAGCGACATCGCCTCGCGCGTTACCGGCGCGCCACCGTCGCCCTGCTGCTCCTGGAACCGCCGAAACAGCTCCTCGAGCGGATTGCCCGACCCGCCCTGCGCACCGCCGCCGTCGCCGGGGCTCCCCTGGCCGAGCTTGGGAAAGCGACCGACCTCGACCTTCTGCGTCGTCGAGACGTTGACGACCGCCGGCATCAGCCGCGCTGCGAGATCGGCGAAGCTGCGCGGTGCGCCCATCGGGCCGGTCAGCGGCGTCGACGGCGGCGTCGCATTCTGGGCGGGCGGTGCCATGCTCTTCGGCGTGGCGATCTGCGCGCCTGCGGGAAGCAGCATGAGGGCAGCGGTACCGCCGACCAGAGCGACGGCGGGAATGAGGCTGCGGACGATGCGCACTGATCGATTCTCCTGGTGGCCCGGCGACCGGATAATGCTAACGCCGGGAAGCGATGTAATATGGCAACACGCAATTAAAATTCCGGCGCTGAACCAGCCGTTAATATAGCATGGTTCAGCGCCGGCTCAGATCGCCTCAGCGGGCGGTATGCCGACCCTCGAACTCGCGCAGGAACTCGTTGTTCGGGGTCAGCACCATCGACGTGCCGGTACCGTCCTTGAACGCTTCCCGATATGCCTGCATGGCGCGGTAGAACGCATAGAAGTCGGGGTCCTTGCCGAAGCTCTCGGCATAGATGCGCGCGGCATTGGCATCGGCCTCGGCCTTGACCAGCTGCGCCTGCTTGCCGCCCTGCGCGCGGATCGTCAGCGCCTCCTGCGCACGCGCCGACCGCATCCGGGTATAGGCGGAGTCGAGCGGCGTCCCGGTCGGCAGGTCGGCGCGCTTGATCCGCACGTCGATGATCTCCGCCCCGTACTGACGCGCCTGCTTGTTCACACTCGCCTGGATATCGTCCATCAGCGCGGTGCGCTCGGGGCTGAGCAGCTCATCGAAGCGCTTGCGGCCGAGCTCGTTGCGCAGCCGCGACGCCAGGATGCGCGCCAGCGCGTCCTTGGCGCGGTCCTCGGTGCCGACAGTCTGGTACATCTGCTGCGGATCGACGATGCGGAAGCGCGCGAACGCATCGACCACCAGCCGCAGCTGATCGGTCGACAGCACGGTCTGCTCGGGCATGTCGAGGTCGAGGACGCGCTTGTCGACGTCGACGACATTCTCGATGAACGGCACCTTGAGCTGCAGCCCGGCATCGCCCGTGCCGAAGCGCTCGCGCGGGTCGAAGCCGTTGACGATCCGCTCGGGCTTGCCGAGCCGCAGGATGATCGCCTGCGTGGTTTCGGAGACCCGGAACAGGCTGTTCGCCAGCAGCACGAACAGCACCAGCAGGCCGATTGCCCACGGCAGCGGATTACGAACGATGCTCATCTACTTGGCCTGTACGGCTGTGGTGGCGGGGGCGGCGGCCGGCTCGGGCGGGGCCGCGCGGGAACGCCGCTGGACCTCGGGCAACGGCAAATAGGAAGTGACGTTCGCGCCGGGCTCGACGATCGTCTTGTCGGTCTTGGCGAGCACCTGCTCCATCGTCTCGAGGTACATGCGTTTGCGGGTGACCTCGGGCGCCAGCTTATATTGCGCGTAGACGGCATCGAACGACGCCGTCGCACCCTGCGCGTCCGCCAGCACCTGCTGCGCGTAGCCGCGGGCGCGGTTGAGCGCCTGCTGCGCGTCCTGCTGCGCCGCCGAGACGTCCTTGAACGCCGCATCGACCGCGGCGGGCGGATCGGCCTGCTTGATGTCGACGCCGCGGATCTCGATCCCCGAGCGGTAGCCGTCGAGCAGCTCCTGCATGCGCTCGCGGACCTGCTCGGCGATCTGCGCGCGCTGCGGCCCGATCGCGTCGTTCAACGTCGCACGGCCGATTTCCGAACGCATGGCGGACTCGGCGACCTCGCGGATGGTCTGCTCGGGCTCGGCAAGCACGAACAGGAAGCGCTCGGGGTCCTTGATCTTCCAGCGCACGGCATAGGCGATATCGATGATGTTCTGATCGCCGGTCAGCATCAGGTTCTCGGCCCCGCCATCGGTCGCGCCGATATCGACCGAGTTGACCTGCTCGACCTTGGGCTTGACGACGGTGTCGATCGGCGACGGCAGCTTGAAGTGGAACCCCGGCCCGGTGGTCTCGATGTAGCGGCCGAAGCGCTGGACGATGCCGCGCTCCTGCGCCTGCACCCGATAGGTCGAGGTGGTCACCAGCCAGATGCCGAGAATCGCGGCCGCGCCGATGATCCACGGCTTGTTGCCGAGCGGTCCGGTCCCCGGCAGCCCTTGCCGCAGCTTGTCCTGGCTGCGGCGGATGAAGGCGTCGAAATCGGTATTGCCCGACGGGCCGCGCCCCGGCGGCGGCCGGCGCGGCGGCGGACCTTCGCCCCACGGGCTCTTGGGACCGCCGCCGCCCGAGCCGCCACCGGAACCGCCCGAGCCGGAGCCGCCGCTTCCCCACGGCCCGCCGGGCGTTTCGTTGTTGCTCTGCCAGGGCATCCAGTTTCCCGTATATTTTGCGCGTTTATTGTCACGCTATATACGGCCAGCGCAATTGGATTGCGAGATGGCGGCGATGCCGCAAGAGATAAGGATTGCATAAGATGGCGACAGCCGCCGAAGTGACCGCCGCGCTCGCCGCCGTCGCCGATCCGGCGGGCACCGGCAGCGTCGTCGCCAGCGGGCGCGCGACCGGTATCGTCGTGCGGCCCGACGGCAGCGCCGGGCTCGTGTTGACGATCGACGGGCTCGACCGCGACACTGCCGAACGCCTGCGCGCGGCGGTCGAGTTGGCGGTGCGGCGGGTGCCGGGGGTGACGGCCGCGCGCCTGATCCTGACCGCCGAGAAGGGTGGTGCTCCGACCGCGACGCCGGCTCCCGATGCCGGTCCGGTGCCCGGCATCCGCACCATCGTCGCGGTCGCCAGCGGCAAGGGCGGCGTCGGCAAGTCGACGGTCGCGGCGAACCTTGCCGTCGCACTCGCCCGGCGCGGCTTGGCCATCGGGCTGCTCGACGCCGACATCTACGGCCCGTCGGTACCGACCCTGCTCGGCATCACCGGGCGCACCCAGCTGGCGGGCAAGCGGCTGCAGCCGGTCAGCGTCCACGGGCTGAAGGCGCTGTCGATGGGGATGATGACAGATCCCGAAAAGGCGATCGTCTGGCGCGGGCCGATGGCGTCGTCCGCCATGCTGCAGATGGTCGAGCAGGCCGACTGGGGCGTGCTCGACTGCCTGGTCGTGGACCTGCCGCCCGGCACCGGCGACATCCAGCTGACGCTGGCGCAGAAGCTCAAGCCCAGCGGCGCGGTGATCGTCTCGACGCCGCAGGACCTCGCGCTGATCGACGCGCGCCGCGCCATCGCGATGTTCGGCCAGGTCGGCGTGCCGGTGCTCGGCATCGTCGAGAACATGAGCAGCTTCGCCTGCCCGCACTGCGGCGAGCGCAGCGACATCTTCGGCCACGGCGGTGCCGAAGCCACGGCGGCGACGCTCGGCGTGCCGTTCCACGGGGCGATCCCGCTCGACGGCGCGCTGCGCGCCGCCTCGGATGCGGGAACGCCGCCCGCGGCGGGCACCGGTCCGCAGGCCGACGCGTTTGCGGTCCTCGCCGCGCGGGTCGCGGAGAGTGTCAGCATCTAGGAGAGCCTCCCCATGCCGATCACCAGCGACGATAGCATCCGCACCCTGCTGAGCGAGGCCCGCGTGATCGCGCTCGTCGGTATCTCGGACAGCCCGCTGCGGCCGAGCAACCAGGTGATGCGCGCGCTGCAGGCGCACGGCTACCGCGTCTACCCGGTCAATCCGCGCCTTACCGGCGAGCATATCCACGGCGAGTTCGTCTGGCGCGAACTGGCGCAGATCGGCGAGGCGATCGACATCGTCGACGTGTTCCGGCGGGCCGAGGAGGTCGACGAGGTCGTCGACCAGGCGATCGCGGTCGGGGCGAAGGCGGTATGGATGCAGCAGGGCATCGTCAACGCGGGCGCGGCAGCGCGCGCCGAGGCGGCGGGG
>JANOOK010000051.1:0-2194 GCA_031421275.1 Sphingomonadaceae bacterium
GATCGGCTTGGGCATGAACGTCGCAGTCTTGCCATAGGCATGCGCGACCTGATGGACGACGTACTTGTACACCTGCATGCGGTCGGCCGTCGTGGTCAGCGTGCCATAGGTCAGCCCGAGCTCGTGCTGCGCCGCGGCGACCTCGTGGTGGTGCTTGTCGCACGGCAGCCCCATCTCGAGCATCGTCGAGACCATCTCGCCGCGCAGGTCGACGGCGCTGTCGACCGGGGCGACCGGGAAGTAACCGCCCTTGACGCGCGGCCGGTGGCCCATGTTGCCGTTCTCGTACTTGGTGCCGGTGTTGGTCGGCAGCTCGATGTCGTTCAGCTCATAGCTGCCGACATTGTAGCCGATCTCGAAGCGCACGTCGTCGAACACGAAGAACTCGGCCTCCGGGCCGATGTAGATGGTGTCGCCGATGCCGCTCGACTTCAGGTACATCTCGCCGCGCTTGGCGGTCGAGCGCGGGTCGCGGTCGTAGAGCTGTCCGGTCGATGGCTCGACGATATCGCACACCAGGATCATCATCGGCGTCGCCGAGAACGGATCGAAGAACACCGCGTCGAGGTCGGGCTTCAGGATCATATCCGACTCGTTGATCGCCTTCCACCCGGCGATCGAGCTGCCGTCGAACATGAAGCCGTCGGTGAGCTGATCCTCGTCGACCACCGACGACACCATCGTCAGATGCTGCCACTTGCCCTTGGGATCGGTGAAGCGCAGATCGACCCATTCGATCTCCTTCTCCTTGATCATGTCGAGAATATTGGATGGAGTGTTCGCCATGTTTCTTCCCTCGCTCGGACGACTGCCGCCCGTTTAGTCGAAATGTTGAATGCTCAAGCCCAGATCGGTTTCGCCCAGCCAGCGTATAATTGACCGTGCAGCGCCTGTTCCGTCGCGGGTGCGCCGTATGTCGCCAGCAGCGGCCCCGATGGCGAGCAGCAGCGCTTGCATGCCGTCGATGCCCGTGCAGGACCGGTGTTTAATCTCACCGTCCGGAAATCTGATTGTGTAAAAGCATTTCCAGGGCGTTCTAGCGGGATCGATATCGCTTTCTGGCTTGGGGTCCGGACGCGGCTTGTGAATGAGCAGCAGCACGTCGCCGTCATCGCGCTCAAACATGCGAGTGACGATGACATCGTCATCAAATCGCATCCGAATCCCGTTCGCCCGTCCGAATCCGGACCGCGCCTTCGATCGTCGACACGAAGATCTTGCCGTCACCGATCCGCCCGGTGCGGGCGGCGTTGGCGATCGCCTCGACGACGCGGTCGGCCTGGTCGTCGTCGACGACGACCTCGAGGCGAACTTTCGGCAGGAAGTCGACGACGTATTCGGCACCGCGATACAATTCGGTATGGCCCTTCTGACGCCCGAAGCCCTTCGCCTCGGTGACGGTAATGCCCGAGACGCCGACCTCGTGCAGCGCCTCCTTGACCTCGTCGAGCTTGAACGGCTTGATCACGGCTTCGATTTTTTTCATGTGCGCTTACCCCGCTTTGGCGCAGCCTAGCACAGCCCGTGCCAGCCGGTGAACGGGGCATTTCGCAACTGCGAACCGATTCTTGCGGCGGGTGCTTTGCCCAGCGTCGATGCAGCTGCCTCAATTTTGGGCGGTGCTGGCCGCGTGACGTGCCGGTATCGCCGCGCTACACACCGCCATGACCCAGTTCGCCCGCGCCGCCGCTCCCGCCCGCCGAGGCCTGATGTTCGTGCTGTCGAGCCCGAGCGGCGCGGGCAAGACGACGATGTCGCGGCGGCTGCTCGAAGGCGACCCGCACATCGTCATGTCGGTGTCGGTGACCACCCGCCCGCCGCGGCCGGGCGAGATCGACGGGCACGATTACCACTTCGTCGGTGCCGCCGCCTTCGACCGCATGCTTACGAACGACGAGCTGCTCGAATGGGCGACGGTGTTCGGCAATCGCTATGGCACGCCGCGTGCGCTCGTCGAGACGACGCTGCACGCGGGCCAAGACGTGCTGTTCGACATCGACTGGCAGGGTACGCAGCAGCTCCAGCAGACCGACGCCGCGAGTGACCTAGTGCGGGTGTTCATCCTGCCGCCGACGATGGCCGAGCTCGAGCGGCGCTTGCGCGGTCGCGGCACCGACCCCGACGCGGTCATCGCCGAGCGGATGCGCCGCGCCAAGGACGAGATCAGCCACTGGGGGGAATATAATTACATCCT
>JANOOK010000052.1:0-9720 GCA_031421275.1 Sphingomonadaceae bacterium
GCGCTGGCGAAGCGCAGGAAGTACCATGACGAGTTGACGAAGGTGTCGAGCGTGTCGGTCTCGCGCCGGGCAGGGCCGCGGCAGTTCGGACAGGCGACGTTCGCCCAGGTCGGGTGGCGGTCGAGCGGGTTGCCGGGCTGGTCGAAGGTCACGTCGTCGGGCAACACCACCGGCAGGTCGGCGCGCGGCACCGGCAGCGCGCCGCAGAATTCGCAGTGGATGATCGGGATCGGTGTCCCCCAATAGCGCTGCCGCGACACGCCCCAGTCGCGTAAGCGCCAGACGATGGTGCCGTCGCCCCAGCCTTCGCCTTCGGCACGCTCGACGACGGCGCGCTTGCCCGCTTCGATGTCGAGTCCGTCGAGCCAGCGCGAGTTCACCAGCACGCCGGGGCCGGTGTAGGCCTCGTCGCCGATCGGACCGGGCACTTCGCCCGCGGGAGCGACGACGCGGGGCACCGGCAGCGCGTATTTGCGCGCGAAATCGAGGTCGCGCTGGTCGTGCGCCGGGCAGCCGAAGATCGCCCCGGTGCCGTAGTCCATCAACACGAAATTGGCAACGAACACCGGCAGGCGGATACTCGGGTCGAGCGGATGGATGACCGACAGCCCGGTGTCGAAGCCCTGTTTCTCCTGGCCCTCGACCGCGGCCGCCGCGGTGCCGGTGGCGAGGCAGGCGGCGTTGAACGCCGCGAGCGCCGGGTTGTCGGCGGCGAGCGCCAGCGCCAGCGGATGATCGGGCGCGACCGCGGCGAAGCTCGCGCCGAACAGCGTGTCGGGGCGGGTGGTGAAGACGTCGAAGCTGCGGTCACTGTCGGCCACCCGGAAGGTGAACCGCAGCCCCTGGCTCTTGCCGATCCAGTTCTCCTGCATCAGGCGCACCTTGTCGGGCCAATGGTCGAGGCCGGCGAGGCCGTCCAGCAGCTCGTCGGCGAAGTCGGTGATCTTGAGGAACCACTGGTTCAGCCGCCGCCGCTCGACCGGCGCGCCCGAGCGCCAGCCCTTCCCGTCGATGACCTGCTCGTTCGCCAATACGGTGTGATCGACCGGGTCCCAGTTGACCGAACTCGCCTTGCGGTAAACGAGCCCGGCCGCCAGCAGGTCGAGGAACAGCGCCTGCTCGTGGCCGTAGTAATCGGGCTCGCAGGTCGCCAGTTCGCGGCTCCAGTCGAGCGCGAAGCCGAGCCGCTGCAGCTGGCCGCGCATGGTGGCGATGTTGGCGCGGGTCCAGTCGCCGGGGTGGACGCCGCGCTCGATCGCGGCATTTTCGGCGGGCATGCCGAAGGCATCCCAGCCCATCGGATGCAGCACTTCGAAGCCCTGCGCGCGGCGGACCCGCGCGATGACGTCGCCCATCGCGTAATTGCGGACATGGCCGATGTGGATGCGTCCCGACGGATAGGGAAACATCTCGAGCACATAGGTCTTGGGCTTCGGCGAGCGGTCGTCGGCGACGAAGGTCCGGCGTTCGGCCCAGACCTGCTGCCAGCGCGCCTCGGCCGCTTGCGGATCGAAGCGTGCAGAAGGCGCAGCCGTCGCGTTCACAGCATTCGAGCCGTCGGCGGAAGGCGTCGAGGTCACCCGGCGATCTGTACCCGGCGCAGGTCGCGCGCGCGGCCGAGGATCACTTCCTCGAGCTTCTGCACGGTGCCGGCCCGGACCGGGGCTTCGGTCCAGCCCGCGACATTATGCTCCTGCCGATTGGCGGTGACGCGCAGCGCATCGGCGCGCAGCTCGGTGTCGAGGATGCTGACGGTGAGCTTGATGCGCTCGTTCGGCGACTGCGGGTTGAGATACCAGTCGGTGACGATCACGCCGCCGTTCGAATCGACGGTCGCCAGCGGCATGAACTTGAGCGTCTCGAGGCTCGCCTGCCACAGATAGCTGTTGACGCCGATCGTCGCCAGCCGCGCCGGGGCGAGCGCTGCCGCCGCCGGGCCCTTCTTGTGACGCTGGTGCGAACAGCCGCCGAGCGCGGCCAGCGCTATCAGCGCGATTGCCGCATATTGTGCTCGACGTACGACCATGCCTGAACTCCGTTGACCTTCGGCCGTTCTTATAGGGAGGGCGCGGGGCAAGCGCAAAGCCCCATCGGTAACGGCTCGGCCCGAGCTTGGGCGCACGACGCGTGCAGGGGTCGGGACGTGGTTGTGGACGTAAAGACACTATCGGCAAGGAAAGTTAACCTCGGCCGATATATGGAACGGATGCGCTGGGCGACGGCGAAACGCCTTGTTATACGGACAACGATATGACGCGGATCGACTCGCAAACACCGGCTTCAGTCCGGTCGGCACTATGGGCAGCGGCAGCGCTGACGCTGACGCTGAGCGCGTGTCCGGCGTTCGCCGCCCTTCAGTCCGCCACGGCCGCCAAGCATGGTAAGGCGCACGCCGCCGTCAAGGGGCCGGTCAGGAGCGTCGATGCCGATGGCGGGATCGAGCATCTGCGTCCCGGCACCCAAAGCTCGTTCGCGCCGGCGCTGCTCGACACGACGCGGTTCAGCTTCACGCCCCCCGGCCAAACTGCCGCGACGGCGCGGATGCAAACCGCCGAGCATGCGTTCCGGTTCACGCCGTCGGGGTCGAGCGATAGCCGCCGGTCGCTGTCGCTCGGCGTCAACTCACGCGTCGTTGCCGCTACCGCGGATACTTCGCGCGCGGCTGCACCCGCCCAATATGCCGGACCGGGACCGACCGCGTATAATGTCGATATGTCGGTCGGTTACCGCGGCTTTGCCGTGTCGGGTGGCTATACGCGGGCTGAAAATATTCTTCTTGCCGGCAGCGTCCCGACCAGCCTGACCGCCCCAATGCGCGAAGCCGTCGACCTCGGTCTGAGCTATCGCGGCAAGAGCTGGAAGACCAGCGTCCAGCTCGGCTCGGAGACGATCGCGGCGGTGGTCAATGGCGCAACGCTCGTGCAGACACCGGCCGAGCGGCGCTACTCGGTCGAAGTCGGCGGCGCCTATGCCGTCGCGCCGGGGATCGCGGTGACCGGCGGACTGCGCTACAAGCTGACACCGGCCGACGGCGGGCTGACCGACCCGCAGCGCAACGACCGCGCGGTCTATCTGGGAACCGCGTTCGCCTTCTAGCGATGTTCGGCGCGTCGATCGGTGTTGGCGGGAAGCGAAGCTTGCGACTATAATCATGGCGTGGGCGAAATCGAAGCAGCAGCGGTGATCGACGACAGTGCGGGCGCGCTTGCAGTGGTCGAGGCCGCTGCCGGACGGCTTGCTGCGATCCGCGCCAGGATCGCCGCCGCCGCACGGCTAACCGAACGCGACGCTGCGACCGTCGAGCTGATCGCGGTGTCGAAAACCTACGGCCCTGCAGAGATCACGCCATTCCTGCGCGCGGGCCAGCGCTCGTTCGGCGAAAACCGCGTGCAGGAGTCGCTGGCGAAGTGGCCGGGGCTGCGAGCGGGCTACCCCGGCGTGCGACTGCACCTCATCGGGCAGCTCCAGTCGAACAAGGCAGCCGAGGCGGTGGCGCATTTCGACGTGGTCCACGCGGTCGACCGTTCGTCGCTGGTCGACGCGCTGGCGCGTGCGATGGTGGCGCAAGGCCGGCGGCCGGACTGCTTCGTGCAGGTCAATATCGGCCAAGAGCCGCAGAAGGGGGGCTGCGCGATTGCCGCGCTGCCGGGGCTGCTCGATCTTGCCCGAAAGGCAGGGTTGCCGGTCGTCGGGCTGATGGCGGTGCCGCCTGCCGGGATCGAGCCGGCACCGTTCTTCGCATTGCTGGCCAAGCTCGCCGCCGAGCACGACTTGCCCCAGCTCAGCATGGGCATGTCGGACGACTTCGAGACCGCCATCATGCTCGGTGCGACCGCGGTGCGGGTCGGGAGTGCGCTGTTCGGGGCGCGCGCTTAAACGATCGTGATCGTCGCGCCCGGCTGCAGCCGGTCGAGCAGCGCGCTTAGATCGGCGCGGTCGATCGCGACACAGCCGGCTGTCGCCGTTCCACCAGGCTCACTGCAGTGCAGGAAGATCGCGCTGCCCCGGCCAGGCAACGGCGGAGCGTCATTCCAGCCGATGACCAATATGATGTCGTAGGCCCCGTCATCGCGCCACAGCGCCTCGGCCGACGCCGGATGCGGATGACGGACCGGGCGATTATAAGCGGGGTCGGCGGGGTCGTCGGACCAGCCGTCGTCCGGGCGCAACCAGCGCCATGGGAACGTGGTCGCCGGCACCGCAACCCGATCGGGCCGCAACAACGCGGTGCATAGCGCGAACGTACCGCGCGGGGTACAGCCATCGCCTTCGCGCTTGGCTGCGGCGTCGCAAGCGCCGCTCCGTCCGATTG
This sequence comes from Sphingomonadaceae bacterium, assembly GCA_031421275.1. GTDB lineage: Bacteria > Pseudomonadota > Alphaproteobacteria > Sphingomonadales > Sphingomonadaceae > Polymorphobacter_B. Next base: position 4,313 of record JANOOK010000052.1, read on the forward strand.
CACACGGGATTTCTCGGTCGAACGCGGTCAGCAGCCGGGCGGCGCTGTCGACGATCACCGCCATAACGCACGGCTCATAGATAATGCCCGCTACGATCGCGTTTGGTGTCGAGGTAGGCGGTGTTGTGTGGGTTGGGCGGCATCGCGTGCGCGACGCGTTCGGCGACGTCGATGCCGTGCTCCTGCAGGCTGGCGACCTTGTCGGGATTGTTGGTCAGCAGCCGTATCGTGCCGACGCCAAGCTGGCGCAGCATCACCGCGGCCACCGCGAAATCGCGCTCGTCGCTTTCGAAGCCGAGCCGCAAGTTGGCGTCGACGGTGTCGAAGCCCTGATCCTGCAGCGCATAGGCACGGAGCTTGTTGATCAGTCCGATACCGCGCCCCTCCTGCTGCAGATAGAGCAGGATGCCGCCGCGCGGATCGGCGACGATCGCAGCGACTGCGGCGCGGAGCTGCGGTCCGCAATCGCATTTGAGCGAGCCGAGCACGTCGCCGGTCAGGCATGCCGAATGTAACCGTACGAGTAACGGCCCGCTCGGCACGGGGGCGGCCGGCGGATAAGCCGGGCTGATCACCAGTGCCAGATGCTCGGGGCCGCCCTCGGCAGGGCGGAAGGCGACGACCTCGGTGCCGGGTGCCTCGGCCAGCGGCAGCCGGGCGCGCGCGACGATGCGCAGCCGGTCGGCGCGCGCATAGCCGAGCACGTCGACCGCGCCGACCCGCAGCGGTACGGCTCCGGGAGCTGGAACTTCGGAGGTTGGCACCGCGAAGACCGCGGGCAGCAACCCGCCGAGTTTTGCAAGACGGAGCGCCGCCGCTGCCGCTTCGCCAAGCGGCCCCGTATCGCGCGTCCGCAGCGGCCCCTTCAGCGGCGTCGCAAGATCGCTGATCGGGTCGATGGTGGCGATGCTCATCGTCAGGTCGAGCCATCCGGGGCGATCGATCCAGACCGCCGCCTGCCCTGCCGCGCCCAGCTGGTTGACGAGGTGCAGCACCGCGGCGCGGCGGTGCGTGACCACCAGCCCGGCGCGCGCATCAACTTCGAGCAGCGTTAGCGACGGCGCGTCGGCGAGTTCGGCCGCGAGCACGTCGAGGCTGCCGCCGGGGCTGTCGATGCGGACGATCTGCGCCCGCCGCAGCTCATCGACGGCGCGCGGGACGGCATTCTGCGGGACAGGGTTTGCGGTCACGGCCGCTGTTTGCCGTTTGGCGGCGGCAGAGTCGAGCGTCGCATCGGCTATGTATAGGGCGATTCCCTGGTTCCTTTGCGGCGCAACCGCCGGCTGAGCGACGCCGGCAACATCGCACGCGAGACGTAACGCGGCGCAAACGACGGCATCAGTCGAGCCGGGATCATCTTGAGCGCGTCTCTGGTCCGGCCCGACGTCGCGATACGGGCGGCGCTGCCGCAGATCCGGCGATTGAGCACTCCGGCATTCTCCGCGGTCAAGTTGCCGAAGCCACGACGAGCAACCTCGCCAACATATTCACAGTCCAGCGTATCGAGCTCGAACGGGCGGTAGGCGGCGAGCTCGAGCAGCTTGCCGACGGTGGCCTGCGTCAGATACCGCCGCTCACTATCCTCCATACCGTCCGCGGCGAGTTCGACCATCGCCGCCAGCGTGCCCGCGTGCTTGTACGCGGCAAGGCTCTCCTTCCTGAAGACCAGATCGGTCGCGCCGCGCTGCCGCCGCTGCTCCGACAGGCTGGCGAGTTGCGAGCTCAATGCCGAAACCCGCCCGTTCAGGATCGAAGTGCCGGAAATGCTTTCGGCGTGCATGCGGTAGTCGCCGAGGATTTCTTTAAGGTTGACGAGCCGGCCTCGATTACGCAGTCGCCAGTATAAATCGGTATCTTCGGCGTGATAGACATAGCGGTAGCCGCCAACCGCTTCGATAGCGGCGCGGCGGACCATCAGGAAAGGGTGGATGATGTACGGCTCCGACGACGGCACATAGTAGGGATTTGCAAGCTCGGGATCCCCCATCCGCGCGACGGTACTGAGCGGCACACCATCGGCGTCGATATGACGAGCGGCCGCGCCGACCGCCACGACCCCGGGATGCCCGCGCAGATAGTCGAGCTGAACCTCAAGCCGGTTCGGGAAGCATAGATCGTCACCGTCGAGCCGGGCGATGAACTCCGCCGTGCAGCGCCGCAGGCCCACGTTCAGGGCATCGACGATACCGCTGTTCGGCTGCCGATGCACCTCGATACGGGAATCGCGTGCGGCCATTTCGGCGAGTACCGCCGCGCTATTATCGGTCGAGCCGTCGTCGATCACGATGACGCGGAAATCGGCCATCGTCTGACTGCGAACGCTGTCGAGCGTCTGGCGCACCGTCTTTCCGGCATTGTAGACCGGTATCAATACGTCGACCGCAGCCACTTGGAATACCTTCAACCCACGCGCGCGCTGGCACAAATTTCAAGAGGATGGACGTTTCATCCACGACGAACGGCCTGCTGTCGTCGCCGCCAGAAAGCGGGCGGTCGGGATCATTCCCGCCGCGAGATCAAATTGCGGCACATAGCCGAGCAGGCGTTTGGCCTTGCCCGATCTGATCGTCGAGCGCCCCTGCAGAAATTCGAGACGCCCGCGGTCGGGCATATGGATGTGCTTGCGCTGGCGCGACGGCGGTCCGTAAAGCCGGTCGCGCGCGCCCGCGCCGAGACTGCCGGGCAGCAGCCTCAGCCCGCCGCGGATCAGCTTTCCCGTCAGCCGCCGCTGAGCGAGGATGCGAAGCATTCGCCGCGGCGACGTGGCGATCCGCTGCAGCTTGCGAAGCCGCCTGTTCTCATCGACGATCATCTCGGCAGGCAGATACACCGGCCCTTTCGCCCCCGCAGCCTGCGCCATCGCTTCATAAAATTGCGCCCACGTCACCGGCTCGCCGGAGATCAGGAAACGCTGGCCAATCGCCGCCGGCTCGGTCGCGGCGAGGATCATACCGGTGACGACATCGTCGACATAGACCGCGTTGCAGACCCCTTCGCCGCGGTCGGGCAGTACGACGGTGCCGTGCCGAAGCATCTCCGACGGCTCGACCGTCCACGGTGCCGACCGTGGCCCATAGACGATAGTCGGCTGGACGATGGCCGCCTCGACCGCTCCCTGCCGCACCGCCTTGATCAGCTCCTCGTCGAGTGCGCGCTTTACATGCGCGTAGCCGCAGGTCGCGGTCGTGCCGATCGTCTCCTCGGTCAACTCGCCGGCGGGCGGAATGTCGTAAGCGACGAAGCTGCTCGTGTGGACCAGCCGCCGATGACCCTCGCCGCACACTGAAATGAGGGCGCGCAGGGCCCGGAAATTCCAGTCCGCATCCTCCCAGTCATAGGCGAGGTGGAAAACATGGTCGACACCGTGCAGGGCACGCTGCAACGCCTCCCGATCGGCGATGTCGAGGGTAACGAAGCCGGCACCAGTGGCTTGCAAGCCGACACCGGGCTTGCCGCGCAATAGGCAGGTGACCGCGACGCCCTGCTCGATCAGACGCTCCACCAGCCGCCCGCCGATAAAGCCGCTGGCACCGGTAACCGCAGCGGTCTTGCCGCTGATCGACGCGACCGGTCGCGGGTCTTGAGCTTCGGTCACGGCCGGCTGCCGGCTAGGCTCGCCGCCCGTTCACCAGGGTCGCCGGTGCCAGCCGGCGCGGCCATCGCTCGCGGCATCGGCGCGCGATCCCGCGAGCCCGGTTCAGCCTGCCGTGAGATGCGCAGCTTGAGATGGTCGGCCAAGCGGCACGACAGCGCGACGATCATCAGGGTCGGGTTGGCATGCCCGGCAGTCGGAAACACCGAGCTGCCGGCGATGAACAGCCCGTCGACACCGAAGACCTGGCAATCCGGGTCGACCACGCCGGTTCGCGCGTCACTTGCCATGCGCGTGGTTCCGGTCGGATGGCAGCCGTCGGACAGCACGGCCGTATCGTAGCAGCCGTCTTGGACCCACGCCGCCACTTGCGCCTCGGGCAGCCTGAGCCGGGCGAACTCGGTCCTGATACGCATCGCGAGCGCCGCCTGCGACCGGCGGTCGAGCTCGCCGATCCGCCAGTCGGTCCGGGCGATCGGCAGCCCGAGTGCATCCACCTTGTCGCTCAGCGTGACGCGGCTGTCGGGGTTGGGCGTCTGCTCGGAAGCGAGGAACAGTCCGACCCCCTTATACGTCGTCCGCATCGGCTGCCGCCGCGCCCAGGACTGCACGGCTTTCGCGACCAGCCCAGGGTGCGATACCGCCAGCCGCAGATCGGTCGTAGCCCGGCTGCGGTCGCCGCGCTTCAAGCGCTGCAGTCCCGCGATCGGGTCGTCCTCGAAATAATCCAGGGCCGGCCAGGCAGCGCAGTTGAGCAACTGCTCGCGGCGCTGCGCCGTGGCACTGAGCGCGAGGCCACCGACATATTCGCGGCGGCCCGCCCCGGCGTCGAACATATACGGTCCGAACAGCCGATGCAGGACGCCCGCTGCTTTCGGGTCAAAGGTCACCGTCTTGTTGTGGTCGCGCGGATGATCCATCAGATATCGCCCGACGAGATCGTGCGCGTTGCCGATGCCAGCGGGGGTTTGCCGGTTCGAGTAGAGCAGGATGCGGGCATTCTCGATGCCACCCGCGCAGAGCACGACGGCGGTTGCGTGGACAGTGGTGCGAGGGCCGTCGACATGCGCGATCTCGACCGATTCAATTCGGTCGCCCGCAGCGTTGGTGTTCAGGTGGGTGACGGTGGCGTTGACGATGACCCGGACGTGGTCCTTCGGTGCCTGGCGGAAGCGCTGGGCATAGCGGACGGTGCCGCCGTCGTCCTGGCGACCGAACGACCAGCAGACATTGTGCAACTGGTCGGGGTCGACCGCGGGCTTGAACTTGCCGATCGTATCGGGCGGGCCGTCGGGGAGGTACGGTCCGGCACCGAGATGCCGCGAGGCGCGGTCGAGATAGGGCGCGATCATCTTGGCTTCGAACGGCCAGCCCGAGGACGGCACCCACGGGCGCGCCTCGTAATCGATGTCGTCGAGCGCGATGCAGCGGTTGCCCCACGGGATGATCTCCGGCGTGCCGCCGAGCGTCCGGCAGCGCCCGTTGAACAGCGGCACCCCGACATCCTCGGTCGTGTTCAGCGCATGCGCCTCATGCTCGCGCCCGGCACAGCCGCCGCTCTCGGCGACGCCGCCGCTCTCGAGCACGACGATGCGCAAGCCGCTGTCGTGCAGTTCCTCGGCCAGCGTCCAGCCCGCCGGACCGCTGCCGACGATGCAAATGTCGGCATCGATCGACAGCGTCGGGTCGAGATGCCGGAAATCGTTCAGCGCCATGCGACTCACATCCGGTTGCAGCGGCCTGTCCATCGCCGTCGACGAACACTCTTCAGAGACGTTCCACGTGCATTACGCGCGAGAGCGAATTCGGATCATCG
>JANOOK010000053.1:0-27866 GCA_031421275.1 Sphingomonadaceae bacterium
CCGCGCCGTGCCGCCGCCTGGGGCGTGGGCCCCGGGGGCGGTTGGAATTTGTCGTCGGCGGCGATCGCCGATGGGCTCAGCGGCTGGGGCGGGCGCAGCTCCGGGGTGGCCGGCGCGAGTGCCCAGCCGGGCAGCGCCGCAACGGGGATAAGCGCTGCGGGTGCGGTGTCGATCACCGGCGGTGCCGATCCGGCGCGGTGACGGCGGACGCTGCCCCACAGTGCGTCGGGTTCCTCCTCGGGCTCCCACTTGCCGACGACCGCCGCCTCGACATGCGCGTACCAGCTGTCGTCGGGGAGCTTGGGCGGGGTCTTGGCGCTTTTCGCGCGGGGCAGCGCGCCGCCGACGAACAGCAAATCCTCGGCGCGGGTCAGCGCGACGTACAGCAGCCGCCAGTGTTCGGCGGCGCGGTCCGCATCGGCAGCGGCCGCACGCGCCTCGATCGGGCCGAGCCGCCCGGCCTTGCCGCCGTGGAACACCGGCACCGCGACCGGCGGATTCCCGAGTTCGAGCATGACATGCCCGCTGGTGTCGGCTTGCGGCGCCGCGGTCGCATCGGCGAGCACGACGACCGGTGCCTGCAGGCCCTTCGCCGCGTGGACGGTCAGGATGCGGACCGCGTCGACGGGCGCTTCGGGGTCGCGCTTGAGGTCGACATCGTCGGCCTCGACCCAGCTCAGGAAACCCTGCAGCGACGACGCGTTCGCCGCCTCGAACGCCAGCGCCTGCGTCAGCAGCGCCGACACCGCCTCCAGCGCCTCGCCGCCAAGCCGCTTGAGCAGCTTGCGGCGGCCGTTCAGCGGACCGGACAGGATCTGTTCGAGGAATTCATATGGTGCGGTGAAGTCGGCCAGTCGCAAGACCTCGCCGAGCCAGTCCGCCGCCTCGTTCGCCAGCTGCCCGCGCGCGGTTCGCAGCGCGCTCCACAGACTGCCGCGTCGCCCGTGCGTCAGCGCGAACAGCGCGTCGTGATCCCAGCCGAGGAATGGCGAGGTCAGCAGCGCCGCGCACGTCAGGTCATCGCCCGGCTGCAGCGCAAAACGGATCAGCGCGAGGCAGTCCTGCACCGCCAGCGGCGCCGTCAGCCGCAGCCGGTCGACGCCCGCCACCGGCACATTCAGGTCGTGCAGCGCCGCGACCAGCGCGCTGACGAACTCGCCGCGGCTGCGCACCAGCACGAGAATATCCTGCGGCTGAACCGCCCGGCCGCGCGCGGGCAGCAGGAGCGGCGCGTCCGGATCGAGCCACGCCGCGATCTGCTGCGCCAGCCGGTGCGCCATCTGCACCTGCGCCTTGGGCAGCCACTTGGCCTCGCCGGCATCCTCGTCGGGATCGACATCGCCAACCTCGGGCACGAGCGGCGGCCACAGCGTCACGGCACCTGCCAGGTCGCCGCGTGCCGCGACATGCGCCGGGATCGGGTCCGGGCGACCGAAAGCGTCGGGGCCGAGCTCCTCGACCACCGCGTCGACGACTTCGAGCACGGCGGGCACCGAACGGAACGAGGCCGACAGCGGCACGTCGCGCCAGCCGAGCAGCGCGTCCGCCGCCTTGCCCTGGAACACTCCGCGGTTGTCGTTGAAGATGCGCGGGTCCGACCCCTGGAAGCTGAAGATCGCCTGCTTGAAATCGCCGACGACGAACAGCGTGCGGTGGACGTCGCGCGCGCCCTCGCCGTCGAAGAACTCGTCGGTCAGCGCCGCCACGATCGCCCACTGGTCGGCGTTGGTATCCTGCGCCTCGTCGACGAGCAGATGATCGATGCGGCGGTCGAGCTTGTAGCGCACCCAGTCGCCCATCCCCACCTGTGTCAGCAATCGCGCGGCGCGGACGATCATGTCGTCGTAGTCGATGACTCCGGCGCGCCGCTTATGGTCGGCATACGCCCCGCCGAGCCGCGCCCCGACGCGCAGGTGGCGCGCGGCGGTGGCGGCGACGTCGAACAGCACTTTACAGTCGTGGACCGCGCCGATCGCTTCGCACAGTCGCGCCGCCTGCGAGACATGGTGCGGATCGACGCGCTTGCCGCCGGGGACAAGGCTGGCGCGTGGCACGCCGTCCTGGCGGTGGAAGACCTGATGCAGCTTACCGAAATGCTCGACCTGCGCGTGGAGCGCACAATCGAGCCACCAGAACAGCGTTTCGGCCCGCTCCTCCGACTGCACGCCGCCGTGACCTGCGAACAGTTGCGCCAGCCGCCGCAGCCCGAGGTGGTCCAACTCGGCGATCATCGCGCCGAGGACGTCCGCGCTGCTGCCATCGGCGGGCAACCCGAACTTGCGCCGCAGCTGCACCTCGAAGCTCATCGGGACACCGAGTTCGCGGATCGATTCGTAGTGCCGGACCAATGTCGCCGCGATCGCCGCCAGCCGCATCTCGCCGCTGGCGATACTGATTTCGGCGAGGTCGGTCGCGAAGCCGGTGTCGCCCGCCAGCGCCGCCGCCTCGATCGATTCGGCCATCACCCGCCCGCGTAGATTGAGCGCCGAGCGGTCGTCGAGCGCGGCGAACCCCGGCGCGATGCCGGCCTCGAGCGGGAAACTCGCGAGCAGCGACTGGGCATAGCCGTGCAGCGTCTGGACATTCAGCCCGCCCCGCGCCTCCAGCACCCGCGCGAACAGCTGACGCGCGCGGGTGCAGGTCACGGCATCGGTGTCGGCGCGGATCGCCTCGAGATCGTGCCGGAGCGCCTCGTCGCTCGCCGTCGCCCACGCCGCCAGCCGATCGAAGATGCGCCCCTGCATCTCGGCCGCCGCCGCCTTGGTGAAGGTCAGGCACAGGATGCGCTCGGGAACCGCGCCGCCGAGCAGCAGCCGCAACACGCGCGCCGTCAGCACCTGCGTCTTGCCGGTCCCCGCCGACGCCGACACCCACGCATGGTCGGGCGGCGCTGCACCGTGCGCCTGGTCGTCGGTCAGCGGCTGCAGGCGCTTCACGACGTCCCGCCAATCGCTACATTCTCCGGCCGCCCGCGCCACTCGAGCACCCGCGCCAGCTGGTCGAAATCGCTGTATTTCTGCGAATATTCGGGATGCAGCTTGGCGGTGAACGGCGCGTCGCCCAGCAGCATCTCGTCGCACAGCTTCAGGAAAAGCGCGCGCGTCACCGCGATGTGATCGGCGGCAGGGGTCACGTCCTTGTAGTAGGTGAGCCGGTCGTGGACCTTGCCGGGCTCCTTGCCGCCGCCGAGTTGCCAATAACGGAGCGCTTCGACCGGCTCCGTAGGCACATCACCGAACTCGCCCGCCGCGGCGAGGCTCCCGAGCAACCCGAGCTGGAGCGCATAGCCCCCCGCCCATTGCGCGTGGCTCGGCGGCGGGCCGGTCTTGTAGTCGATGACCGCCAGCCGCCCCTCGCGGTTGCGGTCGATGCGGTCGGCGATGCCGGTCAGCACGATGCCGTTCGCCAATGTCGCGCTCGCCTTCGCCTCCGCCGCGACCGGCTCCCAGCCGTCGGCCTCCCACGCCGCCAGCGTCCCGGTCACCCAGTCCATCATGCGGCGGACGCGCGGGGCCCATAGCGCCTGCATCAGCGGCTGGTCCTGCCACTCCGCCAGCTCGGTCTCGGTCAGCGCCGCGAGCGCCGCCGGATCGAGATCGCCGCCGCGGACCCAGCGTTCGAGGATACGGTGCACGGCAATGCCGCGGTCGGCCGCGCCGGGGTCGTCGTCGAGCGGCTTGAGCGCGCGCAGCCGCAACATTCGCGACGCGTAAAAACTGAACGGATCGGCCTTCAGCTGCTCGGCCGCGGTCACCGAGATCGTTCGCGGGCGGAGCGCGGCGGACGGCGCGGGGCGCGGGCGGGCGGCCGCCTGCACCGTCGCGCTGCGGTCGAGCGCACGCGCCCAGCCGAGCAGCTCGGTATCGGGCTGCAGCGCCTCGCCGGCCAGCGCCTGCAGCCGCAGCCACAGCCGCGACGCCACGCCCGGCGCGCTGTCGCCCTGCCGCGCCCGCGTCAGCAGCACCTGGCGGCCGCCGAGCGCCGCGACGAAATCATGCGCCGCCAGCCCGATCCGGCGTTCGAGCGCGGGCAGTTTCAACCGGCTGCGGATCATCGGCGACAGCCACGGATCAGGCGCGGGCAGCGGCGGCCAGCTACCCTCGTTCAGGCTGCCGAGGATCATCAGGTCGGCGCGCTGCAGCCGCGCTTCGAGCAGCCCGTAGATGGCGAGGCGCGGATGCGTGCCGAAGGCTGCGCGGACCGCGGTCTCCCCGAGGAACGCCGCCATGAGCGCCGGCGCATCGCCGGGGTCGAAGACATCGAGGCTGTCGCCGTGCGCTTCGAGCGCCTCGACCAGGGTGGCCAAGGCGCGGCCTTCGGGACCGCGCCACAGCTCGTCGCCGCACAGTGCGCTGCCCGCTTCGCGAAGCGCCGCGACGAGCTGGCTCAGACCGATGGTGTCGGCTGCGAACAGCGCTTCCAATGGCTTGAGCAGATTTTCGAGCGTCGGCCACCACTGTGCCAGCAAGGCAGGTTCCCGACCAGCCTTCGCTGCCGCCACGGCGCGCTCCGCGTCCGTCTCGTCGACGCGCGCCACGATGCCCGCCAGCCCCGGTGCCGGTCGCACGCCACGCAGATCGAGGTCGAGCTGCCGGACGCTGTCGAGCCAGTCGAGCCGCTCCTCCCCCCGCCGAACCAGCGGGTGCTTCAGCACCGCCAGCAGCGCCACCGGCGTGAAGCCCCGCGCCGCCGCCTCGACCAGTGCGAGCAGCAGCGCCCCCGGCGGCGTCACCCGCAGCGGCGTCCCCGCCGAATCGTCGATATCGACCCCCCAGCGCGCGCAATGCGCCGCGACCCGCCGCGCCAGCCCGCGGTCGGGGGTGACCAGCGCCGCGGTCGCGCCCGGTGTCTCGAGCGCGCGCCGCAACGCCAGCGCGATGACCTGCGCCTCCTCCGCCGCGTCGGTCGCGACCACGGTCCGCACACCTTCGAACAGCGCCGGCGGCACGGGCATGTCGCGCCAGTTACCGGTGAACGCCGCCGGGCTCATCGCCCGCGCCACCGCCTCGGTCCGCGCAGCGGGGCCGTCGGCGGCGGTCGATGCCGGCCACGGCTGGACCTCGCCGCGCGCGACGCCGAGATGATGCAGCAGGCACTTCAGCGCATATTGCGGATGACCCTCGCTATCCGCTCCGGCGTGTTCGGTCTCGGGCTCGCTCAGATGGCAGCGGATCGCGGTCCATTCGGCTTCGCCCATCGCGGTATCGAGTCCCGGCAGCACGATCATGCCCTGCGGCAGCCGCGCGACGCGCGCCAGCAGGCGGGCGGTCGGCGGCGCGGCCCCGGTCATCCCCGCCGCGACGATCAGCCCGGCGGGTGCGCCGCCCGCCTCCCAGCGCGCCACCAGCGCCGCGAGCAGCCGCCGCTGGCGCACCGCGGGATCGATCTCGCCCGATGAAGTCAGCAGCCTCGGCCAGATATCGAGCATCAGCTCGAAGACCTTGAGCGTCCGCTGCCAATGCTCGGCGAGGTCCTCGTCGACGAGGCGCTTCAACCGGCCGCCGTCGATCTCCTCATATTCGATCAGGTCGAACGCCGCGGCGAGCTGGTCGGCGAGCCGCAATGCCTCGATCGAGGTCAGCCCGTCGGGTCGCGACCGGCGCACCAGCCGCGCCAGCAGTAAGCGGCGTTTCAGCGGGTCGACTGCCGAAGCGATCTCCGCCGCCGAATCGAGCTCATCTGCGAAATCGCTGCCGTCGTCGTCGACTGCGGCGAGCGGCGTCATCCGCGGCAGCAGCAGGCCGTCGCCCGACAGCCGCACGAACGCCTGCGTGAGGGCCCGCACCGCGCGGCGGTTGGGCAGCCACACCTGCGCGCGCGCCAAGCCGAGCGGCTCACCCGCGGTGCGGTCGAGCAGCCCCTGCGCCAGCGCGTCGACGAAACCGACGTGCGGCGGGATGGTGTAAACCTGCGGCGTGCCCGGTCGCGGACTGTTCAAGCGGCGGCCAGCAAGGCTTCGGTCGCGGCGACTGCAGCCGGTGTGCCGACATCGCTCCACAGTCCGGCGTGCATGACGCCGTACAGCCGCCCCGCCGCGTGCGCCCTGTCCCACAACAGGCGGAAGCCGAACGCCCCGACGGGCGCGTCGTCGAACAGCCGCCGCGCGACGATCTGCAGCCCGGTGTAGACGAACGGTGCCATCCGGCCCTCGCGCCGCCAGCGCAGCCGTCCGGTCGGGTCCATATGAAAGTCGCCGCGCCCGCCATGCGAGGTCGCGCGCGCCAGCGGCACCAGCAGCAGCAGCGCATCCATCTTGCCGGCATCCCACTGCTGCGCCAGCAGCTGCAACGACGAGGTCGCGCCGTCGACCCACAGATTGTCGCTGTTGACGACATAGAACGGGTCGCCCGCGATCAGCGGCAGGGCGTGCGCGACGCCGCCGCCGGTTTCGAGCAACGCCGCGCGCTCGTCGGACACCGCGATGTCGAGCGGCTGCGCGCTGCGCCGCAGATGCGCCTCGATCTGGTCGGCGAGGTAGTGGACGTTGACCACCGCCCGCCGCACCCCGGCGGCATGCAAATGATCGAGCGTGCGGTCGAGCAGCGTCCGCCCCGCGACCTCGACCAGCGGCTTGGGGCGCGTCGCAGTCAGCGGCCGCATCCGCTTGCCCAAGCCGGCGGCGAGCACCATCGCGGTGTGCGGAACTGCGACGGACTCCGAGCGCGCAGGCGCGGCAGCTTCGCTAACCGCGACCGCAACTTCGCTCATGTCCAGGCCACCGCGCGGGCGCTCGGCGGCACGTTGGCGTCGAACCAGGCGCGTACCGGGGCGAGTGCCGGCTGCGCGAAATTACGGTCGATATAGCCCCACAGCCGCGGGTGGCGCTCGACATAACCCAGCCTGCCGTCGCGGTCGCGCAGCCGGGTGAAGACGCCGAGGATCTTGATATTCCGCTGCGCCCCGAGGAGGTCGTAGATCGCCCGAAAGCCCTCGGTGTCGGCGATCCCGCGCGCCGTCGAATACCGGTCGAGCATCGCGGTCTCCAGTTCGGTCGGGACGTCGCGGCGCGCGTCCTGCAGCAGCGAGACCAGGTCATAGGCCGGATGGCCGACCAGCGCATCCTGAAAGTCGAGCAGCCCCAGCCCGGCCAAACCCGGGCGGTCGAGCAGCATCAGATTGTCGGCATGGTAGTCGCGCAGCGTCAGCACCGGGTCCGCCGCAGTCGCCGCGAGCAGGTCCGGCCAGACCGCGTCCCACGCCGCGTCATAGCCCGGCGCTTCGGCCAGCCCGACCGCGGGCAGATACCATTCGGCGAAGATCCGCACTTCGCGCCGCAGCTCGCTTTCGGCATAGGGCGCGAGCGCCGGCGCCGGGTGCGCGTGCAGCGCCGCGAGCACGTCGATTGCCGACTCGTAGATAGCCCGCTCGCGCATCGGGGCCGCTTCGAGCACCGGCGTGACCCGCGCGTCGCCGAAATCATCGAGCAGGATAAAGCCCTGGTCGAGGTCGACGCCGAGCGGCCGCGGTGCGGAAAAGCCGAGGCTGATCAGATGCTTGCCGACGCTGAGGAACGGCCGGCTGTCCTCGTGCGTCGGGGGCGCATCCATCAGCACTGCGGTGCGCTCGCCATCGACGACCCGGAAATAGCGCCGGAACGACGCGTCGCCCGCCAGCGGCAGGATCGTTGCGCCACCCCAGCCGTGCGCGGCGAGAAATGCGGGTGCCGCCGCGGGCGGGATCATTGCGGGGGCCATCGCCCCTCCCAAGCCGCCGGCACCGTCGCTGTCAAGCGCCGCGTCGCGCCGCTGCCGTCGAGCCGCAACTGCAGCGCGTCGGGGGGCAACAGCGCGCCGAGCCGCTCGGGCCATTCGATCAGCAGCGCCGCCTCGGTTTCCCACAGCCCGAGCGCCGCCGCCTCGCCGGGCGTGTTCAGCCGGTAGAGGTCGACATGCCAAACCTCCGGCACGGTGTCGTAGCTCTGCACCAGCGTAAACGTCGGCGACGGCACCTCCCCCGCCCAGCCGAGCGCGCGCAGGACCGCGCGGGCGAAGGTCGTCTTGCCCGCGCCGAGATCACCGGAGAGCGCGATGACGTCGCTGGGGCGGAGCCGAGGTGCAAGCGAGCCAGCGACAGCTTCGAGTGCCGCAAGCGGAAGCTCGCTCACCCGATCGGGCTAGCGGGATGGATCGCGACATCGGTCGAGCGGAAATCGTTACCAGTGCAAAGCACCGGCAAGTTTTCGACCTTCGCGACGGCATAGACCATCAGATCGAGTAAGTTGAGCTTGCCGCCCCGGCCGTTGCCGCCGCCGAACCGTTCGTTGGCGAGGATCGCTGCATGTGCTGCCTGCCCACCAAAAGGCATTATCATCACGCCGAAGTCGTCGAGCAGCGCAAGCGCCTCCAGATCAGGACGATTGCCAGCCTCTGCCATTACACGATTGAATTCGACCAGCACCGGAGTCGGTACCGCGCCGCGCTCGGTTGCGAACACCGCTCGCATTTCCCGAAAACCTTTTTCGCCACGGACGATGGCGACGAGTGCCGACGTATCGACAATAACCGAGATGTTCAACGCAAGTTGCCGTTCTCGTCGTACTCGCGAGCGTCGAATTCGGCCATGGTAGGAATGTTTGCCCGCCGGTGCAGCAATTCGAGTCGCGCGTCGATCCGGGCCAGCTTGGCAGCCTGCGCGTCCTCAGGAACAGGCACCGGCATGCGCCGCAATGCTTCCTCAATGACTTGCACTTGGCTGCGGCCGTCGCTGGTAAGTTCCGCAAGGCGACTGGCAACCCAATCGGAGCGTATCGTGATCGGTTTTTGCTCGCGGCGCGGTTGCATGTCACCGACATAGGCGGCAGCACCAGCCCATGCAATCAAAACGTGCTTGCACGGGCAATCGGCGTGCAAGCACGTTCGCTCTCAATACCGGTAATGCTCCGGTTTGAACGGGCCGTGGTCCGCCACGCCGATATACGCCGCCTGCTTCTCGGTCAGCTTGGTCAGCTTGACCCCCAGCTTGTCGAGGTGGAGGCTGGCGACCTTCTCGTCGAGGTGCTTGGGCAGCACATAGACCTGGTTCGAATACTTCTTGCCCTGCGTCCACAGCTCGATCTGTGCCAGCACCTGGTTGGTGAAGCTCGCCGACATCACGAAGCTCGGGTGCCCGGTGCCGCAGCCCAGGTTGACCAGCCGCCCCTTGGCCAGCACGATCAGCCGCTTGCCGTCGGGGAAGACGACCTCGTCGACCTGCGGCTTGACCTCTTCCCACACCATGTTCGCCAGCGCGCCGATCTGGATTTCGGCGTCGAAGTGCCCGATGTTGCAGACGATGGCGCGGTCCTTCATGGCGCGCATATGGTCGATGGTGATGACGTCGCTGTTGCCGGTCGCGGTCACGAAGATGTCGGCCATCGGCGCCGCATCCTCCATGGTCAGCACCTGATACCCCTCCATCGCCGCCTGCAGCGCGCAGATCGGGTCGACTTCGGTCACGATCACGCGCGCGCCACCGTTCCGTAGCGAAGCGGCCGAGCCCTTGCCGACATCGCCGTAGCCTGCGACGACCGCCACCTTACCGCCGAGCATGACGTCGGTGGCGCGGCGGATCGAGTCGACGAGGCTCTCCTTGCAGCCGTACAGGTTATCGAACTTCGACTTGGTGACGCTGTCGTTGACGTTGATCGCCGGGAACGGCAGCCCGCCCACCTTGGCGACCTCGTACAGCCGGTGGACGCCGGTGGTGGTCTCCTCCGACACGCCTTTCAGTGCATCCTGGGTGCGCTTGAAGAAGCCCGGCGTCGCGGCGGCACGCTTGCGGATTTGGCCGAAAAATTCGACCTCTTCCTCGTTGGTCGGCTCGGGCAGATCGACGCCGGCCTCCAATGCCGCGCCCTTCAGGATGTAGAAGGTCGCGTCGCCGCCGTCGTCGAGGATGAGGTTCGCGGTCTGCCCGTTCGGCCACTGGAAGATGCTGTCGACATACTGCCAGTATTCGGCGAGCGTCTCGCCCTTCGTCGCGAACACCGCCACACCCGAAGCGGCGATCGCGGCGGCGGCATGGTCCTGCGTCGAGAAGATGTTGCACGACGACCAGCGCACCTCGGCCCCCAATGCGGTCAGCGTCTCGATCAGCGCCGCGGTCTGGATCGTCATGTGCAGGCAGCCGGCGATCCGCGCGCCCTTCAACGGCTGCGTCGGCCCGAACTCGCGCCGCAACGACATCAGCCCCGGCATCTCGGTCTCGGCGATCGCCAGTTCGCGCCGGCCCCATGCGGCAAGACTGATATCGGTGACGTGATAATCGTTGAACTGCGACGCGGGCTGGGCGGCCATGAAGATATCCTAGGCTGTGCGGGTAATGCGCGGCGCATAGCGGGGGACTGGGCTTCGGGCAAGCATAAAGATATCTTTATGTCCGCGCGCGCGAGGCTCGATCACGGTCCGGCCGCGGGCTCGGCGAGCGCGGTCCAGGCGGCTGCGGTCGCCGCCTTGGCGGGGACGCCGGTGAAGCGCCATTTGCCGTCGCTGGCGTCGTAATCCCAGATGATGACGTGATCGACGACGCCGCCTTGTGCGACGAAATCGTTCAGGCGCGCGCTCAGATTGGCGGGGAACTGAGGATCATCCGACAGCCCGGTCTTGACGTCGTCGCCGCCGACGCCGGTCTCGCCGAGCGCGAATGGCTTGTGATGCGCCAGCGCCAAGGCGAGCGCCTGCACCAGCCCCCAGCCGCTGCCGTCGACGCTGCCGGGCGTCGCGCCCGGATGGTCCCAGAAGTGGCTGCGGTTGGTGACGCTCTGCATCCACACCGCCGGCGTCGCGGCGTCGGGACCGCCCGACCAGTCGTGCAGGCTGAGCGGGTAGAGCGCGCTGTAGATATCCGACGCGATGACATCGACGTAGCTGTCGCCCGGATAAGCGTCGGGGAGCGCGTGGCTCGTCCAGTTGATGTCGGCGGGGTTCCAGACGATCAGCACCTTGACGCCGGGCACCGCGTGCATGAGATCGGCGACATGCGCGAACGCCTGCTTCCACAGCGCCAGCGTCGCGGCGTCGTTGCCGAAGTTGTCGGGCATGAAGCCGCCGTCGAATTCGTAGGAAATGCGGAAGCGCAGCTCGGTGAAGCCCTGATCGCGCCACGCGGCGACGACGTCGCGGTAAGCCTGGTCGTGCTGGCCGGCGATGATTTCGCGGAACGCATCGCTCTGCCGGTTCCAATAGGCATTGGTCGACAGCTTGATGCCGATCACCGGTTTCATGCCGGCGACGCGGCCCGACTGGTTGAACGACCATGCCGTCCAGCGGGCGTTGCTCGCCCACTCGTTCCAATCCTTGCCGAAATCGACGAAGGTCCCGAAGAACTGCGGCGACCGCTGCAGCTGCCCGACCGAGGCGTCCCAGTCGGACTGGAACCGGGCCATCGGGGCAGCCTCGTTGCCGTTGGGATTGCCGACATAGAGCCCGATCGGCAGCGCCGCGGCACGGCTGGTCGCGAGCAGCGTCGCCGCACTCGACGTCGTACCGCCGGTACCGGTACACGATAGCGCATAGGTGCTCTTTCCGGCCGCAAGTGGCGAAACCTTGATCGTCCCCGTGGTCGCCTGGCTGCCGGTCCAGGCCCCAGACCCCGTACAGGTCGCGGCATTCGTCGACGTCCACGTCAGTGTGGCGAAATCGGTCGTCTTGATCGCGGCCGGGCTGAACGACATCGATACCGCGGGCGCGACAGCTGCAACGACAGCCGCCGGCAGCGGAACCGATGCGGCGCTATCGCCCCCGCAGGCGGTTACGGCCAGTGGCAAGGCAGCGATCGGCAGCATGCGCCATAATGGAACAGCGGCCCCTGGAATACCACTGCGCGATCGACGCGTGCGAGGATCAGGCCGAAGCTTGCCGAAGCCGCCGGAGCCGGTGTTCGACGCCGTATCGGCACAGAAGCTCAAAGAACGCCGCACGGTTCGCAACAGAGCGTCGACGTCATCTGCTCACGGCACACCAAGTGACGGGCTTGTGCGCGATAGCGATCTTCAAGGTTACGCCATCGTCGGTACGCCGCTTGCCATCATCTGGCGAAAAAGACGGGCGACGTCATCGGGACGATATGGTTTCGCCAGGACATGCGAACCGACAAGGCGAGCAGGGAGCATATCGGTCTGGTCGTAGCCGGTGCTGAAGGCGAACGGGATGCCTCGCGCCGTCAGCACGTCGGCGACTTCCCACGACATCTCGCCATCGAGATTGACGTCGAGCAAGGCGGCATCGAACGTCTCGCTCCGCGCCATCGCCAGGGCTTCGTCGAGACGGGTCGCCGGTCCGACGACTTCCCAGCCGAAATCCGCGCACATTTCTTCGAGAGTCGTAATCAGGAAGTATGAATCCTCGACGATCAGGACCCGCGGCGCGGCCGGGATCAACTCCTGGGCGATCTCGATCGTCGCAAGCTCAGGCTTGGCAAGCGGCTTGACGCTCAGTTCGACGAGCGACGACCGGGGCAAGACAATGTCGCAAACGACGCCGCCAGGCCGATAGTCGATCGTCGCACGACCGCCGGTCTCCAGGGTCAACGCCCGCTCGATCAGGCTCGATCCGAACCCGCGGCGGGTCGGCGGCACCACCCGCGGTCCGCCCGCCTCCGTCCACGACAGCCCAAGGCCGAGGTCGTCGCGGACGTGCCACCGGACCGCGACGCTGCCGCCTGGAACCGAGAAGGCGCCGTATTTCGAGGCATTGGTGGCAAGCTCGTGCAGCGCGAGCGACAGCGCCAGCGCCGATTTCGGGGTCAGCACGGCATCGTCGCCGGCCAGTGAAACCACCCCCGACGCCGCGCCATAGACGTCCAGCTCCTCGCGCAGCAGGCCTTCGACCGACACGCCCTCCCATCGGCTCTGGGTCAACAGGCTGTGCGCCTTCGCCATCGAATGAATGCGCTTGTCGAGCCCTTCGACGAAGGCGGTGACCGATTCGGCGCTGCGGCTCGACTGGGTGACCAGCGCCTGGATGTTCGCCAGCGTGTTCTTTACCCGGTGATCGAGTTCGGCCATCAGCAGCTTGTCGCGGTCGTGCGCCTTGGCCCGCTCGCGCGCCGCCGTCTCGATCCGGCGTAGCACCACCTGCAGCAGCGAAACCCGCAGGTCGAAGGCGGAATCTGTCTCCGCCGCACTCCACGGGAGTGCCCGGTTCCGTACCGTATGCTTCCACGCCTCGAACGATTTGCGCGGCGACAGTCGATCGCTGCCGTCGGCCCCGACCGTCACCGGCTTCGCCGGATCGCCCGCCCACAATGCCGTCTCGACCAGTTCGGGACGGAACCACAGGATGAAGTCCGACGGGTCGCGCGATACAGCGATCACCAGCAGCCCCGAGGCGACGCCGGTGAACGCCTTCGCCGGCGCATAGATTTCGCTCAGCCGGTCGGTGGCGAAGATGCCCTCGGTCTCGGTCATGTACGTCGCCAGCCAGTCGGTCAGCGCGGTGATCTCCGCGCGGGTCGGCGTCGTCCCGAGATGGGTGATGTCGCCTTCGACGCGCACCGCGACGCCGCCGCCGCGCGACCCGTCGAGCGCGATGTCGCCGCCGTGGATGAAGTCGAGCAGGTTCGGCGTCTGCTGCGTCAGGCCGTATGCATAGTCCTCGACCCCGGCGAGGTTGAGCATCAGCTCCTGCAGGATCTTGCGGCTGGCAAGCCGCGACTCGAACTGCTCGCTCTTCTCGCGCGCCTCGAGTTGAAGCGAGAAGATCGACCCGAACAGCTCGCACACCGCGCGCAGGTGGCGCGGCAGGATGCGGGGGCTGTTGTGGTGACAGGCGATCAGGCCCCACAGCTTGCCCGCGACGATGATCGAGATCGACATCGACGCGTCGATGCCCATGTTGCGCAGATATTCGCGGTGGATCGGCGAGACGTCGCGCAGGATCGCATAGCTCATGTCGAGCGGCTGGCCGGTTCGCGGGTTCAGTTCCGGCGTCAGCGGCGCGGGGTCGTAATCGACCTGGGTGATCAGCCGCAGCCAGCTCTTTAGGTAGAGCGCGCGCGCCTGCTGCGGGATGTCGGCGGCCGGATAGTGCAGATCGAGGAAGGGCTCGAGTCCGGGCGTGCGGCTTTCGGCGATCACCCAGCCCGAGCCGTCGGCCATGAAGCGGTAGATCATCACGCGGTCGTACTGCGCGACGCGGCGCACGCTCGCGGTCGCCATCTGGCAGAGGTCATACAGTGACGCGGCGGTGCCAAAGCCGTCCGCCATCTGCTGCACGGCGGCGAGCGGGTCGGCGACGAACGCGTCGCTCATCTCGGCCGCCTCGAACTCGACGACGAGGACGTCGCCGACGCGGTGAGCGCTGGCGTCGAGCGGGCGATCGGCATCGACGCGGAGGATCGGATCGAGCAGGTGGCGCGGCTTGACGAGATCGGTTTCCTTGCACAGCGCACGAAGCCGATTTACCTGTTCGCGCGAGAACAGGTCGTCGACCGGGCGTTCGAGCAACTCGGCCAGTGGCCGACCGAACAGTCCTGCCGTGTCACCGGCGGCCTGCAGAACCCGCAGCGTGTGGCACTCGAGCACCAGCATCACGCCGTGCGGCAGGATCGCGCCAGGAACATGGATCGGTTCGCGGTCGCAGTTGGTCAGATCGACCCGGTCGCGGTCGAGAATGGGATCAGCCATGATTATCGTCTCACCTGTCGGTCACCGCTCGAAAATCGTGTCGTCCCCCCGGACTGGCCTCTACTGCAGCGCGGTATCGAGCTTGGGCCGCAGCATCGCCCAGTTGAACACGTCCTTCTGCGTCGTGCCGTTGACGACGAACCACGGCGTGCCGGTCAGCCCGTATTTGTTGGTGGCCTCGTCGCGGATCGCCGACAGCTTGTCGATACCGGCCTTATCGCTCAGGCACTGGTCGAACTTGGCGCGCGGGATGCCGCGGCTGCGGACGAAGCCGTCGAGCCCGCCGGCCAAGCCGAGCCCTTTGATCTGCTCGGCCGGCGGCAGCGCCTGCAGCCGCTTCGAATCGTCGTCGGTCAGCTTGGTGTACGGCAATATCCAGCTCGGCTGATTCTCGTAGAACGCCGCGATCAGGTTGAACGCCACCGGCGCGGGCTGACAGCGGACCAGCAGCGACGGCGGGAAATCGACGCCACTCAGGATGAACGGGCGGTACTCATAGCTGAGCTTGCCGCTGGCGATGTAGTTCGCCTTGAGCGTCGGCAGACCCTGCTCGTGGAATTCGCGGCAATGCGAGCAGGTCAGCGCGCCGAACTCGACCAGCTTGACCTTGGCATCGGGGTTGCCCATCCGGAAGCCGCCTTCGGGGGTCGCGGCGATAACCTGCGTCCAGTCCTGCTTGCCGGCGGCGGTGGCTGTCGCGGGCGCTGTCGCCAGCGCCGCCGCACTCACCGGCGTCGTCACCGCGGCAGCCGTTGCCGGTGTGATCGCCGACGGCGGCGTGGCGCCAGCTGTCGCGGCCGGCGCGCTCGCCGCTGTGGTCGTCGTCGTCGAGGTCGCCGCCGGCTTGTTGCAGGCCGCGAGCGCCAGCAGCATCAGCGCCGTTCCGAACTTACGCATTCCGATCCCTTCGCAATTCGTGTCGGCACCACAATAACGCCGTGCCGCCACCTAGCGCAATGCGGCGACCAGCGCCGGTTCGAGCGCCTGCCATTCGATCACCCCGGCGATCAGCCGCCCGTTGATCAGGAACATCGGCGTGCCGCTGATACCGATGCTGGCGGCATTGTCGCGCAGCGTCGACAGCCGGTCGGGCAGCGTCTTGTCGGCGAGGCATTGCGACACGCGCGCGCGGGACATGCCGTTCGCCGCCATGAAGCCGTCGAGCCCGCCCGCATGCGCCAGTCCGGCCAGCTGCGCCTCGGCCGGCAGCTTGGCGTATTTCGCGGTATCGTCGGGCGTCAGCACCGTGAACGGCGTGGTCCAGCGCTCCTGCTGCGTGTACAGCGCATCTTCGCGCGCGAAGAACGCCGCTGCCCCGTCGCAGCGCGCCAGCACCGCCGCCGCCATGTCGGGCCCGTTCAGGACATAGCTGCGGTACTCGAAGCTGACCCGGCCGGTGGCGAGGTATTTGCGGCGCAGCGGGCCCATGCCGGTGGCATAGAACCGGCCACAGTGCGGACAGGTCAGCGAAGCGTATTCGACAAGCTTGACCGGGGCATCGGGGTTGCCGATCCGGAAGCCACCTTGGGGGGTCGTCGCGATCGTGTGCAGCCAGTCGACCACGGGCCTGGCAGCGACGGGCTTGGCCGCCGTCGCCTTGTGCGCAGGAACCGCCAGCGCCGGTATCGCCGTGAAAGCAAGCGCCAGGAAGATCGATCTCAACAATAGTCTGCCTTTCTGCTGGCCAGTCCGGTCCATTGGAAGCCGGGCCTGGCAAGGATTCCAAGTTGTGAGGTGCAGGGTCGGTGATCCGAGCGCGCCTTGGAGCCCGGCCCGGGACATGGTACATCGTCCGGACCCGGTTGGGGAAGTGGCACCGCGATGGACCTGCACAGCCTGCTGACGACCATGGTGCTGATCGCTTCGTCGACCCCGGCAGCGGTCGTCGCTGACCCGGTCGGGCGGATTACCGGCGTCGGCGGTATCTTCTTCAAGAGCCAGAATCCCAAGGCGTTGATGGCGTGGTACCGCGATGTGCTGGGCATCAAGCTCGAAAGCTGGGGCGGGGCGAAGCTGAGCTATGACGCGCCCGGTCACCCGCCTGTCATGGTCGTCAACGCCTTTGCGGAGACGACCGATTACATGAGCCCGTCGAAGCGCGACTATATGATCAACTTCGGCGTCTACGACCTGACCGCGTTCCTCGAGCGGTTGAAGGCGAAGGGCGTCACCGTGCTCAAGCGCGACGACAGCGATCCGAACGGCAGCTTCGCGTGGATCGTCGATCCGGACGGAACGAAGATCGAGCTGTGGGGGCCGAAGGCGGGGGCGAAGTAGCTGCTTCGCTGCTCCCCTCCCCGAAGGAGGGGAGCAGCGAAGGAGCATCCCCTACCGCACCACCGGCAGGCCCTGCGTCGACGACAGCGCCTGTGCCAGCGATTCGAGGCTGGCGCGCAGGTCGGGGTCGGCGATGTCGCGCAGCGTCGACTGCGTCTCGGCCGACAGCGCACCGGGGGTCGTCTTGACCCGGCGGCGCGCCAGTACGGGCAGGTCGCCGTGGCGCAGCGCCAGCCGGGCGACGGCGGCATAGCCGAGGAAGGCATTGACACGCTCGATGACCTGCGGCTCGACGTGCTTGAGCATCGGCGCGAAGCTGCCGGTGACGCAGACCTTGAGCGTGCCGCCGGACTTCTTGCCGGCGGGAAAGCTCAGCGCCTCGGGCAGCGAATGGCGCGCGTAATTCGCCCCGACGATCTCGGCCCAGCGCGCCACGACGGCGTTCTGCATGAAGCCGAAGCGGCGGAACGCGGCCCCGCCGATCGCCGGCATCAGCTCGCTGACCAGCCGCGAGCCGGGCTTTACCGTAACGCGGCCGGGCTGCGCCGCAGCTGGGCGATGCTTGGCTGCGGCGCGGCCGTGCACGGGGGATTCGGTTTCGGCCATGCGCCGATCATGCCATAGCGCGGGCATGGACGTCGACACCGTTTCGGCTGCGCTGCTGGCCTGGTATGACCGCCACGCGCGGGCGCTGCCGTGGCGAAGCCCGCCGGGGACGCCGCCGCCCGCGCCATACCGGGTGTGGCTGTCCGAGGTGATGCTGCAGCAGACCGGCACGCTGGTGGTGTCGCGGTATTTCGCGCGCTTTACCGAATTGTGGCCGACGGTCGCGGCGCTAGCCGCCGCCCCCGATGCCGACGTGCTGCGCGAGTGGGCCGGGCTCGGCTATTATGCCCGCGCGCGTAATCTGATCGCCTGTGCCCGCGCCGTGGTGGCGCGCGGCGGCTTTCCGGACACCGAGGCGGGCTTGCGCGAGCTGCCGGGTATCGGGCCGTACACCGCCGCGGCGGTCGCGGCGATTGCCTTCGACGCCCACGCCGTGGTTGTCGACGGCAATGTCGAGCGCGTCGTCGCGCGGCTGTTCGCGGTCGAAACGCCGCTCCCCCAGGCACGGCCGCTGCTCTACGCACACGCCGCTGCCCTGACCCCGGCGGCGCGCTGCGGCGACTATGCGCAGGCGGTGATGGACCTCGGCGCAACGGTATGCATGCCGCGCGCGCCGGCGTGCGAGCGCTGTCCGGTGGCGGCGCCCTGCGCGGCGTATGCGCGCGGCGAGCCGGCGCGCTTCCCGCTGCGGGTCAGGCGCGCCGGCTCGCCGGTGCGCCACGGCACGGCGTGGTGGATCGAGGCGGACGGCGCGGTGCTGCTGGTGCGGCGGCCGCCGTCGGGGCTGCTCGGCGGCATGCTGGCGCTGCCCGGCGGCGACTGGGGCGCGGCCGACGACGGCACATTGCCGTTCGCGGGCGCGTGGCAGCCGGCGGGGGTCGTCCGTCATGTCTTCACCCACTTCGAGCTGCTGCTGCAGGTGATGGCGGTGCGGCTGGCGGCGCGGCCGGCTTTCGAGGGCGAGTGGGTGCCGGTGGCGGAGGTTGCGACGGCCGGGTTGCCGACGCTTTACGCGCGGGCCGCGAGGCTTGCGGTAGCCGGCCCGGCGCGGCAGTTGAGCTTCGAGGCACTGCGACCGCCAGCGCCCAAGTAACGAAAGTAATCCACCCATGACCGACTTCTTCGCCGGCCGCCCGGTGCCGGTGGTAGGCTTCAGCGGCTCGCCGCTCGACCGGGCGGAGGCGCTGCGGCGCGATCCCGCAGCGCTGATCGTGGCGCGCAGCGATCCCCGCGCGCGCTGGCTGCTGTTCGATCAGCTCAATCCGGTGCTGACCGCGGACGGCGACCTCAACTGGCTGTACCGCAGCGACCTGCCCGATGACGCGCTGTCGGTGTTCCTCGGCATCGATGCCTACGACGCGCCGCGCTTTGCCGCCGCCGGAGCCGCCGCCGAGGTCAACGGCACCGCGACCGATGCCCGCGCCGCCGCCGCCCAGCTCGGCGACGGCCGCGCCGCGATCGTCGCGCACGGCCGCGCGCTGCTCGACTGGCACGCGCGGCACCGCTTCTGCGCCAACTGCGGAGCCACGACCCGGCTCGACAAGGGCGGCCAGGCGCGCCACTGCGACGCCTGCAACGCCGAGCATTTCCCGCGCACCGACCCGGTCGTCATCATGCTGGCGATCAAGGACGATCATGCGCTGGTCGGCCGCCAGCCGCGTTTTCCCAAGCGCTTCCTGTCGGCGCTCGCGGGTTTCGTCGAGGCCGGCGAGACGATCGAGGAGGCCGTCGCGCGCGAGCTGTTCGAGGAGGCCGGCATCGGCACGCGCCGGGTCCGCTACGTCGCCAGCCAGCCGTGGCCGTTCCCGTCGAGCCTGATGATCGGCGCCTTCGCCGAAGCGACCGGCTTCGAGCTGCACATCGACGGCGACGAACTCGAGGAAGCGCGCTGGGTCACGAAGGACGAGGTCCGCGCCGCGCTGGCCGGAACCGGCGACTGGCTCGCGCCGCCGCCGCTGGCGATCGCGCATACGTTGTTGCAAGAGTGGGTGGCGTAACTGCTCCCTCTCCCGTGCTTACGGGAGAGGGTTAGAAAACCACTAACGCACCAGCACCAGCCTCGGCACTGGGACGACGCGGACCAGCGCCGTCGCCGCCTCGGGCGACATCGGCCGGCCGAACAGATAGCCCTGGACGTGATCGCATCCGAGGTCGCGGATCACCTCGAACTCGGCGCGGGTCTCGGTGCCTTCGGCGGTCGTCAGCATGCCGAGGTTGCCCGCGAGCCCGACGATGGCGCGGATGATCGCCACCGACTCGCCGTTGTCGAGCGTCGCGCGCGCGACGAAGCTGCGGTCGATCTTGATTCGGCTAAACTCGGCCTTTTGCAGGTAGCCGAGCGACGAGTAGCCGGTGCCGAAGTCGTCCAGCGCGAACCGGATGCCGAGCGCCTTGAGGCTCGCCAACATGGCAATCGTCGCGGGTTTCTCGTTGAGGAACAGGCTTTCGGTGATCTCCAGTTCGAGCCGGTCGGCATCGATGCCGTTGTCGGCGAGCGCCGCCTCCACGATGGCTGCGAGCTCCACGTTATCGAACTGCACCGGCGACAGATTGACCGCGATGCGAACATCGTTGGGCCAGCGCGCCGCCCAGCGGCAGGCTTCCTCGATCACCCACCGGCCGATGACGTGGATCAGCCCGGTCTCCTCGGCAATCGGGATGAATTTCAGCGGCGGGACCAGCCCGAGCTTCGGATGTTGCCAGCGCAGCAGGGCCTCGAAGCCGACCACACGCTCGTCGGAGGCTTCGACCACCGGCTGGAACGCCAGCGCCAGCTCGCCGCGGTCGAGCGCGCCGCGCAAGTCGAACTCGAGCGCGCGGCGCTCCTCCGCCTTGACCTGGATCGCCGGCACGAAGCGGCAGGCGTGACTGCGACCATTGCCCTTGACCTCGTACAGCGCGAGGTCGGCGCTGCGCAGCAGCAGGTCGACGCTGGCCCCGTCCACGGGTCCGAGCGCGAAGCCGACGCTCGCGCCGATCGATATCGGGTGGCCATCGACCGCGAACGGCTGCGCCAGCGCCGCGACGATCACCCGCGCGGCGCGCTCGGCGGCGCGCTCGTCGCTGACGGGCAGCACGACGGCGAACTCGTCGCCGCCCAGACGCCCGATCTCGGCCGCGTCGCCGAGCGTGTCGCGCAGGCGGCTGGCAACCTCGCACAGCAGCAGGTCGCCGGTGCGGTGCCCGAGCGAGTCGTTGACCAGCTTGAACCGGTCGAGGTCGACGAACAGCACCGCGCATTCCCCGTCGGTGCGGCGGGCGGTACGCAGTGCTTCGCCGATCCGGTCGCGGATACCGCGGCGGTTCGGCAGCCCGGTGAGCGAATCGAAGCGCGCCAGCCGCACGATATGCTCCTCGGCAAGTCGTGCGTCGGTAACGTCCGAGCCGACGCCGCGATAGCCGGTGAAGCTGCCCGCGCCGTCGTACTTGGGGGTACCCGACAGCTGCCACCAGCGCGTGGTTTCCCCGGCCGGAACCGGAATGACGAGGTCGCGGAACGACTGGCGGTTGAGGAAGTGGGCGTTCAGCTGACGGACCGCGTCGCGCGATTCGCGGCCGCGGCGATCGTCGCCGAGCAGCGACAGCATCGGCGCGCCGACGATGGCATCGTACGGCAGCCCGGCGACTTCGACGAAGCGCGGCGAGACGCGCGTCACCGCGCCTTCGGCATCGACCTCGAACAGCCAGTCGCTGCCATGCGACTCGAATTCGCTCAGCAGCAGACGGATCACCGCACCCTGCTCGGCGCTGTCGGCTTCGGTCGCCATGCGGACCATCAGCCCCCGGCAGATCACCATCATGCCGCGCATGGTCAGCAGCACGAAGCTGAGCAGGCCGATGACCACCGCCCAATTGGCGAGCGGCGAAGCCGCGGGCAGCCCGAAGCTGCCTGCGGCGATCGTCAGGACGAGCAGGGTTCCCGCCGCCGGCGTGATCGCGGCCGCGAAGGCGCAGGCCCCCATCGCGACCAGCGACATCAGCATCAGCAACGCCTGGATCTCGACCGGCGAGCGTGGCAGCAGATGGAGCATCAGCGCGGCCCAGAACATGCCGTACGCCACCATCTCGACCGAGACGCGCCAGAACACGCCGATGCCGACGATGGCATTGGCCGCCGCTACCCGGCGCGTGCGCCAGCCCGCGAGGCGCAGCGCGAGCAACACCGCCAGGCTACCTCCCCAGCCGAACAGGAACGACGCGTCCCCGACGTCGCGCAGGACGATCATGACCGCGACGACATTGAGCCCGAGCACGACGATGTTGAACGGGACGTTACGATTGAGGATGCGCAGCTGCGCCGCGCGGACCTGTTCCCAGAACGGGTCGGACCCCTGCGCGAAGCCCAGCACCTGCCGCCAGCCGATCACCCGTACCGCGGCAACCGGCGGCCGAAACATGATCGACATGCGTGTCTCCCTGTGGAGGAAGAACGGCGGCTGGCGGCTAAGCTTAATCCCTCCCCGCCTTCCGGGAGGATCGGTGCTACCGCACCCGCGCCTGCGGATAGGTCCCCAGCACGCGCACCCAGCTCGTGTGGAACCGCAGCTCGTCGAGCGCCAACGCGACATTGGCATCGCCCGGCGCGCCCTCGATGTCGGCGTAGAACTCCGCCGCGGAGAAACTGCCGTCGCGCAGGTAGCTTTCGAGCTTGGTGATATTGACGCCGTTGGTGGCGAACCCGCCGAGCGCCTTGAACAGCGCCGCCGGAATGCTGCGCACCTCGAACATCAGCGTCGTCATCAGCGGCACGCCCGGCGGCGGCGGCGCAGCATCGCGCGCCAGCACGACGAAGCGCGTCGTATTATGCGGCGCGTCCTCGATGTTCTCGGCGAGGATATCGAGCCCGTACAGCTGACCCGCAAGCGCCGACGCCACCGCTGCGCGCGCCGGATCGCCCGCAGCTGCGACTTGTGCCGCCGCCCCGGCGGTGTCGGTGTGCGTGCGCGCGGCGATATTCCACGCCGCCAGCCGCCGCCGGACCTGACCGAGCGCCTGCGGATGGCTGAGCGCCTCGCGGACATGCTCGCGGGCGCTCCCCGGCACCCCGAGCAGGCAATGCCGGACCCGAACGAAATGCTCGCCGACGATCGACAGCCCCGATTCCGGCAGCAGGAAGTGAACGTCCGCAACCCGGCCGTGGAGCGAATTTTCGATCGGGATCATCGCCTGCGCGGCGCGGCCGGCCTGTACCGCCTCGAGCGCGTCCTCGAACGAGAAGCACGGCAGCGGCGCAGCTTCGGGATAAGCCTCGCGTACCGCCTGATGCGAATACGCCCCCGGCGCGCCCTGAAACGCCACGGCGCGCGCCGGATCGCGCGCGGCGGCGGCGAGCATCGTGTCGACAAGCACCTGAGCGGGCGCGGCATAGCTGTCCATACGGGCGCGTTAAGCGGCAGCGGCGGGCACCGTCAACTTGTCGGGTGAACCATGCTGCAGTGCGACGATCGAGAGCTTGCCCCGCCGCGACCACGCAACTAGATACCGTTCGGCCTTTGAGGCCTGCGACCGGAGGCATTGGTGGACAGTTTCGAGTGGAACAAGATTGCGGGCTGGGTGCTCGGTGCCGCGCTGTCGGTGCTCGCGCTGGTGATCGTCACCGGCATGATCTACAAGCCGGTCACCCCCGCCAAGCCCGGCTATATCGTCGAGGGTGTCGAGGAAGTCGCCTCGGCAGGTCCGGCCGCGGTCGCCGACAAGCCGATCGCTTTCTATCTCGCCTCCGCCGACGCGACCAAGGGTGAAGTCGTCTTCAAGAAGTGTCAGTCGTGCCACAACGCCGTCAAAGGCGGGCCGGCGGGCATCGGCCCGAACCTGTGGGGCGTCATCGGCGGCCCGCACGCGCATATGGTCGGCTTCGGCTACTCCGAAGCGATGGCGGGCACCAAGGACAAGCAGTGGGATTTCGACGGCATCAACGCCTGGCTGACCAACCCCAAGGCCTATATCGCCGGCAACAAGATGAGCTTCGCCGGGCTGGCAAAGCCCGAGGAGCGGGCGCAGGTGATCGCTTATCTGAACACGCAGAGCGACAAGCCGCTGCCGCTGCCGCCGGTCCCGGCCGAGACTGCGGCGGCCCCGGCCCCCGAGGCGGTCGTCGGCGCGGTCAAGGGCGCGTCACCCGCCGAGGCTTCGACGGACTCGAAGCTGGCGGTCGACACCAAGGCGGGCGGCGGCGCGGCCACGACGGCGACCAAGGACGCGGCGGGAAAAGCGGCGCTCAAGTAAAGCTTATAGCCCTCTTCCGTCCTTATGGGAGAGGGCGCAGCGTCCCCTCACAACCCGTAATGCCGCTCCACCACCGCCCACGCCTCCGCCGCCGTTTCGACCACATGGAAAAGCGCGAGGTCGCTTCGCGCGATCGTCCCCTCGTCGGCCAGCGCCTCGAAATCCACGACCCGGCCCCAGAATTCGCGCCCGAACAGGAAGATCGGTAGCGGCTTGATCTTGCCGGTCTGGACGAGCGTCAGCAGCTCGAACAGCTCGTCGAACGTCCCGAAGCCGCCCGGGAACACCGCCACGGCGCGCGCCCGCATCAGGAAGTGCATCTTGCGCAGCGCGAAATAGTGGAACTGGAACGACAGCCCCGGGGTGACATAGGGGTTCGGCACCTGCTCGAACGGCAACACGATATTGAGCCCGACCGACGGCGCGCCGACGTCGGCGGCACCGCGGTTCGCAGCCTCCATGATCGACGGCCCGCCGCCCGAGCAGACGACGAACTGCCGCTCGGCGGGCGGACAGCCGTCGGCGCATCCATGGCTCGACGCCATGCGCGCCAACTCGCGCGCGACCTCGTAATAGCGCGATTTGGCGACGAGATTCTGCGCGATCGCCAGCGCTTCGGGGGTGATTGCCGCGTCGAGCAGTGCCTGTATATCTTCGGGTGCCGGAATGCGCGCCGAGCCGTAAAAGACGAAGGTCGACGCGATCCCCGCTTCGGCGAGCAGCAGCTCGGCCTTCATCAGCTCGAGCTGGAACCGTACGGGACGCAGGTCGTCGCGGAGCAGAAAGTCGCTGTCCTGGAACGCCAGCTTGTAGGCGGGATGCTCGGTCTGCGGCACCGCGGTCGGGTGCGCGGCGGTCTTCGCCTCGCTGCGGGCGGTCGGAAACAGGCGGGCGGGAACGTCGGCGGGGGTGGTCATGCGGGGCACGTAACCGATCGACGGAGCAACGTCACCCTTGCTAAACAGTGTCACCCCGGCGAAGGCCGGGGCCCATGATCACCGACTATTGTGGTCATGGGCCCCGGCCTTCGCCGGGGTGACAACAATGAAATTGGTATCGACCAAGCTGTTTCAGCTCAGTCGTGCTTCCCCCTCCCCGTCTTCTCCTGCAGCTCGTCGATCTTCAGGCTCGCTTCCGCCTTGCTCAGTTCGGGGTCGAACGCCTCGTGCGCCTCCTCGCTGAGCGTCTTCAGATACGACGCCTGCGCGCCGGTCATCGCCTCGTCGCCGGTGGTCCAGTCGTGCGGGTCCTTGACCGCGTTCGAGGTCGGGTGGGTCTTCGGGTTCTCGACGTCGTCCATGACGAACTCCTCACAATAACCCCGGCCCAACGCGCCCGTTCGTGCTCTGTTCCAAGAGGGTGCTTGACAGGATGCCGCGCATCTATACGGACGGCAGCGGGCCACGCCGTCCCAACGCGGCGCGCGCTCTCTGTGAGGAGAGACGATTGTGAACCGACCGACCACGCGGCCTGCCCGCGCGCATTTTTCGTCCGGCCCCTGTGCCAAGCGCCCCGGATGGACTCCCGACCAACTCAGTGTCGACAGCCTCGGCCGCTCGCACCGGTCGAAGCTCGGCAAGGCGCGGCTGGCGCATGCCATCGAGCTGACGCGCGAGGTGCTGCAGGTCCCCGACACGCACCGCATCGGCATCGTCCCGGCGTCGGATACCGGCGCCTACGAGATGGCGATGTGGACGATGCTCGGCAGCCGTCCGTGTACGATGATGGCATGGGAAAGCTTCGGCGAAGGCTGGGTGACCGACGCGGTCAAGCAGCTCAAGCTCGACGCGACGATCGTCAACGCGCCGTACGGCGAACTGCCCGATCTGACCCGCATTCACCAGTCGCACGACATCGGCTTCACCTGGAACGGCACCACTTCGGGCGTGCGCGTGCCGAACGGCGAGTGGATCCGCGACGACCGCGAGGGGCTGACCCTGTGCGACGCGACCAGCGCGGTGTTTGCGCAGGAGCTGCCGTGGGCCAAGCTCGATGTGGTGACGTACAGCTGGCAGAAGGTGCTCGGTAGCGAAGGCGGCCACGGCATGCTGATCCTCGGGCCGGGCGCGGTCGAGCGGCTGGAAAGCTACACGCCGCCGTGGCCGCTGCCCAAGATCTTCCGGCTGACCTCGAAGGGCAAGCTGATCGAGGGCATCTTTTCGGGCGAGACGATCAACACGCCGTCGATGCTGGCGGTCGAAGATTATATCGACGCGCTGACCTGGGCGCAGTCGATCGGCGGCCTGAACGAAATGTACGCCCGCGCCGATGCCAACGCCGCGGCGCTCGACCGCTGGGTGCAGGCGACGCCGTGGGTGGCGCATCTGGCCAGCGACCCGGCGACGCGCTCGAACACCAGCGTCTGCCTGACGCTGCCGGAAGCCGCACCCGAGGTTCCCAAGGCGATCGCGTCGCTGCTCGAGAAGGAGGGCGTCGCGTTCGACATCGGCGGTTACCGCGACGCGCCGCCGGGGCTGCGGGTGTGGTGCGGCGCGACGGTGGATACCGCCGATATCGTCGCGCTCGGGCCGTGGCTCGAGTGGGCGCACGGCGAAGTGACGGGCGCGCACTGATCATCGTCATCCCGGCGCAGGCCGGGACCCATAACCACACTCGTCGAGATTTGAGGTCATGGGTCCCGGCCTACGCCGGGATGACCAAGCTTTGAAGCCAGACGCAAGTCTCAACTCATCCACTTCCCCAAGCGGGAGCAGAGGAACAACTTCATGCCCAAAGTCCTCATCGCCGACCAGATGTCCCCCAAAGCCGCCGAGATCTTCCGCGCCCGCGGCGTCGAAGTCGACGAGATCACCGGGCTGAGCAAAGACGAGCTGCTCAAGATCATCCCCGCCTACGACGGCCTCGCGGTCCGCTCGTCGACCAAGGCAACCAAGGAGGTGCTCGCCGCCGCGACCAATCTGAAAGTCGTCGGGCGCGCCGGCATTGGCGTCGACAACGTCGATATTCCCGCCGCCTCGGCGCGCGGCATCGTCGTCATGAACACGCCGTTCGGCAACTCGATCACCACCGCCGAGCATGCCATCGCACTGATGTTCGCGCTCGCCCGCCAGCTGCCCGAGGCGGATGCCTCGACGCAGGCCGGCAAGTGGGAGAAGAACCGCTTCATGGGGGTCGAACTGACCGCCAAGACGCTCGGGCTGATCGGCTGCGGCAATATCGGGAGCATCGTCGCCGACCGCGCGCAGGGGCTGAAAATGAAGGTCGTCGCGTTCGACCCGTTTCTGACGCCCGAACACGCGCAGGACATCGGCGTCGAGAAGGTCACGCTCGACGAGCTGCTGGCGCGGAGCGATGTGATCACGCTGCACACGCCGCTGACCGATTCGACGCGCAACATCCTGTCGGCGGCGAACCTCGCCAAGACCAAGCCGGGCGTGCGGATCGTCAACTGTGCCCGCGGCGGGCTCATTGATGAGGCTGCGCTCAAGGCCGGGCTCGACAGCGGGCATATCGCGGGTGCGGCGCTCGACGTTTTCGCCGAGGAGCCCGCAAAGGTCTCGCCGCTGTTCGGCACGCCGGGGTTCGTCTCGACGCCGCATCTGGGGGCGTCGACCGACGAGGCGCAGGTCAATGTCGCGATCCAGGTCGCCGAGCAGATGGCCGACTTTCTACTGACCGGCGGGGTCACGAACGCGCTCAACGTGCCGTCGCTGTCGGCCGAGGAAGCGCCGCGGCTGCGCCCCTACATGGCGCTGGCCGAGCAGCTGGGGTTGTTGGTGGGCCAGCTCATCGACGGCATCGAGGCCGTCACCGTCGAGGTCGAGGGCGCGGCCGCCGAGCTCAACATCAAGCCGATTACGGCCGCCGTGCTGACCGGGCTGATGAAGCCGTTTTCGGACACGGTCAACATGGTCAACGCGCCGTATCTGGCGCGTGAACGCGACATCGCGGTCAGCGAGGTGCGCCACGAGCGCGACACCGATTACCACACCTTAGTCCGCGTCACGGTGCGCACCCCGCAGGGCGAACGCTCGGTCGCCGGCACTCTGTTCGGCAATCGCTCACCGCGGCTGGTCGAGATTATCGGCATCAAGGTCGAGGCCGACCTGCACGGCCCGATGCTGTTCATCGTCAACGAGGACAAGCCCGGCTTCATCGGTCGCCTCGGCTCGACGCTCGGCGAGGGCGGGGTCAA
>JANOOK010000054.1:0-16337 GCA_031421275.1 Sphingomonadaceae bacterium
AAAGCTGCTCGAGGAAGCGCCAAGCGCCGCGATGTCCGAGCCGTTGCGCCAACAGCTGCACGCCGCCGCAGTGGCGCTCGCCGCCAGCGTCGATTACCGCAATGCCGGTACCGCCGAGTTCCTGTTCGACGTCAAACGCCAGGAGTTTTACTTTATTGAAGTAAACGCCCGCATCCAGGTCGAGCATCCGGTCAGCGAGATGATCTCGGGCTTCGATCTCGTGCAGGAACAAATTCGCATCGCCGGCGGGGCCGGGCTATCGATCACGCAGGGCGCGGTCACGCTCAGCGGCCATGCCATAGAATGCCGGATCAACGCCGAGGACGTCGCGCGCGATTTCCTGCCGAGCCCCGGCCGGATCACGCATTGGCAGCCGCCCGTCGGCGAAGGCATCCGGCTCGACACGCATATGGCGGTCGGCGCAGTGATCCCGCCCTTTTACGACAGCATGATTGGCAAGCTGATCGTCCACGGCCGCGACCGCAGCGACGCCATAACCAGATTGACGGCGGCGCTCGAAAGTTTCCGCATCGATGGCGTGCCGACGACTCTCGACCTGCATCGCGACATCGTGAGACATCCCGACTTCGTGGCCAATCGCATCCACACGCGCTGGCTCGAGCAGACTTTGCTCGCTGCACGCGCCGCGAAAACAGCATGAGCAGCGGCCGGACTTTGCGCGAGGACGCGATCGACAACGCGCGGGCACTGCTCGATGCCTTGCTGGCTGGCAATTGGCAGGAAATACATGTCGTTTCCGGCGGTACCGAAATCTTCATCGCCCGTGCCGGCGGCAGTGCTAACCCGATGCGCGAGCAGCGTGCTGAGCTTGCATCGGTTGCCATCGCGCCGCCCGCAACACGGATTACGGCACCGCATATTGGCACCGTCGTCGAGGTCAGCGCGCCGGGTACGCAGTTGCTCACCGGCGAGCCGATCGCAAAGCTGCAGGTGCTCGATACGAGGCACGATGTCCCTGTACCGCTCGATGGCATTGTTACCATGGTCGACGTGAGCGTCAGCGACTTGGTCGAGTTCGGTGCCCGGATCGGCGCGGTTGCGCCGGTTCAGCGCGCGGTGTAGCCCGCATCGATCGCCAAACTGTGCCCGGTGACATACGACGACATGTCCGAGCACAACCACAGGCTGCCCTGCGCGACCTCGCGCGGCGTGCCGAGGCGGTTGAACAGGCTGAGCACCGGCGCGTAAGCGGCCGGGTCCATATCAAGCTTCTTGAAAGCTTTCTGGATTAGCGGCGTATCGATGGCACCGGGCAATACACAGTTCACGCGAATGCCGTGACCGGCATACTCGAGCGCGGCGGTCTTGGTCAGGCCAATGACGCCATGTTTTGAGGCGACATAGGCGCTGTTGGTTGCCTGCGGGCGTATCCCGGTAGTCGACGAGATATTGACGATCGCGCCGCCGCCGCCCTGCGACAGCAGCTGCCGGATCTGATGCTTCATGCAGGCCAGCACCGAGCGCAGGTTGACTGCGATGATCCGGTCGAACACCGCCAGGTCGGCATCGGCGACCATCGCGGTGTCGGGCGTAATCCCAGCATTGTTGACCGCGCAGTCGAGCCGCCCGTAAGTCTCGACCGTGGCACGCACCATCGCTGCGACCGAGGCCTCGTCGGCAACGTCGACATCGATGAAGCTCGCCTCGCCGCCCGAAGTACGGATCGCTTCGACGGTTTGCTGTCCGGCATCGGCGTCGAGATCGGCGACGATGACCTTGGCACCCGCCTCGGCGAACAGGATTGCAGTTGCCTCCCCCATGCCCATCGCCGCGCCGGTGACGATCGCAACCCGTCCGTCCAGAACTCGGTCCATCATTTTAATGTCCTAAGTTGCAGTTACTCACGCGACAGCGTCGACGAGAGCTGGACCGGTGCCGTCCCAAGTGCTGGCTCGCGCTGCGACAAGCGCGAAGAAGTCGTCGTAGCCGGCGGCCTGCTCGATCAGCTCGACCATACAGCCGATCTCCGCGCTGGTATCGAGATAGGCGAAGCGCCCGCCACCCATCGATCCCGAGAGAGCGACCTCGACGCCCTCGGTCAGGTAGCGCGCGAGATCAGCGTCGTAGTTCGACGAGTAAACACCGATATGGTGCAGCCCACGCTGTGCTTCGCCAAGCAGGTCGCGGTACGCCGACGGGCGGTCGCAGTGCTGTTGAACCAGTTCGATCTGGACGTCGCCGGCATGCGCGATCGCGACGGAGAAATCGATGGCCGCCGGCCGCCCGCGATGCGTGAGCCCATCGATCTGCACATGCGACGCGTGGACGAAAGGGCCGATGCCGGTCAGGCGAACCCACGCCTCGGCAGCTGACGCAAGGTCCGCCACCAGCCATGCGACCTGCATGACATGCTTTGACCGGGCTGGCACGTCCTGCATCGAAGCTCCCATCCTTCTTAATTTGCTTACTTATCCGGAATGAGACGCTGGAATATCTCGACGATATATCGGTGAACTATTCGAGATCAGCCTATATACGTTGAACTCTATCACAGCGGAACACCCCGACCCTTCCGAATTTTGCAAAGATATCTCTCACCTTTCCTTACTTTCATGATGCCATGCTATGGAGCATGAGCTGAGTCCGTTCTTGAGAGCTTGGTACCTACACGATATCTGAAGGTGACAAATATCTTCCGCCAATCATAATGATCTGAAAAAGCCGAATAGGTATCCGACTTAACGGAGCCATTCCAAACTGCTTTTGGGGAGCGCCTGCAATGCAAGCACCGACGATGATCCGCAGCGCGGCACTGGGGTCGGCCGCCTGGCTCGCGGTCGCTGCCGCGGCCGGTTCGGCGCAAATAACGCCAGAGCCAGTCCGGCCGGCGGCAGCGACCATCGCGACAGCGGCAGCCAACGAAACTCAGCTGCAGGAGATCGTCGTCACCGCTAACAAGCGCGAGGAATCGCTCAATCGGGTCGGCGTCACAGTCGCCGCGATCAGCGGCGCAGCGTTGCGTGAGCGCCAGGTATCGACTTTGCAGGACCTGACGCAGAACGTTACGTCGCTGACCTACGCCAATTCACCGGCAGGAACACCGGTGATCTCGCTGCGCGGCGTCGGCTTCTACGAGATTTCGCTGGCCGCTTACCCGACCGTCAGCACCTATGTCGATCAGGTCCCGCTGGCATTTCCGATATTGGCCAGCCACGTCACTTACGATCTCGAACGGGTTGAAGTGCTGAAGGGCCCGCAAGGCATCCTGTTCGGCCAGAATGCCACCGGCGGCGCGATCAACTTCATTGCCGCCAAGCCGAGTGCGACGACTTCGGGCGGCCTGACGCTCGGCTATGGGCGGTTCAACGCCTTCAATGCCGAAGGTTTCGTTACCGGAGCACTAGCACCGACGCTCGATGCGCGGCTGTCGTTCCGGATCGAGCGCGCCGACGGCTGGCAGATCAGCAATTCACGGCTGCGGGATCGTAACTCTCGGGTCGAAGACTACATGGCGCGGCTGCAACTGGCATGGAGACCGTTCGACAGCGCCCGTTTCCTGCTCTCGCTCAACGGCTGGCAGGACAGCGGTCAACCCGAAGCGGGCCAGTACATCGGACTCAACCTGCAGCATCCTGGGTTCATCAATCCGACGCTGGCGGTGACGCCGTTCTCGCCGCGGACGCCGAGGGCCTCCGATTGGAACCCCGGTCTGCCGCGTCGCAACAACCGCTTCCTGCAAGCTTCGCTGCGCGGCGACATCGACGTCACGCCCGAGATCACGCTGACGACGATATCAGCCTATTCGAACTACCGGCAGCGCCAGGCGGAGGACTTCGACGGGGTCCAGGTCGGTGTTGATGACTTCAGCGCCGACAACGGCAGCATTAAAGACGTCTCGCAGGAACTGCGCCTGAGCAACAAGGCTACCAACCGGTTCCGCTGGGTGCTGGGCGGCAACTACGAACACACCAAGGTCGACCAGGCCTTCGACTATCTGTTCGACGCGTCGTCGACCAACCTGCTGCTCGGCATCGGCCTTGACCGGTTCGGCAGCAACCAGACGATGAGTAATTACGCCGGCTTCGGCAGCGGCGAATTCGATATCAACCGGATGATAACGCTCAAGGGCGGTCTTCGCTATACGCACTCGCAGATAGCTGCGACCGACTGCGGGCAGGATATCGATGGACCAAATTACCCGACCGGGAATCTCTTCTACAATTTTCTTGTCGGCGGGGTTGCCGGTAAGTACCGTCCCGGCCTGTGCTACGGTATTAATAATCTTGGGCAGACACTCAACGGGGTAAAGCCAGGATTTCCGGGCGAATATTCGAGTTCGCTCCACGAACATAACCTGTCGTGGCGCGCCGGGGTCGACATCAAGCCCAACAAGGGCACCTTGTTTTATGGCTCGATCACTCGCGGCTACAAAGCGGGTAGCTTCCCGACCGTTGGTGCGGCCTTGTTCACGCAGTATCAGCCGGTTATTCAGGAATCGGTAACGTCGTACGAGGCGGGTGCCAAAATCGGACTGTTCGACCGCCGCGTCGAGGTGAACAGCGCGATTTATTACTATGATTACAAGAACAAGCAGCTGCGCTCGCGAACCCGCGATCCGGTATTCGGCGATCTGGACATCCTGCAGAATATTCCGAAGTCATCGGTCAAGGGTGCCGAGCTCGAAATTACCGCCCGACCAATCGCGGGGCTGACGCTGGCCGTTGCGGCGACGTACACCGATGCCAAGATCAAGCAGTTCACCGGTCTAAGCGCCGCCGGCGTGCAAGCCGACTTCTCGGGTACGCCAGTGCCATTCACTCCCAAGTGGCAGCTGCAGCTCAACACCGATTACTCGGTGCCCGTCACCGACCGCTTGGCGCTGATCGCCGGCGGATCGGTGTCGCACCGCACCGGAACCTATTCGATCATCGGCGGCGCGACCAACCCGCCGGGCGTGATCCCGGCAGGCGAGCAGCTTTTCCGGATCGATCCGTACACGCTCGTCGACCTGCGCGTCGGCGTGAAGGGCGACAATTGGCGCGCGACGGTGTGGGGCAAGAACGTCTTCAACACCTACTACTGGAACAATGTCACCCCGGCTTTCGACACGATCGTCCGCTACGCCGGTCCGCCGGCGACCTATGGTGCGACCGTCTCGTTCGACTTCTGACGCACTGAGGGTGGCTGCATGACAAAGCCGATTATTCAAGCGCGCGAAGTCGTCACCGCGGCCGATCTCACCGCGTTGTCGATCGATCTCGCCGATCATCCGGGGGTGCAGCTCGACGACTTGCGGCGTTATCCGGTGCTGTCCGAAGGCGGCTGGTTCATCGTCATCAAGGATCAGAGAACGTTGATGACGCTTAGCCGCAAGCCGTGGCGCCTGCTCGGTCCGATCCGGCTGCTGTCCGAGGGGCTCGATCTTGGCTGACGGTGGAACCCTGGCGAGAAAAGGTAACGCGCCATGTTGATCGGGGTCGATGTTGGCGGAACGTTCACCGACGTGATCGCAATCGCCGACGGTGTCATCAGCACGGTCAAGGTCTCGACCGACGTGCGCAATACTGAGCGTGGCGTGCTTGAGGGGGCCCGCGAGCTTGGCGTCGAGCGTGCGACGGTGTTCAACCATGCAAGCACTCACGGGCTGAACGCGATCATCACACGCCGGCTGCCGAAAATCGGCTTCCTGACCACCGAGGGTCACCGTGATATCCTCGACGCCGGGCGAACGTGGCGCCCCTCGGCCGAGCTGACCAATCCGCATTGGCGCCGGTCGTTCGGCGATGCCGCCAAGCCGCTCGTCCCCCGCTATCTGCGCCGCGGAATCCGTGAACGGATCACCGCCGATGGCGGCATTCTTATTCCACTCGACGAGGTTCAGGCTCGCGAGCAGCTGACAGTCATGCGCGACTGCGGCGTCGTCGGTGTCGCGATCTGCCTGCTCAATTCCTACGTCAACCGCACACACGAGGAGCGCCTGCGTGAGCTGACGCGCGAGGTGCTCGGTGACGTGCCGATCTCGCTATCAAGCGAGATCTCGCCGCTGGCGAAGGAGTATGCCCGCGCCTCGACCGCCGTCATCGATACGTTCATGCGGCTGATTTACCGCGACTACACCCAGCGGCTGCGCGACGGCCTGACCGCGGCCGGGTTCCACGGCCAGCTCAACTACGCGAACTGCGCCGCGCAGTTGACCGCCGCCGACGTCGCGATGGAAGCTCCCTTCCAGATCGTTTTCGCCGGTCCCGCCGCGGGTACCGTCGCGAGCGCGCACTTCGGTCAGCTGATCGGCGCGCCCAATCTGCTGTGCGCCGACATCGGCGGCACGTCGTGCGATATCAGCCTCGTCAGCGGCTACCGGCCGTTCGTAAACACCACCTTTGAGCTTGAACACGACCTCATCGTCAACGCGCTATCGGTCGAAGTCTCGAGCATAGGGGCGGGCGGCGGCAGCCTGGTGACGATCAGCGACGCGGGCGAGTTGCTGGTCGGGCCCGGCAGCGCCGGTGCTGACCCCGGACCAGCCTGCTACGGCAAGGGTGGAACGCAGCCGGCGATGACCGATACCTGCCTGATGATGGGCGTGCTCGATCCTGACGGCTTCGCCGGCGGGCGGATGAAGCTCGACCCGCAACTGTCGGCCGACGCGTTCGCGAAGCTCGGCACCAAACTGCCCTTCGATGGGCGAATCCGTTATGCGTATCACGTCGGCATCAACAATATCGCCGAGGGTCTGAACAACGTCGCGATCCAGCACGGCATCGACCCGCGCGACTACAGCATTGTCGCATTCGGCGCTGCCGGGCCGATGCTGCTGCCGAGCGTGCTCGATATCCTGAATGCCGCCGAAGTAATCGTGCCGCCGCATCCCGGCCTGTTCTCCGCGCTCGGCCTGATCAGTTCGGAGCAGACCTACAGCGACAGTCGCAGCGCCTATACCTTGCTGGTTCCCGAAGCGGCGGCGGGTATCGACGCAGTCTTCCAGTGCATGGAGGAGCAGATGCGACGCCGGTTCGGCGACCAGCATCCCGAACTGACCTTCGTGCGCGCCTTCGATGGGCGGCTTGCCGGACAGAGCTGGGAAACGCCGTTTATCCCAATCCCGCCGGGCCCGATCGACGAGGCTGCCGTCGCGACGATGATTGCCAATTTCCACGATGTGTACGAGTTGCGCTCGGGCAATCGCTTTCCGGCGATGCCGGTCCAAGGCGTCACCTACCGGCTCGAGTTAGTGCTGCCGACGACGAAGGTCGAATACCCGAAGGCACCCAACCGCAGTTCCGGTGGACCGGAACCCGAGCGAATGATCGAGATTTGCTATCTCGAGTCCGAACCGGTGATGGCAGGTGAGTATCTGCGTGGCCGACTGTGCCGCGGCGACGTGATTATAGGACCAGCGATCATTCGGGAGTCGTCGTCGACGACCTTCATGCTGCCTAACCAGCAGCTGACGGTCGGCGAATACGGCGAACTCCATATTTGCCGACGCGATCTTCGCGCAGGAGAGCCTTCATGATCGCGACGACTGCCACGGCATTGAGTTCGATGCCGGTTGCGGCGTTCGACTCCCCATACGCTGTCGCGTTGCGTGACCTGTCCGACAAAGAATTCCTCGTCCGTTACAAGACCGAGCGGTTCACCGCGTCGATCCTCGCGAGCCGGATGCGCTACGTCGTCAAGCACATGAGCACGGTAATCCTGACCACCGCGTTCTCGATGATCCTGCGTGACTGGTACGACTTCGCGGTGACCATCTCGGGACCGCGCGAGATGAATTACCCGATGAGCACCGGCTCGGACAGCCTGTCGATTTTTATGTTCACTATGCCCGAAGGCATTCGCAACACGATCGAAGAATTCGGCCCCGAAAACATTCGGCCAGGCGATGTCATCGTCACCAATGATCCCTATCGCGCCGGGCTCCACGTCAACGATGTCAGCTTCATCCGCCCGGTATTCTACCGCGGCCGAATCGTCTCCTTCGTCGCCGTCCGCGCGCATCAGCTCGACATGGGCGGCACAGTTGCGGGCGGATTCAGCGGGACCAAGCGCAACGTCTACGAGACGGGCGTGGTGATCCCGCCGATGCTGCTCTACCGCGACGACAAGCCGGTCGCGGCTACCTTCAATCTTATCTTCGACAATGCGCGTTTCGCGGCGCTGCTGCTGCCCGATATGAAATCGCTATATCAGAGCCTGCTGCTCGGCGAGCGGCTGCTGCTTGACAGCATCGACCGCTACGGCGTCGACGCCTATTTCGGCGCGATCCAATATTGCACCGACGTTTCGGCCGACGCTATGCGCCAAGGCATTCGCAAGATCCCCGACGGGGTCTATCGCGCCGAAGACACGCTCGACGCCGACGGTATCGATGACAGTCGCGAATACACCGTGCGGATGCAGCTCACTAAACACGGCGACAACCTCGAATTCGACTTTAGCGGCACCTCTGCCGAGGCACGCGGCAGCATCAACTGCGGCCCGCTCGACGTAAAGTCGGCCGTCGGCGTCGCGCTCAAGATGCTGATCGAACAAAAAACGCCGCTCTCGTCGGGCTGCTTCCGTAACATCGACATCGTCATCCCGCCCGGGACATTCTGCAGCGCCAACCCGCCGGCACCGATCTTTATGTACTGGGAGCCTGAGTTCGCCATCCTGTCGACGATCTATAAGGCGCTGGCCCAGGCGCTCGGCGAAGACGCCATCGGCGGCGATTTCGGCTCTATGATGGTTCACAATGGCAGCGGCGTGCGGCCCGACGGCAGCAGCTGGCTGTCAGTCGCTACCTGCGGCGGCGAGCACGGGCCGTGGGGGGCCACCAAAGCCGGCGATGGCGACAGCTATTCGGTCAACCACACTGCGAATAATCTTGACCCGGCGACTGAGGCGGTCGAGTCCGAGATCCCAGCTGTCGTGCTGCGTAAGGAGTACATCGCCGACACCGGCGGCCCCGGCTTCTACCGTGGCGGTGCCGCAGTGCGCCGTGATACCTTATGGCTGACCGACAGCAGCCATGTGCCGACACCGCTGCACACCAAATCGCCTGCGGGGGTAGGGGTCAATGGTGGTCGCTACGGCACCGCGCAGGCGTGTTGGCTGTTTCCGCCCGAAGCGCATGATGTGCGTGCGAAGCAGCAGGCCGTCTCGCTCGATGCAGACATCTACGCCAGGGCGGTGCCGATTGCGGGAGTTCTCGATCCAGTGACCCACCTGACCGACCCTGCCGGCCAGTATTACTACTATGCTCGTTATGCCGCGTGGCCGGCCACGGCGGGCACCTCACTACGCTTTCAGACCGGCGGCGGCGGCGGCTGGGGCGACCCGCTCGAGCGCGACCCCGAACATGTCAAACGCGACGTTCGCGACGAATATGTCAGCATCGCCGGTGCGGCGCGCGACTACGGCGTTGTGATCACAGGCGATCCGCTGCGCGCGCCCGAGCAGCTGGAGATTGATCTTGCAGCAACGGCGGCACTGCGTACCGAGCGGCGCGGAAGCATGGTCAGCGCCGCCAGCGCCTGATAGACTTGCCTGCGGTTTATCGGGGCCAACCCGAAGCCGGCGGGGAGGTGAGTGCCGGTCATGACGATCGAAGGCATGCGCTTGCTAGTAAGCGTCGTCACTGCCGGCAGCCTGTCCGCGGC
This sequence comes from Sphingomonadaceae bacterium, assembly GCA_031421275.1. Lineage (GTDB taxonomy): Bacteria > Pseudomonadota > Alphaproteobacteria > Sphingomonadales > Sphingomonadaceae > Polymorphobacter_B. The sequence goes on from JANOOK010000054.1 coordinate 9,606, forward strand.
AGCGCGGGCAACCGGACAATCCGCAGCGTCGGTATCCCGTAAGATCAGCGCGCTCGAAGTCGCGGTCGGCGCGATATTGCTTAACCGGACCAGCCGGACGATCGCGTTGACGACGATCGGGACACTTTATTGCGAGCGCGCACGCGTAATCCTCGCGCAAATCGACCAACTGTCGCTAGCCATCTCCGAACAGCAATCAGTGCCGCGCGGGCTGCTTACGGTTCACACCCGCGTCGGCGTTGCCAGCCAGTTCCTATCGGCGGCATTACCTGCTTTTCTGCTGCGCTATCCGCAAATCCAGCTCAACCTGCTGCTGAACGAAGAGCCGCTGGATTTCGAGGCAAGCAAGCTCGACGTCGCCATCTGCATCGGCGCGCCACTCGACCCGGAGCTGATGATCCGCCGGCTGTCACCAGGCGTCGAACGCATCGTCTATGCCAGCCCGGCTTACCTCGACTCGCATCCGCCGATCATTACTCCTGCTGATCTGGTCCAACACAATTGTCTCTCTTTCGGACTTTCGGTGCACGACGATCACCACTCGGTGTGGCTCTACCGTAGCCCGACAGGGGTGAAGGAGGTCCACGTCACCGGGAACCTCGTCGTCAACGACACCAGCACACTGCATATGGCAGCGGTCACCGGTATCGGCATCGGATTGCTACCGGCGTGGATCGTTGCCGAAGACTTACGCCTGGGCCGTGTCCGGCGCATTCTCACCGACCACGAACTTAGCCAAAGTACGCTCGACCATGCCATATACGCGACGTTTGTACGCTCGGACATGCTGTTGCCGAAGGTGCGCGTCTTCATCGACTTTCTCGCTGACACCTTCCGCCGCCTAGAACCCGCGCTGGCCCGGATTTCGGCCGACACCGATCGGGGCAGCAGCAACAAGGAGCGGCGAGCCCCCGACGCTCTGCGCTGGATACGAGCGCCGCGCTCAAACTGATTGCGGCGTCGACATCTTTCTGACGGCGGTCCCAGCGTAAACGAGCGCGTTGCGAGAGGACGCGGCGAGCAAGCCGTAGTGGCGGATGCGGTGGAACCCGCGCGGCAGGACGTGGAGCAGGAAGCGGCGGATGAACTCATCAGGGCTGAGCGTCATGACCTGCTGCCGGTCGGCACCGTTGCGGCGGGAATCATTGTAGCCAAACTTCACGCGGCTGCCGTCGAACGCGATCAGCCGGCTGTTGGAGATGGCAACACGGTGGGTGTAGCGCGACAGATAGGCGAGCACCGCCTCCGGCCCCTCGAACGGGGCCTTGGCGTAAACGACCCAGCGCTTCTTCCGGACCGGCCACAGGTGCCGCAGGAAGGCGCGCCGGTTGGCGAGATGCGCCATGGTGCCGAAGAAGGCGAGACTGCCGGCATCATAGAGCGTCATCAGCCGGGTGAGGAACAGCTGCCGGAACAGTGCGCCGAGGACGCGCACCGGCAGCAGGAACGCCGGCCGTGACGACACCCAGCGGTCGCCACCGGGCGCGATGCCGCCGCCGGGCACGATCATATGGACATGCGGGTGGTGGGTCAGCGCCGAGCCCCAGCTGTGGAGGACAGCGGTGATGCCGATGCGGGTGCCGAGATGCTTCGGATCGGCGGCGATCGTCAGCATCGTCTCCGACGCCGTCTGGAACAGCAGGCCGTACACCGCTGCCTTGTTCTGAAGTGCGATTGTCGCGACCTCGGCGGGCAGCGTGAAGACGACGTGGAAGTAGCCGACCGGCAACAGATCGGCCTCGCGCGCGGCAAGCCAGGCGCGCGCGGCCGCACCCTGGCACCGGGGATAGTGCCGGTTGCGGCAGCTGTTGTACGCGATCCGCCAGTGTCCGCAGTCGGTGCAGGCCTCGACATGACCGCCCATCACAGCGGTACGGCAATGTTCGATCGCCGACATCGCCTTGAGCTGGTCGAAGCCAAGATGCCCGGCATGGTCGGCCCGGTAGACGGGGCCGGCGCTGCGGAAGATATCGGCGACCTCAATGGAGCCGCGCATGCGGCCTCAGCCGCCGGGAGCTCCGTCGGTGCGGGTCGCCGAGCCGATGTGAAGCGGCGAGGGTGGCTGATCGACCGCGACCAAAGCGACTGGCCTTGCCGGTCCCGGCGCGGAGACCGCCAGCCGTTTGCGCGGCGCGGATGGCCTTGTTGAGGAACGGCTCGACGCGTTGGCTACCGGCCCTGACGCGTCCAGGGCGAATGCGAAGTTCGTCGTCAGTTGACATGGCGATTCGCGACGCAAGGTGCGTTAAATAGCGGAAAGCCGACGTTTTCTCTGTTGGCGAACATTGGCATGCTCGATCGCAAGGTGCTCACGCCGCTTGATATCGCTGCGCTATTTGCCTCCCCGACCGCCCCGCACCTTGCGGCTTTTATCCTGCCCTCCCTTATCCTTGCCTTCCCGATGAGGTGCACCTCACACAGGAGCTCCCCAGCGTGCGATTTCTTACGATCGGTCTTTTGTGGGCTGATCACGGGTGGTGGACCACGAAGATCGTCTCTCCAGGGCTGTTCCCAGTCCACTCGACGAGCAATTTCCCGACATCGCCGGCAAGCGGGATAGGCGTGCTCAGTCCGAGCTGATGATCATTAGCGCTTTGTCGAGGGGTGCTGCTCGCGATGAAGATCGGCGCTTCGGTCCATGACCGCGAACGACCAACTGCGGCTGAGACGACCGTCGTTGGCTTCACCTGACGAAGCCGCGACGAGATGCGGTCGACATAAACTAACGTCGCGGCTGGCAGCGGTCGACCAGTAGCTAAGTAGTCTTCAAACCGACCGGCACCGGCGTGATAGGCGGCGAGTGCGTCCGGCCAACCGTATCGATCGTGCATGGCGCGTAGGTAGATCGCACCCGCGATCATGTTGCTTCGGGAGTCGAACGGATCGGGTCCAGCAACGCCACGGCCCTGCAGATCGCGCCACGTCGACGGCAGCACCTGCATGCAACCGAGCGCACCGGCAGACGAGACCGCACGGGCGTTGCCGCCGCTCTCGGCGCGCATCACAGCGTCGATCCATGGCTCGGGCAAGCCGGCCAAGTGGGCAGCTTCAACCACGAAGTCGCGACACGATGGAGGGCTGCTCGGCTCGCCGAAGGCAGCACTTTGCCAGGCGAAGACACCCGCCAACGCCAACACTATAAAACGGTGATGTCGTCGGCTCATCGCGCCCGCCATGTCCACATCGGGACCGCACGCCCGATCACCGTGGAGCGTGGCAGCGCCCCAAAATAGCGCCCGTCGAAGCTGTCGCTGACCGTAGCGTTCAGGAGGAACACTTCGTCCTCCGCCAATCGGTGGCAGCCTCGCCATGCTGGCAATTGTCGCGCGCGGCTGTCCGTCAATCGTGCTGAGGCGACGAGCCGCCCATCAATATTGACCCGCAGTTTGCGCCTGCAGACGAGCTGGCCGGGTAGCGCAGCGACATGCTTGAGCATTCGCACGCCCGCACCGAGGTAGCGGCGGAAGGCCATGAACGACGCCAGCTTCTCAGGAGCCCTGACCGCGACCAACTCGCCCACGCGGAGCCGCTGCACTGGCGTCGTCAAGTACAGCCCGAGCGGCACACTCGCCGACAGGTTCCAGATCATGCGGCGCGGCACGTCGACGGCAATCGTCGCTGCGAGGGCGGTTACCAAAGACGCGCTGCCGGCGACGCTGAGCATCGATTGCCAGCGGTTCACGAGCTGATCCGCCGGCGAAGCAGCCAAGCCTGATGCTGGGCTTGCGAGTACGCCCGACTCGGCTCGCCTACGGCCAGCCGCTGGTGGACATGGCACCAATGATCGGGGGAGACGTCGATTGCCGGCGTGATGCGCTCGGCGGCATCGATAGCGGCCAGCACCTTTTCGACCCTTGGCCAGCCCGACTGGCACAGCAGGCTGTCACCGCCGGGACGCACGCATGGAATGGTCGTTACTGGCTGGCCCGGCTCAACGGTGCGCATGATATCGATCCGACTGAGCACGGTGCCATGATCGTTTGCCGCCCAGCGGACGAAGGCGAAGACCTGACCGGGCATGAACTCGAGCACCCGCCGTCGCCGATCGACGATGCGGTCACGCACCGGCTCGCCGAACCGAAGCCATCTCTCGATTCGGCCGGGAACGTGGGTCAATTCGACTTCCGTCAGCGCGGTCATGGCGCTGGTGCTTCGTCGTTGCCAAACTCACGCTCGAGCAGGGTCCGCAGCATGTCGGCGACGGTCAGACCGCGGCTGAAGGCGGCGACCTTGATCCGCCCGCGCAGCGCCGTCGTGATGTCGACGGTCAGCCGGGCATCGTACTGATCTGCCTTTACTGCCGGCGCATCTGATCCGCTGGCCCTGACCCGGGCATCAGGAGTGCCGGGTCGCGCTGCAAAGCGAGCAGACTGCCGGGGAGTGCTCACAGGGCCAGCCCATCGATCTCGGTTGCCAAGGCGGCGATCTCAGCGGCAGCCAGGCCGCCGGGGTCGAGTTCGTGTGCCAATTGCCCGGTGCATGCTGCTTGGGCGAAGATAATCCTCTGGCCGACACGAGCGGTCAGCATCGGCGGTTCCTGGTCCGCCATCGCCTCGGCGGTTTCGCGGGCGATGACCGTGCGCGAGGCGCAGCGGTTGAGTACCATTCGGGCAACGAGGTCAGGCCGGAACACACGCGCTTCGTCGAGCAAGCGCAACATCTCGGCCGAAGCCCAGCCATCGAGCGGCGACGGCGTTGCGGGTACGAGCACGAGATGGGCGGCGAGCAGTGCCGAGCGCGCGACACCGGCGATGCGCGGCGCGCCATCAACGATGACGTGATCGACATCGGCGGCGATTGCTGGCAGCTCGCGGTGCAGGGTCTCGCGCGGCAGCCCGAGAACTCCGAACAGGCGCAGATGACCGAGCGAGGCGCGCTGCTCGGACCAGTCGAGTGCCGACCCTTGCGGATCGGCATCGACGACGACAACGCGCCTTCCCTTTTCGGCCCATCGACCGGCGAGATGGAGCGCCAGGGTGGTCTTGCCGACCCCGCCCTTCTGGTTGAGCAAGGCGACGATCATCGCGGCAGCCTGCGCTTGGTGCTTACGGCCTGCGAACTGCTCCCAGATCGACCGCGCTCTACAACCAAGTTAGATTCTTGGTTAGACTCTAAGTTACGGAGCGAAATCGCCACATGATATCCGAGGCTTAACGCCGGTTTCTGTTCCCGATAGCACGAGGCCGGTGTTCCCGGTAGCACGTGCCCAAGTGTTCCCGATAGCACGAGGGGTTCAACAGGCTGTCCACGGGCGATGGTGAAGGTCAGCAGGGTTCGCCGGGGCTCGACGACGAGGCCGAGCCGGTAGCCAGGCAACGGCGGACGGCGGACGAGGTCGCGCAACTCGAACGCGAACCGCCGCAGCGGCGACAGGCTGCCCGACTTCAGGTGCAGATGGCGGAGATCGAATTGCCAACCGCCGCGCTGGTGACCGCCATGCTTGCGTACGACGCGGTACAGCCACCGCTCAAGCCCGCCGAGCAGATCAAAATACGCCGGGTCGATGGTCAGGACGAGCGCGTCGTCGAGTACCGCGCAATAGAACCAGTCGGGTAGGATCAACTCGATCCCGTTGCCGCGGCCACGGCCGTCGGCGCTTTCCTTCCACTCGTTGATCCACGAGAAGCGGTGCATGCGCCGAGCAGTCGGTTGACGGATCGAGGTCGCTATGGTTGTCGCCTGGAGGCGATCAAGCGCGCCCTTCAGCCGGAGATAGTCCCGCACCGAGGTGCCGCGACCGGTGAAGGTCAGAATGTCGTACGGTGTCGTCGCTATCAGGCGTGATGTGGGAAAATCCGAATCGCGGGCGTCGACGATCTGACTGGCCGCCCAGATCAGGACATCAGCGTCCCAGATCGTGGCCATGCCGTAAGCATGGTCGGCATCAACGCGGACGCTGACGTCGCCGGCGCGGAAGTCGATCGGTTTGGTTCGGCGTGATTTAGCCAAGCTGAAGAACGGATAGGCCATGAGGTCCTGCGCATCGCGCGGCGCGATGTTGCGCGAGGTTGGGCGGAACAGTTCGAGCTGGTCGTGCTCGGAAGATCGCATGCTTGGCATCACGGCGCGCGAGCCTCAGCGATTACCGCTGGCGTACGCCGGCGCGATGGCGGCCTGGCGCTTGGCGGGGAGCACGGTGTCGATGCCCGGATCACTGGTCGAGGTCTTGATGCCGCGATCAACCCAGGCCTACAGGTCGTCAACGCGGTAGACGACGCGCCCGCCAACCTTCGAATAGCGCGGACCGGTTCCGTAGCAGCGATGCTTCTCGAGGGTACGGTGCGAGAGGCTCAGGATCCGCGCTGCCTCGGGCGTGCGCAGGTAGCGCGGCGGAAGGCCGGCGGCATTGGCGGACATGGTGCGGCTCCTCGGCTACCGTGGCGCGCCGGGAAAAGGCGGCGGGTTGCGACGCGCACCATGGCGAAGCGTTCGAGCGCGGAAGGAGTCCGAAGATTGGACCGGCGAAAAACGATCCCCTATTAGACAGGCGGAGGGCTAGCCTAAATCCACGCCGTCTTTTCGAAGCGTGACAACCTGGAACGTGCCCGTAGGCGGCGTCGCCAATATTTCCGCCATTGGCCGGGCAAGCGTAAGCCAATCAAGTCGTGGTTCGGCGGGCAACCTTGAAGCCGCTGGTCACTGGCCCGACACCGACGCCCACGTCGCGGCGCATATCGTTCTTGATCATGGCAAAGCCTTTCGCGACGGGCGGCCGCGAGACTCTCTCTCGAC
>JANOOK010000055.1:0-22896 GCA_031421275.1 Sphingomonadaceae bacterium
CCCCCCCCGCGGGGGGGGGCCCACCCCCCCTCCCCCCCCCCGCGGCGTCGGCCCCCCCCCCGCCGCGGGGGTGACGGCGAGACTTGGCGAGCCCTAGCGATGAGCCTCGTCCGCGCCACTGCCACTATCGGCGGGCTTACGCTGGTCAGCCGCATTCTCGGCTTCGTCCGTGACGTGCTGTTCGCGCGCTTCGTCGGTGCCGGGCTGGCGGCCGACTGTTTCCTGATCGCCTTCCGGCTGCCGAACCTGTTCCGCGCGCTGTTCGCGGAAGGCGCGTTCGCCGCCGCGTTCGTGCCGATGTTCAGCCGGACGCTCGGCGAGCACGACGGCGAGCTGAGCGCTGGGCGGCTGTTCGCCGAGCAGGTGCTGGCGGTGCTGCTGCCGATCCTGCTGGTCTTCACCGGCCTGATGATCGTCGCCGCCGCGCCGGTGGTGTGGCTGCTCACCGGCGGCTTTCCCGGGGCCAGTCCCGACAAGTTCAGATACGCGGTCGAGTTCACGCGGATGACATTCCCCTATCTGCTGACGATCTCGCTAACCTCGCTGCTGGGTGGTATCCTCAATTCGATCGGGCGCTTCTGGGTCAATGCCGCCGCTCCGATCCTGCTCAACCTGACACTGATCGCGGCGCTGCTGCTGTTCTACGGCCATAGCGACATCTACAGCGCGCGGGCGCAGGCGGCGGCGGTCAGCGTCGCCGGTATGCTGCAATTCCTGTGGCTGCTGTGGGCGTGTCATCGCGCCAATATCGACCTGCGGCTGCGGCTGCCCACGCTGACGCCGCCGGTCCGCAAGCTGCTGCGGCTGATCGGTCCGGCGGCGCTCGGCGCGGGCGCGGTGCAGTTCAACCTGCTGGTCTCGACGGCGCTCGCGGCGCGCTTTCTCGGCGAGGGCGCGGTGTCGTATCTCTACTACGCCGACCGGCTGAACCAGCTGCCGCTCGGGCTGGTCGGCATCGGCGTCGGGACAGCGCTGCTGCCGACGCTCGCGCGCCAGCTCGGGGCGAAGCAGGACGCGGCGGCTTTGCACACGCAGAACCGCGCGGTCGAGCTGGTGTTGCTGCTGACGCTGCCCGCGGCCGCGGCGCTGGTGGTCAGCGCCATGCCGATCATCGCGACGACGCTCGAGCACGGCCGCTTCAACCATGCCGCTACAGTGCGGACCGCGGCGGTGCTCGCGGCATTCTCACTCGGGCTGCCGGCGTACGTCTTGATCAAGGTACTGACCCCGGGCTTTTACGCGCGCGCCGACACGCGGACGCCGGTGCGGATCGCAGTCGCGTCGATGCTGGTCAATCTGGGCGGCAACCTGCTGCTGATCTGGCCGCTCGCCTATGTCGGGATCGCGCTGTCGAGCGCGGCGGCGGCGTGGCTCAACGCCGGGCTGCTCTACTGGACGCTGCGTCGCCGCGGCCAGTTCGACATCGACGCGCGGCTGCGGAAGTCGCTGCCGCGGCTGGCGCTGGCGACCGCTGCGATGGCGGCGGTGCTGCTCGTCGCCAATCGGCTCGTCGCCTCCGCGATGGGTGCAAGCATCATCGAGCGCAGCATCGCGCTGGCGCTGCTCATCAGCACGGGCGGGATCGTCTATGTGGGAGTCGCTGCCGCGCTCGGGGCCTTCTCGCTCGCCGACATCCGGGCGCAACTGACGCGCCGCCACCAGCCACGGACGATACCATGAAACGCGTGCTCTCGGGCATCCAGCCGACCGGCAACCTGCATCTCGGCAATTACCTCGGCGCGATCCGCAACTGGGCGGCGATGCAAGACGACTATGACTGCCTGTATTGCATCGTCGACCTGCACGCGATCACCCAGCCGCACGATCCGAAGCTGCTGGCGGCGAACACCCGCGAGATGGCGGCGGCGCTGCTCGCCTCGGGGATCGATCCGGCGCGGTCGGTGCTGTTCGTGCAAAGCCAGGTGCGTGCCCATGCCGAGCTGGCGTGGGTACTCAACTGCGTCGCGCGGGTCGGCTGGCTCGACCGCATGACGCAGTTCAAGGACAAGACCGCCAAGGCCAATCGCGAGGGGGCCTCGGTCGGGCTGTACACCTATCCGGTGCTGCAGGCGGCCGACATCCTGCTCTATGGCACGACGCACGTGCCCGTCGGCGACGACCAGAAGCAGCACCTCGAACTGGCGCGCGACATCGCGGCGAAATTCAACAGCGATTACGGCGTCGAACTGTTCACGCTGCCCGAGCCGGTCATCGGCGGCGCGGGAAATTCAGGACAGGCGCGTGTCATGAGCCTGCGCGACGGCAGCGCCAAGATGAGCAAGTCCGATGCGTCGGACGCCAGCCGTATCGACCTGACCGACGACGCCGACACGATCCGGCAGAAGTTCAAGCGCGCCAAGAGCGATGCCGACGTGCTGCCCGGCGACGCCGCGGGGCTCGACGGCCGTCCCGAGGCGCGCAACCTCGTCGGCATCTATGCCGCGCTCGCCGAAACCAGCGTCGATGCGGTGCTGCGCGACTATGGCGGCAAGGGCTTCGGCGTGTTCAAGCCCGCGCTGGCGGAGCTGGTCGTGGCCAAGCTCGCGCCGATCAACGAGCGCTTCGTCCGGTTGCGCGCCGATACGGGGTATCTCGACAGCGTGCTGCGCGACGGCGCGGGGCAAGCGAAGGCGATTGCGGAGCCGGTGCTGGCGGAGGTTTACCGCACGGTGGGGTTTCTGGGAGCGGATTAGAGACTTTATTCGACGCGCGGTCCCCGTTCGCGCTGCGCGTCCTCGTCCTCGCGTTTGATGCTCTTCTCGGTAACTTGCGGCGGCTTTGCCTCGAACAGCGTCGCGAACACGAAACCGAGCCCCATCATCAGCGCTGCCGCCTGCGGACCCTTGCTGGCCCGCCAGCCTAGCCGCGCGACGGCAGGCAGCGCCATCACGACAACGACACCCGCGACGACCTCGAACCCCGATGTCACTGCTTTCCCCCAATGCCCCATTTAACGTGGGATCGCCGCAAGCAGCGTACAATAGCAGCGTTCGAGGCGTCGGCGGCGTTCGGTCGCAGACGGTGCAATGGGTAGAAAACGGTCGGCTGCAACGTATTTAGGGCAGGATCAAGCGTTTGATTGCGCCGGATTAAGTCCGGGTTCATAGCCGATACGCGATTGGATCGGTATCGGGGTCTAACAAGGTCAACTTTTATGCGCTTTACAGCTGCACTGCCGGCCCTCGCACTGCTTCTCGCCACTGCCTGCACGACGCCGTTCGAGGCGCGTGTCGCGCGCTTCCATGCGCTGCCGCCGCCAACCGGGCAGACGTTCGCGATCGCTGCCGCTGATCCGGCCAAGGCCGGCGGGCTGCAGTTTGCGACCTATGCCAGCTATGTCCGTCAGAAGCTGACGCAGGCGGGCTTTGCCGAGGTTGCCGATCCGCGCAACGCGACCCTGATCGCCGAGTTCGATTACGGCGTCAGCAATCCGCGCGAGAAGGTCATGACCCGGCCGGGCTTCGGCTATGGCGGGTTCGGTTATGGCGGCTTTGGCTACCCCGGCTTCGGCTACGGCGGTTTCGGCTACGGGCGGTACGGCTATGGCCGCTTTGGTTATGGCGGCTTCGGCGGCTTCGGTTATGGCGGCTTCGGCGGTTTTGGTTATGACGGCTTCGACGGTCCGGAGGTCTATTCGGTAACCAAGTACAACGCTTTCGCCGATGTCCGCATCAACCGCGCCGCCGACAAGGTTAGCGTCTTCGAGGGCCGCGCCGAGACGGTCAGCGATACCAACAACCTGACCCGGCTGGTGCCGAACCTTGTCACCGCGGTGTTCGCGAACTTCCCCGGCCGCTCGGGCGAGACGGTACGCGTGCGGATCGATCCGCAGCATCCCGATGCGCCGATCGTCACTCCGGCGATGCGCTAAGCCGGCATCGGCCGCTGCTCGCGACGCTATTGTCGCCAGCAGCGGTTCCGGCCTAGTCTGGGCCGGTGGACAGCACGCGTACCTACCTCGTCGTCGTCGACGACACCCCGGAGAGCCGCGTGGCGCTGCGCTACGCAGCCTTGCGCGCCGCGACTGTCGGCGCGCGGGTGACCTTGCTGCACGGCATGCCGGCGGCCGAGTTCATGCAGTGGGGCGGGGTCCAGGAAGTCATCCAGGCGGAGGCGAGCGCCACCGCGCAAGCGCTGCTCAGCAAGCTTGCCGACGAGGTCACGGCAGCCGGCGGCGAGCGGCCGTCGATCATCGTGCGACAGGGCAACATTATCGACCTCGTCATGGCCACGGTCGCGGCCGATCCGTCGATCCACGCGCTTGTCCTCGGTGCCGCCGCACGCGGCGCACCCGGTCCGCTGATCGCCTGCTTCGCCGGCGAGCGCGCCGGTCAGCTGCCCTGCCTCGTCATGATCGTCCCCGGCAGCCTGAGCGAAGTGCGCATCGCCGACCTGAGCTGATGCGGTCTCGATGGCCTCGACGCGACTTGATCTAAACGATCGACCGCGCCACATGCTGTTCGACTGGAGATTCGCAATGTTCATCGAGACCGAGCGCACGCCGAACCCCGCGACAATGAAGTTCCTGCCCGGTCAGGCGGTGACGGCCGGGGCCACAATGGGCTTCGTCACGCCCGAGGAAGCCGCCGCATCGCCACTGGCGGCCGCCCTGTTCGGGCTGGGCGATGTCGACGGCGTGTTCTTCGGCCAGGACTTCGTCTCGGTCAGCAAGGCCGAGGGGTCGGCCGACTGGGCCGCGCTCAAGCCGCAGATCCTCGGCGTGCTGGTCGATCATTTCAGCAGTGGCGCGCCGCTGCTCGTCGGCGAGGCGGCGGCCGCCGTAGTGCTCAACGACGCTCCCGAAGATGCCGAGATCATCGAACAGATCAACGACCTGCTCGACACCCGCGTCCGCCCGCAGGTCGCCAATGACGGCGGCGACATCGTCTATCGCGGCTTCGACAAGGGCGTCGTCTTTCTGCAGATGCAGGGAGCCTGCTCGGGCTGCCCGTCGTCGACCGCGACCTTGAAGGGCGGCATCGAGTCGCTGCTCAAATATTATGTGCCCGAAGTCATCGAAGTCCGCGCTGTTTGAGCCGCACGCCGCTGACACGCCGAACGGCGCCGTGACCGGCGCGTGACACTGCTGGTGATCGAAACCGGTTTCGCAGCGTTGTCGGTGGCGCTGATCGACGGTGGCGAAGTTGTGGCTGAACATCATGAAGTCGTCGGACGCGGCCACGCCGAGAAGCTGATGCCATCGATCGCCGGGCTGCTGACCGGGCGCGCCCCGCCGCTGGCGATCCTCGTCGACGCTGGCCCCGGCAGCTACACCGGGCTGCGGGTCGGCATCGCCGCCGCCCGCGCCTTGGGACTGGCCTGGCAGGTCGACGTCACCGCGACGACCTCGACCGCGCTGCTCGCCGCCGGCGCCTTCGGACGAAACCCCGCGCTGACCGCGGTAATCGCCGTCCTCGATGCCGGGCGCGGCCAGGTCTATGCCGAGACGATCGCGGCCGATTGGTCGAGCGATGATGCGGTGCGCGTGTTGGCACCCGCCGATCTCGCTGCGCGATTGCCGCGCGACGCCATGCTGACCGGTTCCGGCGCGGTGCTCGTGCGAGCCTTCGGCAAGTTTGCGGCGGTCGCTGGCGATTACCCCCGGGCGGCCGACGCCCGTTGGCTGCCGGCGGCGCGCCGCCAGGCTGACCCGACCCCGCGCTATCTCGACCCGACCGCCGTTCCCGCACCGCAGCCGGAGTTGCCGGTTCCAACGCCGGCATGACCTGGCAGGTGACCCCTGCAGGGCTGGGCGATATCGCGACGATATCGACCATCGTCGAACGCGCTTTCGATCCGCGCTTCGGCGAGGCGTGGTCGGCCGCCCAGTTGCGCGGCACCTTGAGCTTGAGCGGCAGCTGGGCCCAACTGATTCGCGACGAAACGACAACGCTCGGCTTCAATCTGTGCCGCCGCGCCGGTCCTGAAGCCGAGTTGTTGCTGGTCGGCGTCGTGCCGTCGTGTCGCGGCCGAGGCATCGGTGCAGCGCTGGTGCAAGCGGCGTTCGACGCCGTCAACGGCCTCGGCATCGAGACCATGTTCCTCGAAGTACGCGACGGCAATCGAGCCGCGCAGCAACTATATGAACGCGCCGGCTTCGTTGCAGTTGGCCGTCGCCGTGACTATTATCGCGGCCGCAGTGCCGAGACATTCGATGCGATTACCATGCGACGACAACTGATATCGCCAGATTGAACCAACTCGTGACCAACTTGGCCTTGTCATGCTTGCAGAATATCGACATAGACCAGCTGTCAATTTTAATGACAGATTTGTTCCAAGGATAACACAAATGCCAGATCGTAATGCAGCTCACGCCGAGCTGTTGTCGTTGACCGCCGATATCGTCTCGTCGCATGTCGCCAATAATACCGTTGCAGTCTCGGATTTACCGCACGTCATCGAGAATGTGTTTTCGACGCTGGCACGGCTCGGCGTCGAGCAGGCCGAGCCCGAAGTCAAGCAGGAGCCGGCGGTCACCGTCCGCGCCTCGATCAAGCCCGACTACATCGTCTGCCTCGAGGACGGCAAGAAGCTCAAGATGCTCAAGCGCCATCTGATGACGCATTATGGGATGACGCCCGATGCTTACCGGGCGAAATGGAACCTGCCCGCCGACTATCCGATGGTCGCCCCGAACTATGCCGCGCAGCGCCGGACGCTGGCGAAGAAGATCGGTCTGGGCACCAAGCGGACCTCGCTTCGCAAGTAACCGCTCACCGCACGGTGATCGTATCGCGCCGCGCGCTTGCCGCCTTCCCGCCGCATCCCTAATGTGCGGCGGCGGAGGCGGTGAATGAGCGGCAGGATCGACATCGAGGCGCTCTGCGCCAAGCAGGGCCTGCGCATCACCGAGCAGCGCCGGACAATTGCGCGCGTGCTGTCGGATTCCGAAGACCATCCCGATGTCGAGGAACTGCATCGCCGCGCCGTCCGCCTCGATCCCGGCATGTCGATCGCGACGGTGTACCGCACCGTGCGGCTGTTCGAGGAGGCCGGCATTCTCGAACGGCACGACTTCCGCGATGGCCGGTCGCGCTACGAGCCGGTTCCCGACGAACATCACGATCATCTGATCGATATCGAGAGCGGCCGCGTTATCGAGTTCCACGATGCCGAGGTCGAGGCCTTGCAGAAGCTGATCGCCGCGCGGCTCGGATACCGGCTCGTGGATCACCGGATGGAACTGTACGCGGTTCCAGCCACGCGCTCCGACCCCGAGAGCTCCCGCTGAATATCCGGATCAAGCCTCCGGTCCGTCCGCGGCGCGAGGCGACGCACCGCGGCCATCGTTTCGGTCCCGCCAAGACGCTTCTCGGCACCGCGGCCGCAGCGGGCGTCATCGTGCCGGTGGAGCTCGTCATGCGGCGCTTTTCGCCGCGCAATCGCCCGCGGCTGCCGTGGCTGTTCCACAAGGCACTGGCCCGCGCGCTCGGCATCCACGTTACCGTCCATGGGCGTCAGCTGCGCCACGGCGGCGTGCTGTATGTCGCCAACCATCTGTCGTGGGCCGATATTCCTGTACTCGGCAGCCGTATGCTGGCATCGTTCGTGGCGAAATCCGAGGTCAGCGGCTGGGGCATGATCGGCTGGCTCGCCGGGCTCGGCCGCACCGTTTACGTCGAGCGTGACCGGCGGCAGCGGACGAGAGAAGCCCGGTCCGCAATCGTCGAGCGGCTCGCGGCGGGCGACAACGTCATCCTTTTCCCGGAAGGGACCAACAGCGACGGCGTCGGCGTGCTGCCGTTCAAGTCGTCGCTGTTCGCCGCGCTCGAAGGGGCCGGCACCGAGGACTTTCTGATCCAGCCGGTGACGATCGCCTACACCCGATTGAACGGCCTGCCGATCACGCGCGAGCGGCTGCCCGACATCGCCTGGATCGGCGATACGCAGCTATGGCCACACGCGATCGCCTTCATGTCGCTCGGCAAGGTCCGCGCCGAGCTACGCTTCCACCCCGCGGTGCGCGCCGGTGACTTTGCCGATCGCAAGGCAATGGCGCAACACTGCCACGGTGTGATCTCCGACAGCTATCACGCAATGATGCGCGGCCAGGTCAGCGCCGGTCATACTGACACGCCGGATGACTAAGCTGCGGTCATCGGCTATATCGTCGTCGACCAGCGAAAGAATTCGGCACCTGTGACGCAAAGCTACTTCGTCAAGACCTTCGGCTGCCAGATGAACGTCTATGATTCGGAGCGGATCGGCGAGTTGCTCGAAGCCGACGGGCTGACCGCGGCGAGCGATCCGGCCAGCGCCGATGTCGTCGTGCTCAACACCTGCCACATCCGCGAAAAGGCCGCGGAGAAGGTCTATTCCGATATCGGGCGGCTAAAGGCGACGCGGCGCGCCGCGGGCGTCAAGCCCGTCGTCGTCGTCGCCGGCTGCGTGGCGCAGGCCGAAGGGGCCGAGATCTTCCGCCGCGCGCCCAACGTCGACGTCGTCGTCGGCCCGAATGCCTATCACCGCCTCCCCGCGATGCTGCGCAGCGCCGGTACCGGAGGCCGCGCGATCGACACCGATATGCCGCTCGCCTCGAAGTTCGACGTGCTCCCGCACCGCCGTGCGACGGTGCCCGCCAGCGCCTTCCTGACCGTGCAGGAGGGCTGCGACAAGTTCTGCACCTTCTGCGTCGTGCCCTATACGCGCGGGGCCGAAGTCTCGCGGCCGCTGGGCGCGCTGCTCGACGAGGCGCGCGCGTTGATCGCCGGCGGCGCGCGCGAACTGACGCTGCTCGGGCAGAACGTCAATGCATGGGACGGCGGTGACGGACAGACAAACTTCGCGACGTTGCTGGCGCGCATCGCGGCGCTGCCCGGCCTGCGCCGGCTGCGCTACACCACCTCGCACCCGCGCGATGTCGACGACGCGCTGATCGCCGCGCATGCCGAAATCCCGCAGCTGATGCCCTTCATGCACTTACCCGTGCAGGCCGGGTCGGACCCGCTATTGAAGCGGATGAACCGGGCGCACACGGTCGACAGCTATCTGCGGACGCTCGACCGGCTGCGCCGCAGCCGCCCCGATATCGGGCTGTCGAGCGACTTCATCGTCGGCTTCCCCGGCGAGACCGACACCGATTTCGCCGCCACCCTCGCGCTTGTCGACCGCGTCGGCTACGCTCAGGCGTACAGCTTCAAATACAGCCCCCGCGCCGGTACCGCCGCCGCAACCATGGAGAACCAGGTGCCCGAAAGCGTCAAGGACGAGCGGCTCGCAGATCTGCAGGCTGCGATCGGACGCGGCGCGCTGGCCTTCAACCGGGCGACCGTCGGACGGCGCTGCGAGGTGCTGTTCGAACGCGTCGGGCGCAAGCCCGGTCAGCTGATCGGCAAGTCGCCGTGGTTGCAGTCGGTGTTCGTCACCTCGCCGGGGCTGTCCATCGGCGATATCGCCAGTGTCGAGCTGAACGACGCGCAGCCCAACAGCGTCGGCGGCGTGCTGCTCGCGCCCGCGCTGGCCGCCTGAATGGTCAAGAAAACCCCGCCGCGTGGTCTCTCGCCGCGGCCCGCGCCGCTCAAGTCGTCCGCATCGTCGAACAAGAGCGCCAACGGCATCGACCGCGTGCGTATCCCGCTCGAATTCGACCGCCCGGCGCTGATGCAGGCGCTGTTCGGCCAGCATGACGAGAACCTGATCGTCATCGAGCATGAACTAGGCGTCTATCTGAGCGCGCGCGGTCATACGGTGATGATCGAGGGCGAGGCCGAGGCTGCCGCGCGCGCCCGCGACGTGCTCACTGGGCTCTACGACCGGCTGGCGAACGGCGGGCAGCTCAACCGCGGCGACATCACCGGGGCGGTGGCGATGAATCTGACGCCGTCGCTGGTGGGCCTGAGCCCCGCGGGCAGCAGTCTCGACCAGACGGTGGTTATCCGTACCCGGCGCAAGACGATCGCGCCGCGCACCGCGACTCAGCTGCGTTATATGGAGGCGCTCGGCCGCGATGACATCATCTTCGCGCTCGGGCCGGCGGGGACCGGGAAGACCTATCTCGCGGTCGCGCAGGCGGTGGCGCAGCTCATCGCCGGTTCGGTCGACCGGCTGGTGCTGTCGCGACCGGCAGTTGAAGCGGGCGAAAAGCTCGGCTTCCTGCCCGGCGACATGAAGGACAAGGTCGATCCCTATCTGCGCCCGCTTTACGATGCGCTGTACGACATGCTTCCCGCCGAGCAGGTGGAGCGGCGGCTGAGCAGCGGCGAGATCGAGATCGCGCCGCTGGCATTCATGCGCGGGCGGACGCTGGCGAGCGCTTTCATCATCCTCGACGAGGCGCAGAATACCACGCCGCTGCAGATGAAGATGTTCCTGACGCGCTTCGGCGAAGGCTCGCGCATGGTGGTATGCGGCGATCCGAACCAGGTCGACCTGCCCAACCCGGCGCAATCGGGGCTGGCGGACGCGGTCCGCAAGCTAGACGGCATCGACGGCATTGCGACGATCCGCTTCGCCTCGCGCGACGTCGTCCGCCACCCGATCGTCGGGCGCATCGTCGACGCTTACGAAGGCCCGCCGCGCAATGGCTGAGCGATGCTGATCGTCGAAACCAACGTCGCCGCGGGCGCGTGGGGCATCGCGACCGACTGGCTGGTGCTGGCGGAGCGTGCCTGCAGCGCAGCAGTCGCCCAGACGCCGCATGCCGGGTTGGCGGACAGCGCCGCAGCCGTCGAGGTCGCCGTGCGGCTCACCGACAATGTCGAGGGCGCGGCGCTCAATCTGCAGTACCGTCATAAGGACGGCGCGACCAACGTGCTGTCGTTCCCGATGGTGCAGGCCGACCTGCTCGACGGGCTGGCGAACACCGACGACGGTGAAATCCTGCTCGGCGACATCGTGCTCGCCGCCGGGGTTGTCGCGCACGAAGCCGCGGAGAAGCATATCGCCGCCGAGGTCCACGCGACGCACCTGATCGTCCACGGCATGCTCCATTTGCTCGGTTACGAGCACGGTGACGACGTCGAGGCGGCGCATATGGAGGCGCTCGAAACGACGGCCTGCGCGACGCTCGGGCTGGCCGATCCGTATGCGGCGGACCAGCGATGAGCGACCCTGCCTCTAGTATTGGTGCCGCTTCGCGCATCGGGGTCGGCTCGCGCGTCTGGCGCAGCCTGCGCGAACTGGTCGCCGGCGCACAGTCCGAGCCGACGCTGCGCGAAAGCCTCGAGGAGGCGATCGACGAGCACGTCGCCGAGCCGGGCGACGACGACCTGTCGCCCGTCGAGCGGACGATGCTGAAGAACCTGCTGCACTTCGGCGAACACCGCGTCGACGACGTCGCCGTGCCGCGCGCCGACATCGTCGCATTCGATATCGCCGACAGCTTCGCCGAACTGGTCGAGTTGCTGCGCGATGCCGGCCACAGCCGCGTGCCGGTGTACGAGGACAGCCTCGACAGCGTCATCGGCATGATCCACGTCAAGGACGTCTACGCCGTCATCGCCACGACCTTCGACGACGCGGTGTCGTCACGGCCATTCGCCAGCCTCGACGTGCGGACGCTGCTGCGCCCGGTGTTGTACGTGCCGTCGTCGATGCACGTGCTCGACCTGCTGGCACGGATGCGCGCCGCCCACACGCACATGGGGGTCGTCGTCGACGAGTTCGGCGGCACCGACGGGCTGGTGACGATCGAGGACCTCGTCGAGGAGATCGTCGGCGACATCGAGGACGAGCACGACGAGGCCGAACCGGCGCTGCTGCAGCCGCTCGGCGACAACCGGTTCGAGGCCGACGCGCGGCTGCCGCTCGACGACCTCGAGATGGCGCTGCACGAAAGCTTTGCCGACGACGAGATCGGCGAGGAGGTCGATACCTTGGGCGGCATGGTGTTCATGCTGGCGGGCAAAGTCCCGGCGCCGGGCACAATGGTCGCGCACCCGTCCGGCTGGCGCTTCGAGGTCATCGATGGCGACGCGCGGATGGTACGGCGGCTGAGATTATATCCACCGGCCGGCTCAAGCCCCCTCCCGCCCGTGCGGGAGCGGGTCGGGTGAGACCTCTAGCCCTCTCCCGTGCTTGAGGGAGAGGGTTGGGTGAGGGTCTTGCTTTCTTGTTACCGGCCCGAAACAGGAAGTAAGAGCAGAACAACCTCACCCAACCCTCTCCCGCAAGCATGGGAGAGGGCTAGAAAGCGCTCGATGACCCCGGCCCGCCGCTTGCTCCTCGCTTCGCTTGCCGGCGCACTAGCCGCGCTCGGGTTCGCGCCGTGGGAGCTGTGGCCGCTGACGCTTGCCGGCATTGCGGCGCTGTTCTGCCTGATCGATACCGCGCGCACCCGCCGCCATGCCTTCGCGCTCGGCTGGTGGTTCGGCATCGGGCATTGCCTGGTCGGGCTGAGCTGGATCGCGACGGCGTTCACCTATCAGGCGGCGATGCCGCCGTGGCTCGGCTGGGTCGCGGTCGGCGGGCTGGCAATGTTCCTGTCGCTGTACACCGGGCTGGCGGCACTGATCGCGGGCTCCGCCGCGCCGCCGGGTCCGGCGCGGCTGCTGGTGTTTGCCGCCGCTTGGATGCTGACCGAGTGGCTGCGCGGGCATCTGCTGTCAGGGTTCGCGTGGAATCCGCTCGGCGAGGCATGGCTGCCGGTTCCGGGACTGCCGCAAGCGGCCGCCTATGTCGGTGCGCTCGGCCTTTCGGGGTTGATGGTACTCGCCGGGGGAGCACTGGTCCTGATGCCGGCGCGACCGACCCGACTGTTCGGCGGCGGACTGACGGCGGCGCTGGTCGTGCTCGCGGCCGGTCTCGCAGCCACCACCCCGTCCCCGCGCGTGGCGGCCAACGCGCCCCTGGTCCACCTGATCCAGCCCAACATCGGGCAAAGCAACAAGTGGGACCCCGCGCTCGAGAACGAGCATCTGGCGCGCTATCTCCGGTTGAGCCGGGTGGCCGTCGCGCGCTCTCGCCGCCTGCCCGAAGCGTGGGACCGCGAGCCGCAGACGGCGACAGCCAGCCCGCCGCAGCTGATCATCTGGTCCGAATCGTCGGTCCCGATGCTGGTCGACGACGACCCGCCGGCGCGGGCGCAACTCGCGAACGTCCTGCGCCCCGGCGACCTGCTGCTGTTCGGCGGCGTCAAGCTGCTGCGCGACCCCGCCAGCCGCGCCGATGATCCCGCCGGCGAGGTCATCGCCGAGACCAACAGCCTGTACGTGCTCAGCGCCGACGGCGTGCTGCATGGGCGCTATGATAAATCGCATCTGGTGCCGCTCGGCGAGTATGTGCCCGCGCGGCCGCTGATGACCCGGCTCGGGCTGGCGCAGCTTGCCCCCGGCGCGTTCGATTTCCGCGCCGGGCCGGGGCCGCGCACACTGCAGTTGCCCGGCTTTCCCGACGCCGGGGCGCAGATCTGCTACGAGATGATCTTCCCCGGCGAGGTCGTCGAGGCCGGACACCGACCGGCGTGGATCGTCAACATCTCGAACGACGCATGGTTCGGCCCCAGCGGCCCGCCGCAGCATCTCGCGCAAGCCCGCCTGCGCGCCATCGAGGAAGGACTGCCGGTCGCCCGCGCCACGCCCACGGGGATATCGGCGGTGATCGACGCGCGCGGACGCATTGTCCGCGAGCTGGGGCAAGGGGTGGCGGGGATCGTCACCACGCCGTTGCCGCCCCCCCTGCCGCCGACCTGGTTTTCGCGGTGGGCGCACTGGACGACATTGGTGTTCGGGGCGGCGTTGCTTGCGGGAGCCGCGGCTGCCCGTCCGAAGCGAAGGGTTGGAGCGACCGCCACCGCCATATAACGAAAGCCTTACCTCCCTTGCCCGAAGGCGCGCACCCGGCTAAGTCCGCTGCATCCCTGCCCTAGCGACGGACCCCTTGCATGCCCCGCAGCTCGTTCCTGTTCACCAGTGAGTCCGTGTCCGAAGGCCATCCCGACAAGGTCGCCGACCAGATCTCGGATGCCGTCGTCGACCTGTTCCTCGGCCGCGATGCCGTCGCGCGCGTCGCCTGCGAGACGATGGTGACGACGCAGCGCATCATCCTGGCGGGCGAGGTGCGCTGCAAGCCCGACGTGTTCCCGAGCATGGACGAGATCGAGGCGGCGGCGCGCGCCACGGTGCGGCGGTGCGGCTTTGAGCAGCACGGTTTCCACTGGCAGACCGCCGAGTTCGCCAGCCACCTGCACGGCCAGTCGGACCATATCGCGATGGGCGTCGACGAGAGCGGCAACAAGGACGAAGGCGCCGGCGATCAGGGCATCATGTTCGGCTACGCCAGCGACGAAACCCCGTCGCTGATGCCCGCGACGCTGCATTACTCGCACCGCATCCTCGAGCGCTTGGCCGAGCTGCGCCATAGCGGCGAAGCGCCGTTCCTCGAGCCCGACGCCAAGAGCCAGGTGACGCTGCAGTACGAGAACGAGGTGCCGGTGCGCGCGACGCAGCTGGTGGTGTCGACGCAGCACGGCAAGGGCCATGACCAGCACAAGCTGCGCGGTTACATCAAGGACGTCATGGCCGACGTGCTGCCCGCCGGCTGGATGCCCGCCAGCGACGACGCGATTCATGTCAATCCGACCGGGCTGTTCGAGATCGGCGGCCCCGACGGCGATGCCGGGCTGACCGGGCGCAAGATCATCGTCGACACCTACGGCGGCGCGGCTCCGCACGGCGGCGGCGCGTTCTCGGGCAAGGACCCGACCAAGGTCGACCGCTCGGCCGCCTATATCTGCCGTTATCTGGCGAAGAACGTCGTCGGGGCCGGCCTGGCGCGGCGCTGCACGATCCAGATCAGCTATGCAATCGGCGTTGCCGAGCCGCTGAGCTTCTATGTCGACACGCACGGCACCGGCTCGGTCGGCGACGACCGGCTCGAAGCGGTGCTGCCGACGCTGCTGCGGCTGACCCCCAAGGGCATCCGCACGCACCTCGGGCTCAACAAGCCGATCTACGAGCGCACCGCCGCCTACGGCCATTTCGGCCGCGAGCCCGATGCGCAGGGCGGTTTCAGCTGGGAGAAGCTCGACCTGATCGAGGCGCTGACGGCGTCGGTCTGACCGAACCTCGTGAGCGGTGATCCGACGACGCTGCGACGGCTGTACGGCCGCCGGCAGGGGCACAAGCTGCGCGGTAATCAGGCAGCGCTGGTCGAGACGCTGCTGCCGCAGGTCAGCGTACCCGCGACCGGGCCGCTAACCGCGCAGACCCTGTTCGAGGACGCGGCGTGCCCGCTATGGCTGGAGATCGGCTTCGGCAAGGGCGAGCATCTGGCGGCGCTCGCAGCCGCCCATCCCGACATCGGCTTCATCGGCTGCGAGCCGTTCCTCAATGGCGTCGTCGGCGCGCTGCAGCAGATCGACGAGCGCGCGCTGAGCAATGTCCGGCTGCATATGGGCGACGCGCTCGACGTGCTCGACCGGCTTGCCGACGCCAGCCTCGACCGCATTTTCCTGCTGCACCCCGATCCGTGGCCCAAGGTTCGCCACGCCAAGCGGCGCTTCGTCAACCCGGGACCGCTCGACGCGCTCGCGGCCAAGCTCAGGCCGGGCGGCGAGCTTCGCATCGGTACCGATCACCCGATCTATTGCCGCTGGACGCTGATGCAGATGGCCGGACGGCGAAATTTCGAGTGGCAGGCGGCTACACCCGTCGACTGGCAGCAGCGCCCGGTGGACTGGCCGCCGACGCGATACGAAGCGAAGGCGCGGCGGCAGCGCCATGAGGTCTGGTATCTGCGTTACCGGCGCGTCGTCTAATCGGGGCAGTTCACTCCATGTGATCGGCGACATAACCCGGCGTCGGCACGATCGGCAGCGTCGCGGCCAGGATCGCGACGGCGATGAGCCAGCTGGCCGCGACCTTTACCGCCACCCCGGCGCGATGCTCGATCAGCCAGCGTGACGGCAGCACCAGCAGCACGAGCGGCAGCGCGCGTGCCAGATCGGCGGGCGCTCCGGCGACCGCGATCGTCGCACCTGCCCACAGTCCGGCGTTGGCGGCGATCAACAGCGCAGGACGCGAGCCTAACCGGCGCGGCAAGTGGACCAGCGCCGAGGTGAGGATAATGCTGATCCAGCAGCCGATGAACAAGCCCTCGGTCCAGCGCTGCGGGAACGGCATGAAGGCAGCCGCCAGCGCGACCAGCCCGGCCAGGGGCAGCGCCGCGACGACGGCGCGCCGCGGCGCGAACGCCAGCGCGAAGGCCAGCGCCGCGAACAGCAGCGCCGGGGGTAGCGCGCCGCCCCTCATCGCAGCGCCATCGCCATATACCACACCCCCGCCGCCGCGATCAGCCCGCCCAGGCTGCGCGTCACGACGATACCGCCGGGCCGGTCGTTGAGTAGTCCGATGCCGATCCCCGCAACATGCAGCATACCCGTCGCCAGCACGAACCCCAGGCTATACCCGATCGGGTCGGCGGCCGACGGCAGCTCGTGGCCGTGGGCATAGCCGTGGAAGATCGCGAACACCGCGACGATGCTGCAGGCGAGCCAGACCGGCGCGCGGACGGCTCCGGCGATCATTGCGCCGAGCACCAGCACCGATAGCGCGATGCCGATCTCGACCGGCGGCAGCGGCACGCCGGCGATGCCGAGCGCGCCGCCGATCGCCATCACCGCGGGAAAGATCACCGGCAGCGCCACGATCAGCGGCCGCCCGAGGAACGCGCCCCACAGCCCGACCGAAACCATCGCCAGCAGGTGATCGAACCCGCCGAACGGATGCGCGAAGCCGGACTGAAAGCCCCCGGCGAGGCCGGTGCCCATATGCGCGACCGCTGGCGTCGCGAGCCCGAGGAGGATCATCGCTGGCGCTGGGCGAAGCGCGGCCAAGCCCCTCCCGGCCAGCGCTTGCACCTGGTAACTTGCGACTTGCGCCGATGCCCGGCTGATTGCGTATATGCGGTATGCGATGCGGCCTAAGCTCTTCAAGGACACCCTATGCTCCGCCTGATTACCTGCGCCACGCTCGCCTGCACCGCCGCTGTCGTAAGCGCGCATGATTTCTGGGTCCAGCCGCAGGCCTTCGCGGCCGCTCCCGGCACTGCCGTTCCGTTCACCATTCAGGTCGGGCACGGCACCTTCCGCCAGCGCTGGGGCGCCGGCATAGAGCGCATCGTCCGCTTCGATGACATCGGGCCCGCGGGGCGGCTCAACCGGCGGTCCGTCCTGCAAGCGCCGGGCGGACCGCAGGACGGGGTGATCACTTTCACCACGCCGGGAACGCATATCATCGTCCTCGAAACGACCCTTGCCGCGAGCGAACTGCCGTCGATCCGGTTCAACGATTATGCCAAGGTCGAGGGGCTTACCCCGGCGCTGGCGCAGCGCGACCGGCTCAAGCTGACCGACACTCCGGGCCGCGAATTGTACAGCCGCCGCGCCAAGGCTCTGGTGCAGGTCGGGCCGGTCGGCGCGGCGCAGCCGCAAGTCACGCGCGCCGTCGGAATGACGCTCGAGATCGTGCCGCAACGCAACCCCTATGCGCTCGCGCCGGGCGAGCTGTTGCCGGTGGAAATCCTGTATCAGGGCAAGCCGCTGGCAGGCGCGGTGGTCAAGCTCAACAACCTCGATTTCGACGCCCGGCCGATCGAAACGCACCTTACCGATGCGAGCGGACGGACCACGTTCAACCCGCCGCGCCGGGGCAAGTGGCAGCTCAACGTGATCTGGACGAAACCGCTGACCGGTAATCCGAAGGCAGACTTCGAGACGGTGTTCTCAAGCCTCACGTTCGGCTTCCCGAACGCACGGGCTGCGATACCTGGGCTCTCCAGCGTGAATTAAACTACCCACACCGTCGTCATTCCCGCGAACGCGGGAAGCCATGGTCTCGACCTTGAGAGACTTGTGACCATGGATTCCGCGGTCGCGGAAATGACGTAACGAAGCGACGGCAGCCGCGCTCAGCCTTAAATCGCGACGGGATCGGTCGTCAGGCTGAGCGGCACGATGTCGCCCGGCATCGGATCTTTCGCGTCGGTATTCGGATCGGCACGATAGGCTGTGCCGAAGTTCGCCCCGAATTGATCCTCGAGCTTGGCCGCCGGTGCCGGAGGTGGCGGCGTCACCGTCGTCGGAGTATTGTTGTTCCCGCACGCCGCCAGCCCACCGACCAGTAGGGCCGCCGCGACGATCCGCCATTTAACGTTGCGCATGATCTTCCTCGATTCTGACTAGGACGTTCGCAACAATCACGGCTGGGTCTGCGGGCGCGGCGAACCCCGCAGCGGCGGGTTCAGATACGGGAAGGCGTTGAGGATGTTGGTCGCGCTGCTCGGCGCACCGTCGGTATACGCGACCATTCCGGTCGGCGCATCGGCCGGCTTGCACAGCCCGAGATCGGTTTGCTTGCCCGCGATCGGAATCGGGTAGCACAGCCGCCCCATCGCGACGCGGAGTACGATGTCGACCGTGTCGTCACCCGGCCGGCGGCCGTTCGGGAAGCCGGCGAGATCGTTACCCACCACCCCGAACGAGCTCTGCGCGGCTTGCGGCGTCGGCATCACGCCGGTGTTCAGCCGCTGCATCTCCGACCCGGTCACCATCTTCAACTGATTCAGACTGGCGAACCCGGTCAGGAACGTCGCGACGAGGTCATTGCGCGGAAAATTGGTTGGCGCGAGCGTCGTGAAGGTCGTGCCCAGCGTCGCATTGACCGGCGCGCGGAACAGCGCGTCGAGGATCGCCGGGAAGGTCGGGTTGGTAACGTAGTCGATCAGCGCCGAGTCCGCCGTCGGCTTGACCGCGTTGAACAGGTCCTTCTGCGGCAGGCCGATGACCAGCTCGTTGACTAGCGGCATGCCAAGGCGGGACACCTGGACGTACGAGCCACCCTGCAGCGCCGGCGACGCGAACGTCGGGGCGGTGCGCAGCAGGCGCGCCTGCGGCAGGCTGGCGGTACTCCACACGCCGATGACGCCGTTACCCGCACCGGTCAGGCAGGCGATCGGCACCTCCATCGCGATCGAGGTGACGTTCTTCTTGCCGATCAATTCCTGATTGGCCTGGCTTTGCGTAATGCCGCCGGGGAACGGCGTGCCGTTGCCATATACCGGATCGTTGTCGCCCTCGATCGGCACGAAGTTGACGAGGTCGAAGATCGGCCCGAGGTTGACCGCGAAATACTCGGCGCGCTGGCCGACGAACACCTTGCCCGGCGCGGCGCAGCCGGGGATCGTGACATTGTAGATGAACTGGTTGGCGTAATTCGCGTAACCGCCGGGAATCGTCTTGTTGCCGGCATTGTCGAACGGCTTGATGAAAGTCGTACCACCGCCCGACGCATTGGCGATCGGGGCGCGGACGCCGCTGCGTCGGTCGCCGGTGACCAGCGTGACGGTGTAATTCTCATCTTCGCCGAGATTGGCATCGTTGGGCGCGGAGATCGGTCCGATCTGGCGCAGTGCGATCGACAGGTCCTTGCCGCCGACGTTGATCGTCTTGCCCTTGTCGCCCTTCAACGCGCTGTTGAACTTGAACTGGAAGGTCAGGTGCTCCTTGGCGTCGCCGACGTTGTCGACATGGATCTCGTACAGCGCATCGGAATCCATCGTGTAATAGTTCGGGCCGTCGCCGGGGTTCTCGCCGGGCTGGAAGTTGGCGATCAGCGTGACGTAATCCTGCCGGCCTGGCTCGTAGCTGCGGAACGCGTAGACGTCGGTGTTGTCGACCTTGGGCATCTTGGTGATACCGGGAGCCTCGCGGTGGCTCGATGCCAGCGTCGGCGTGAGCGGGCTCAACATCACCGCCACCATCGCGGTCGACGCCGCCAGCCTGGTCATATTCGTCATAATGTCCCTACCCTGTCCTGATTGTAGCGCCGACGGGCGCGGTCGATGAACGTCAGCCTAACGCTCCGAGTTACGAAACCGACGCATGATTGGTTGCAGGCACCAGCAAGTCTTTTCATCCCGTGCGATCCCTAGCTGTCGAGCAGCTGCGACCACGCCCACTGGCCCGAGCCGAACGCGAGAACCTGGTTGCCGCTCGCGCTCGCAATCAACAGCAGACGCGGCCCGGTAACCGATGCGTCGCGGCAGCTGGCGGGCGCCGCACGGACCGCATCGGTGACCGCAGCCCGGATCGGATCGAGTGCGGCGCTGCCGCCAACCGTCCCGGGATCGATCCAGTGCCCGTCCCACAGCATGACCGCATCGGCCACCGAACGTGCCGCGCGCGGGATGCGCTGCAATGCCGCGGTCACCGCCGGGCTGGCGCGCAAGCTGGATTGCACCGCGCCGCCCAGGTCGCAATTTGCCCCGGCCTGCGCCGGTGCGGCCAGCGCCGAAGGGGCGACGGCGACGGCGACCGCCGCCAGCTCAGGCGCGTCGACCACGGCCGCAACGGGGAGCAGCTTGACCTCGACCGGCAGGCTGGGCGGGGCGACGGCGGCAATCTCGGTGACCGTGACGAGCGCTGCGGGGGCCGGCGCTGCCACCGGCCGCTCGCGCGTCGCGATCAGCAGCAGACCGGCATGCGCCAGCAGCAGCGCAGGCAGCAACAGCTGGCGGCGGGTGAGCCGAGGCGCGCTAATCGGCAAGTGAGCTGATCTCCTGTTACGGCTTCAACGCCGCGCCGGCAGATACGGGCACGGGTCACGGCGCGATGCCTGGCGCGCTCTCACGCCGTCGGCACCGCAGTATCCGCTACAGCAAAGTGGCCGTGTCCGGATTGCTGTACGAGGCGTAGCGGATCGTCAGCTCCTCGCCAGCACCGATATCGCGAGCGGCGAAGATCCCGAGATTGCCGCCGATCACGGTGTTGGCCTCGGTGCCCGCGGCGGGCTGGTTGAGCTGCCAGCCGACGCCCATCGTGTTGAACGTCTCGGGACAGCCGAAGCGCGAGCCGTCGCGGATGGCAAAGTCCTCGTACAGCCGCAGCAGCGCCTCCGACAGCCCCGCCGCCTCGATCGCGCTGCGCTCGATCCAGACCAGCCCGGTGCGGTCGTCGGCGAACACGTTGGTGCCCGCCGGGATCGCCCGGATCGCGAAGATGCCGATGCCGTGGATCGGCGACACGCCGGTGCGGGCATAGACGCCGTCGTGCGGCAGGCCGGGCGCCGCCAGCGCCGGCGTGCCGCCATCGGGCTCGTCGAGCAACCCGAGCGCCTCGATCGCGGCATAGTCGCCTGCGATCAGCTTGCTGCCGATGTCGTTCCGATACCGCACGTCGGGGATGACGATGCTCCGCACGCGGGTATAGGCGTCGGCCTGCGCGGTCGCGATGCTCGCGCCGGTACCGGTCACCACCATGGTCCAGCCGTGATAGCCTGCGGTGACCAGCTGGCCATGGTCGAGCCCGACCTCGCCGTAGTGCGTGTGCGCGTCGTCGGCGGCGGTGTAATCGCGGTCGAAGACGACCGGCAGCCCGACCGGCACATCGACGTATTGGCGCAGGAACGGGAACGGCCGGGTGGTCAGCACGACGCCGACCGAGAAACCGGGTCGCGCCGCGAACGCCGGCCCCTGCCCGCAGACCATGCGCTTGAGCAGCGTCGCCCAATCGGTCGCCTGCAGCGGCTCGAGCACGGCAAAGCCCGGGTAGCCGAAGCGGGCGCAGAACTCGAGCGGCCAGATACCCTCGGCGTTAACGATCGTATTGAGGTTGAGATAGCCGACATGGGCGTGCTCGCGCAGCAGCGGCGCAAGCTTGGCCAGCGTCGCCTCGAAAAACCGCCGCGACCGGTCGAATGTTGCCACCGTCCCCATTTCGCCGGTGAACTCGCCGAGGTCGCCGGGGAAGAAGCGCTTGTGCTCCCAGTCGAGGCACGGCGGCCCGATGAAGTCACGGCCGTCGAAATAGGCCCCGACGCCCATCTCGATACCCTCCATCCGGTCCTGCAGCAGGAAGCGCGTCGGCTCGGCCCCGCGCTGGCGCAGCTTGGCGGCGAGCACCGCCAGCAGGTCGCGGCCGTCGCTCAGCTGTCCGACATAGGTGTCGGCCGCCCCGAACCCCGCGCCGTCGTACTTGAGGACATAACGGCCGGGATGCCCGACGATAAACGCTCGTGCCGCCTCGAACGCGTCGAAGCTGCGGCTGCCCGCGATCTGCAGGCCCATGTCGGCGCAGACCTGCTGGCCGTAGCCGCGATCCTTCTCGAGCCGGTCGCCCCACGCGCTGCCGCCGACGACATTCAGTCCCGCCGCGCGCAGCTCGTCCTGCTCGCCGCCGCGCCCGGCCTCCTCGAAGACAATGATGCCGTCGTCACCCGCAGCGCGCACCCAGTCGAGCTCGGCGCGCCAGTCGTCGACGCGGCGGACGATCCCGGCCTGCACGTCGTGGCACATCGGCTCGGCGATGTGGATGCGGACCTCGTGGCCGCCCTGCACCAGCCGCCGGTACAGGCTCGCAAGGTCGCACGACGTGCCGACTCCGAGGAAGCGCATCAGGTCGGCACGGCCGGCGCGTCGAACCCCGGCCAGTTCGCCAGCCCCGCACGATAGTCGCTGGTGATCTCGTCACCCACCGCGATATCGCGGAGCGCATGCGTCGTCAGCGCTTCGCTGGCGATGTTCGGCGATTCCGAATGGTTGATGAACTTGGCGTGGTCGCACAGCAGCACGTAGCGGCCCGGGAAAGCATGCGCCTCGTAGCAGTACATGTCGAAGAAGGCGCGGAACGGCTTGGGCATTGCGCGCACGTCGTCGATATCGAGCAGCTGGTCGAACTTGGGCTCGAACCGCCAGATGACCTGCCCCGCCGCAACCGGCTCGGCGGCGAACAGCCCGAGCCCGGCGATGCGACTGGGGGCGACGGTAGTGGCGACGAGGAGCATGGGGCTGGTTAACGCGGATGTCGCACGGTGGAAAGCACGGCGTGCTACTCACGCAAGGCGGCACCGCAGGGTCAAGCTTCTCCATCAGAGTAGGTTACGCCAAATTTCTTATTGTCATCCCGGCGAAGGCCAGGACCCATGACCTCAACTCTCGACGAGTGAGGTCATGGGTCCCGGC
>JANOOK010000056.1:0-2762 GCA_031421275.1 Sphingomonadaceae bacterium
TGGGTTCCCGCGTTCGCGGGAATGACGGGTGAAGGCACCGGACGACGCCACCCTGACCCGGTCCTGCGCCCAACCGAGTCACCACCGCCCTTCCCGCCCCCGCCGCTCTCCCCTACAAGCCCGCATAATGACCGACGCCCCCTATCAAGGCAGCTTTGCCGCCGGCGTCCACCGTTACGCGCTCAGGGTCTATCACGAGGACACCGACCTGACCGGGGTCGTGTATCACGCGAACTATCTGCGTTACATGGAACGTGCCCGCAGCGACATGCTGCGTTGTGTCGGGATCGAGCAGGCGGCCTTGCTGACCGCCGGCAGCGGCTTCTATTCGGTCTATGAGCTCGCGCTCAAATTCCATGCCCCCGCGCGGCTCGACGACAGCCTCGTCGTGGTCAGCCGGATCGGCGAAGTGCGGGCGGCGGCGACGGTGCTGCTCCACGACGTCTGGCGCGGCGCGACGTTGCTCGTCGCCGGCCGGGTCACCGCCGCCTGGCTCGACATGAACGGCCGGCCGCAGCGGCAACCGCGCGCCTGGGCACAGCGCTTCACCGAATTGCGCGTAGAAGCCCGGAGTATCGATGCAGCCACTGGTTAAAGCCGCCGCCGACATGTCGCCGTTCGCGCTGTTCATGGCGGCCGACATCGTCGTCAAGCTGGTCATGCTCGGGCTGCTGGCGGCGAGCGTCTGGTCATGGGCGATCATCGTCGAGCGCAGCCGGCGGCTGACGGCGATCAACGTCCAGGCGAAGGCGTTCGAGGAGTGGTTCTGGCGCGCCGACAGCCTCGACACGCTGTACGAGCCCGCGTCGAAGGCGAAGCACCCGTCGGCGCAGCTGTTCGTCGCCGGCATGAACGAATGGCGGCGCAGCATCGCGCGGCAGGGCCAGGGGCGGCGGATCGACCGCGAAGGCGTCCGCGCCCGGCTGACATCGACACTGGGCGTCGCGATCGGGCGCGAGATCGACGACCTCGGCGACCGCTTGAGCGTCCTCGCGACGATCGGCGCGGTGGCCCCGTTCGTCGGGCTGTTCGGCACGGTGTGGGGGATCATGCGCAGCTTCACCGCGATCGCCGCGTCGCAGAACACCACGCTCGCGGTGGTCGCACCGGGCATCGCCGAGGCGCTGTTCGCGACCGCTATCGGGCTGTTCGCGGCGATCCCGGCGGTGATCGGCTATAACCGGCTGCTGCATGGGCTCGGGCGGCTCGAGGCGCGGCTGGGCGCGTTCGCCGAGGAGTTCCACGGGCTGCTGTCGCGCCAGCTCGACGGCATGGAGGACCGCTAGGTGGCGATGGGCGCGCCCCAGCGGCACGGGCGTCGGCGCATGCCGATGGCGGAGATCAACGTCACGCCGATGGTCGACGTCATGCTGGTGCTGCTGATCATCTTCATGGTGACCGCACCGCTGCTCGCCACCGGCGTGCCGGTCGATTTGCCCGACAGCAAGGCGAGCACGCTCAAGGCCGACGACAAGCCGATCCAGGTGTCGCTCGACGATAAGGGTCGGGTGTTCATCGACGACGGCCGGGTCGAGGCGGACGCGCTGCCGGCCAAGCTCGCCGCCTTGCGCACGGCGCGCACCGGCGAGGACGCGCGGGTCTATGTGCGTGCCGACCGCAGCCTCGATTACGGCAGCGTCATGCGCGTCGTCGGCGAGGTCTCGGGCGCCGGCTTCAGGAAGGTCGCGCTGGTCAGCGATCCGGGCGCCAAGCCCCGGCGCAAGTAACAATATGACCGAGCGGCAGGCGCTGCTGATCGCCGGAGCCGCGCATCTGGTGCTGCTCGCGGCGCTGTCGCTCGGTTTTACGCTGCAGCATCGCGAGTTTCCGGTTCCCGAGGAGGTCGTCCCGGTCGAGTTCGTCCAGATTTCGGACCTGGTCAAGACCACCGAAGCACCGCCGCCGACCGTCGCGCCAGCCCCCGCGCCGCCGCCAGCTCCAGCACCAACACCAGTCCCGGAGCCGGCCCCGCCGCCGCCCGAGCCCAAACCCGAGCCGGTCAAACCTGCGCCGCCCAAGCCGGCACCGGAAAAACCCGCGCCGGTCAAACAGCCCGCGAAGGCGACCCCTGCCCCGGCCAGGCCGACGCCGCCCAAGCCCGAACCCAAGCGCCTCGACACCGCCGCGCTGAGCAGCCTGCTCGATCAGACCCTGCCCAAGGCGAAGGCTAGCCCAGCTGCGAAATCGCTTGATACCGCGGCGCTGGCGAAGTCGATCGATGCCGCGCTGCCCCACACGACGCACGCCGACCCGCGCGCGACGGCGACGCTGCAGGTCGCCATCCGCGCGCAGATCGCGCCGTGCTGGAACCCGCCGATCGGGGGTGCCGACGTCCGGAAGATGACGGTGCTGCTGCACATCGAGCTGGCGCGCGACGGCAGCGTACAGGGCCGCCCGGCGCTGGTCTCGCAGACCGGCGCGACCGCCGGCAACTCCGACTACGCGCGCGCCTTCGCGGAGACGGCGCGCCGCGCCGTGCTACGCTGCGCGCCGCTGAAGCTGCCGGCCGAGCTGTACGATCAATGGAAATCGTTCGAGCTGAACTTCGATCCGAGCGAGCTGACGTGAGTAACCGCCCTTGTCTCCGCGCTGTTTTCGTCACCCTCGCGCGCTCTTTCGTCACCCCAGCGAAGGCGGGGGGCCATACACGTGCAACGTCGGACGTGTATGGGCCCCCGCCTTCGCGGGGGTGGCGAAAGTTTAAAACCTGTCATGGTATATGGGGGCTTCGGCTACATTGTCGGGAGCGGGAAGCACGGCAC
>JANOOK010000057.1:0-4693 GCA_031421275.1 Sphingomonadaceae bacterium
TACGCGCTGTTCTGGGTGCTGACGCTGTTCGCGGTGCTGCCGTGGGGCGTGCGGACCAGCGCCGAGGCGGGACACGAGCCGGTGGCGGGAGCCGCCGACAGCGCTCCCGCCAACCCGATGATCTGGCGCAAACTGGCGTGGACGACGGCGATCGCGACGACGCTGTTCGCGATATTCTATGCGAACTACGTCGAGGGCTGGCTGACGCTCGATAATATACCGGGCTGGGGTTAACGAAGGCCTCGACGATCGCCGCGCCGATGCCCCGAGCGGCCCCCGTGACCAGCGCGATCCTGCCGGTCAAACGCCCGCTCACTTCGTCGCTCCGATCGCCTGCTCCAGCACGACATAGAGCTTGCCGACGTCCGACGACAACAAGGTCACCGCCAGCGCCCGGCTGTCCTTGTCCGCATCGACGTATTTCAGCAGACGCTGGAACTCGTCGATGTACTGCACCGCCAGGCTGCGGAACGGTGCGTCGTGATCATAGTGCCGTTTGATCGCGCGGCCGGTTGCAGCGTCCGCCAGGCGGACGATACGACGGGTGAAGATGCTGCGGTCGCCTTTGAGATAAGCGTTCCAGCTGGCGTCGCCGACATCAAGCGTTAGCAGCCGTGCGACGTCGATCGAGGCGGCGTTGAGCGATTCGAGCAAGCGGGTCGACCGCAGCCGCAAGTCGTCGCGAGCCTGCACATCGAGGTGGGTTTGCACCTCGTCGATCCGCGCCTCGACTGCGGCAACCGCGCCGGTCAGCCCGAGCAGCCGCTGTGCCACCCGCTCTGCGGCGGCTTGGGCGGCGTGCGCTGCCTGTTCGCTGGCGGCTTCGACGGCAGCCAATTGCCTTCGGATCGGCGCACCGAAGGCAGCTTCGGCCGTGGTCGTGCCGGCATGCGCCAGGGCCGCCTCGGCTTCAGCCACGACACCCGCCAAGGTCTCGCGCATCTGGCCAGTGCTCGCCGCAGCAATATCGCGAATGCGGCCGAGCACCTCGATGAGCTGTCCCGACGCCGCGAGCACGCTGCCTTCGGCCTGCACCTCGATCGCGGCGAGCACGGCGTGAGCGGCCTCGAAGTGCTCGAGCAACTGCCCCGTGCCGCTTTCGAGATGCGCCCGGTGCGCGGTCAGTTCCGAGGCCGCAACGTCGATCGTCGACCGGCTTTGTTCGACCGGACCGCCGAGCTCGATCGTGGCATTGTGCAGCTGCGTCAGCGCCTCGCCAAGCCGGTCGATACTGGCCTGGTGAATGGGCAGCGTCTGCGCCAGCGTTTCGGTCGTCGTGCCGGAGCTGGCATGAAGCCGAGCGATCGCGGCTTCGATGGCGAGCGTTGCCTCATGGGTCTGGCGCAGCGGCAGGTTCAGCGTCTGCACCTGGCCGCCCACCGCGGCCATGCGCTCGGCGATACCGTCGAGCGCGCCGTAGCTGCTTTTGGCGGCATGATCGAGCCGCGTATCGAGCACCGTGAAGCTGCGTTCGACAGTATCGACCAGACCACGGCTACGCGCCTCCTGCTCGATCAATCGTTGCCCGAGCTGCTCGGCGGCGCTGTTCAGCCGATCGAGCTGCTTGCCGATGACGCGCGCCGCCTCGCCGCCGACGTGATCGAGCGTCACTCGCGCGTGCTCGACGCTGGCGAGCAGCGCCGCGGTATTGGCATTGATGCCGTCGCGCGTTGCGGTCAGCGCCGCGCGGCTGCGGTCGAAAGCCTCGTCGGCGTTGCCGTGC
Source organism: Sphingomonadaceae bacterium (assembly GCA_031421275.1). Lineage (GTDB taxonomy): Bacteria > Pseudomonadota > Alphaproteobacteria > Sphingomonadales > Sphingomonadaceae > Polymorphobacter_B. The sequence goes on from JANOOK010000057.1 coordinate 1,724, forward strand.
AGCGCCGCGGCATGCGCGCCGACCGCGGCGATTGCCCGGGTCGCCGACGCGTCGATGTGCGCGAGCAGCGCCTGCAACGCCGCGGACGCGCTGTCGACCTGTGCGGCGGCATCGGCATTGCGGCTCCACACCGCCGCCAGCATCGTCTCGACGGCGTCGAGCTGGCGCCCGGTCTCGGTCCCGTTGTGATCGAGCAGCGCCGTCACCGCCTCGGCCTGATGTCGGCTACCCTCGATCAGGGACTGCAACCGCGCTGCCGAGCCATCAGCCGCCTGCGTCGCCGCTGCCATCCCCACCGTCGCGGCTTCGAGCCGTTCGGCGGTTGCGGTCAGCTGATGAGTGTCGCCTGAAGCGACGGCCTGCAGCGTCGAAAGTCGGTCGCCGATGCCCATCAGCGCGCGGTCGGCGGCATCGATCCCGGCGCGCATCGTCTCACCGGCTGCAAGCGCCCGCGCCTGCCGGGCTTCGAGCGCAGCGATCAGCGTGGTCGCATCGGGGCTGCTGCTGCGGCGCAGCGCGGCCAGCGCCAGCCCGACGACTGCCACCGGCGGCGCGATCTGCACGATCATCGAGCCGATGAGCAGCAGCAGGCTGTGCGTATCGAGGTCGCGCATCACGGTGCCCTGAACGCCGATCGCCAGCACCCCGGCGGCGATGATCAGCCAGAGCAAAGCGAGAATGAAAGCAGCCAGCGCCTGACCACGCCGGTGGGGCAGGCGCGGCGATGGTCGGATCGGATCGTCGATCGCAGGCATGGAACCTCGGCAGCAATGAACGGGCGGCGCTGCGGTGGTCTAACACCCGCGCCGGGCCTGCGACACCGAAATGACGGTGTTCGACAGCCGGCTCTGGTAGCGCCTTATCGGCTGGCGAGCTGCCCGCGATGGCCGGATATCCGGTATTCGGCTTGGCAGTCATCGGCGCGACTCCTATGGCGAGCGCGATGGCGATCGTTGCTTTGTTATTCGGGCCGGCCGATCCGCCGCGGACGGTTCTGGCTGTTGCGGGCCTTGACCCGATCGAGCGGCAGGCCCGGCAAGCTCGGCATGCCGGGGCGAAGCGGGTCTATGTCCTCGATGGCCGACGCGGCTACGCGAGCGGCATGATCAATCTCGACAACGCCGCCATGCTCCCCCCACGACTGGTCGACGGCGACGCGGTGCTGGTGCTTGCGGCAGGACTGGTTGCCGACGAGGCTATCATCGATGCCGTGACCGCCGCAGCCGCACTGGCTGCTGACAATGTCCTGCCGGCTGTTGCAACCTGGCCGGCGGCGTCGGGTCGGTGCGGTGTGGAGCGGATCGACGCACTGACATTTGCGGCCGGGGTGGCGGTCTATCCCGCGGCGCTCGTCCGCCTCGTCGCGCTCGAGATCGGCGACTGGGACCTGTCCTCGACGTTGCTGCGCGCGGCCCTGTGCGAGACCGCGTGCGTGCGGGTCGACCTTGCCGGCTCAGCGTCGCCGGGCGCAAACGGGCGCTGTCGTGCGTCGTCGATCTGCGCGCTGGTGACCACTCCAGAAAGCGCAGCCGCCGCGACCGCGACCGTTCTCGCAGCGACGGCCCGGCCGCGATCGGACGCGTCCGGCCGCTATCTCTATCCGGCAATCGAGCGCGCCCTGCTGCACTCGCTCGCCCCAACCCGGGTGCACCCACATGCGATCACCGCCACGGCCGGTGCGCTCGGTATCGCCGCGACGGCTTCGTTCGTCGCCGGTGCGCTGTGGGTGGGACTGGCGTGCGCGCTGCTGTTTGGATTGTTACAGGAGCTCGGCGAGCGCGTCGCGCAGGCGCACGTGTTGCGGCTTCGTTGGCGGCGCTGGAATATCTTCGCGGTAGCCATCGGCTACAGCTGGTGGCTGGCACTCGCTCTCGCGCTGGTACCGATCCGCGGCAACGGCGGACCGCTCGCCGTAGCGGCGCTGTTGCTGTCGGCGCAGGTCACCGCCGCGTCCGAAGCTCGCGCGGTGCAGCGGTCGCCGGACAATCGTGCGAAGTCCGTTCGCACAACCGACCACCGGACGGCGCTGTTGACCGCCGACCGCGACGGTCTGGCGTTGCTGCTCGTCCCGTTCGCGCTGGCAGGGCAGTGGTATGCCGGCCTGATCGCGCTCGCGGCGTACGCTGTCGGCAGCTTCGCCGTCACGCACGCGCGGTTTCTTCGGCGGCTTGCGTCATCGTTGCTGCCGCCGCCGACCGCCTAGACGCGCTCGGCGACCGGCACGAACGGGCGGTGCGTCACGCCGGTGTAGAGCTGGCGCGGACGACCGATCTTCTGGTCGTGGTCTTCGATCATCTCGTTCCACTGCGCGACCCAGCCGACGGTGCGGCCGACCGCAAACAATACCGTGAACATCGATGTCGGGAAGCCGATCGCCGACATCACGATGCCCGAATAGAAATCGACGTTCGGGTACAGTTTCTTCTCGATGAAATACGGATCGCTGAGCGCAATCCGCTCGAGCTCGAGCGCGACGTCGAAGATCGGGTCCTTGACCTGCAGCCTGTCGAGAACCTGTCGCGCCGTCACCGCCATAACTTTCGCGCGCGGGTCGTAATTCTTGTAGACCCGGTGACCGAAGCCCATCAGGCGGAACGGGTCGTCCTTGTTCTTGGCGCGCGCGATAAACTCGGGGATGCGATCGACGGTGCCGATCTCGCGCAGCATGTTGAGCGCGGCCTCGTTGGCGCCGCCGTGCGCCGGCCCCCACAGGCAGGCGATGCCCGCCGCGATACAGGCGAACGGGTTCGCCCCCGACGAGCCCGCCAGGCGCACCGTCGAGGTCGAGGCGTTCTGCTCATGGTCGGCCATCAGCATGAACAGCTTGTCCATCGCATCCTCGACGACCGGATCGACGACATAATGCTCGGCCGGAACGCCGAAGCACATGCGCAGGAAATTGCCGGTGTAGGACAGGCTGTTGTCGGGGTAGAGGAACGGCTGCCCGACGGCATATTTGTACGCCATCGC
>JANOOK010000058.1:0-27564 GCA_031421275.1 Sphingomonadaceae bacterium
GCCAGCAACGACCGCTGGGACGAGCTGCTGCTGCCCGATCTGCGGCCCGACTCGCCGTTGCTAAGGACAGTGCCGGAGCAGCTGATTGCCGTCGACGGCGCGGCTGAAGTCTGCCCAGTCCTGACTTTGCCGAAGGACGGCCCAGCCGGCGCGCTGTTGCCCGCACTCGGCAAGACGCAGCGGCGCAAGGTCGTGCATGACCGCCACCGGGCCGATAACCTCGGCGGCGTCACCGTCGCGCTTGCTGCCCCGCACGAGATCGACGCGGCGCTCGAGGCACTATTCGACTTACATGCGGCGCGCTGGCAGGCGGTGGGCGAAGCGGGCGTGCTGGCCGACCCGAAAGTGCGCGCCTTCCACCGCGCCGCCGCACCCGCGCTCGCCGCCGCCGGCCTGTTGCAGCTGGTGATTGTCCGCCTTGATCGGCGTATCGTCGCAGTGCTGCACGGTTTTGCCGACCGCAACCGCTGGTATTCGTACATCAACGGCGTCGACCACCAGACCCCCGGCCAGAGCTTCGGGACGCTGGCGTTCGCTTGCATGATCGAAGCCGCGGTCGCCGCAGGCGCGTCCGAGTTCCATTTCCTGCGCGGCGAGGAGCCGTACAAATATGCGTGGGGGGCGGTGCCGACGCACACAACCCGGCGGGTCGTTCGCAAGCGCTAAAGTCGGCGCAGTCCCGCCGCCGCAAGGTGTTCGAACAGTTCCGCCTGCAGGTCCGCAAGCCCCGCCTCGCTCCAAGCCTCGACGCGCGCGGTCAGCTTGGCTTCTGTCCCCGAAGCACGCAGCAGCCACCAGCCGGCGGGTGTCGTCACCCGCAAGCCATCGGTGCGGTCGACATCGGCCCCTGTTGCGGCGAGACGCTCGAAGACCGCCGCGAGAATGCCCGTTTTTGCCTCGTCGGGGCAGGCGATCCGCAGCTCGGGCGTGGCAAAGCTTGGCGGCAGCGCCGCGCGGAAGTCGGCGAGGCCGCCGCCGCTCCGGCCGATCGCGCCGAGTACACGTAGCGCGACGTGGACGGCGTCATCGGTGCCGTACCAGCGGTCGGCAAAGAAGATATGCCCGCTCATCTCGCCCGCCAGCGGCGCTCCGGCGGTCAGCATCGCCGCGCGCACCAGCACGTAGCCCGACGGCGACAGCAATGCCTTCCCGCCGGCAGCGGCGATCCCGTCGATCAGGATACGGCTCGATTTGACGTCGGCGACGATCGTTGCGCCGGGGTGATCGCGCAGTACGTCGCGGGCGAGCAGGAGCAGCAGCTGGTCGGCCCAGACGACCCGGCCGGTACCGTCGACGACGCCGATCCGGTCGCCGTCGCCGTCGAACGCAATGCCGAGGTCAAGCTGGTCAGTAGTGACCAGTGCTTGCAGCTGGACGAGGTTTTCGGGCACCGACGGATCGGGATGGTGCGCCGGAAAGCGGCCGTCGATGGTGCAGTTGATCAGATGGTGCTCGCCCGGTAACCGCGCGGCAAGGCGGGTCACGATATTCCCGGTCGCGCCATTACCCGCGTCCCAACCGATGCGAAGCGCCGGCAGGCCCTGCGCCGCCTGCATCAACCGGTCGAGATAGCGGTCCTCGACAGCGACTCGGTCGCTGCGTCCGCGCTGTCGCCTCGCATCTTGGCCGAGCGCCGCACCTTCGATAGCTTCAGGTTCGTAAGTCTCGCCGGGGGCACTTGGCTCGAGATCAGCAGGGGGAGCCGTTTTGGCACCAATCAGCGCAGCCAAGGCCGCGCCGTATACCGGCTCACGCCCGAGCAGCAGCTTGAAGCCGTTTTGATCGGCGGGATTATGCGAGCCGGTCACCATGATACCGCCGTCCAGCACCAGCTCGTGGACAGCATAATATAGCATGCCGGTCGGCCCCTGCCCGACCCGCACGACCTCGGCACCGCCGCCGACGAGCCCGTCCACGAGCGCGTTTTCGAGCATCGGCGACGACAGCCGTCCGTCATAACCAACCGCAACGCGCCGCCCGCCGGTGCTCGCGAGCCGCGCCGCATAGCAGCAGCCCAGCGCAAAAGCGTCGCGTGCCTTCAACTCGGTTCCCACCGTCCCGCGCAGATCATAAGCTCGCAGCAGCTTGGGATTGACGCGTGCCGGTTGAACCCTGATTCCCGCAACCGACTGGTCGGCACTGACGACCGCTGAGTGCCGGTCAGGCATCGGCGCGCACTGCGGTCAGCCGCGCCAGGGCCTGCTCGCGCCCGATCAGCGGCAGCAGCGTCGCCATCTCAGGCCCCTGGTCCAGCCCGGTGAGTGCATGCCGAAGCGGGTGAAACAGCGTCCGGCCTTTACGGCCGCTCGTCAGCTTGAGCGCAGTCGTCCACACCGTCCAGATGTCCGCGGTCCAGGGCAGGTCGGCCAGCGTGGCCCCCGACTGCGCGATGTAATCGGCGTCACCCCGACCGACAGCGGCCGTCACCGGTCCGGCAATGATCGTCCACCACGCGGCAGCTTCGGCAACCGTCCGCAGGTTGCCGCGCACCACCTCCCATGCTGCCGGGGTCATCCCCGCCGGCAGCCGCTCGGCAACCGCCTCAAACGGCATGCCGTGAATGATGCGTGCATTGAGCAGCGCCAGTTCATGAGGGTCGAAGCGCGCTGCCGCCCGACCGAATGCGGCAAGGTCGAAGCCCGTCAGCAGCTCGTCCAGCGCCTGGACCGGCTCGACCGCATGGCTCGTCCCGAGCCGCGACAGCAGCGCCGCGACCGCGATCGGCTCGATGCCGGCGTCGCGCCAAGCGGTGACGCCCTCCGAGCCAAGTCGCTTCGACAGCGCCGCATCGGCCCCGGTCAGCAGCGCGAGGTGCGCCAGCGCCGGCGGGGCTGCACCCAAGGCGGCGAACATTTGCAGCTGGATGCCCGAGTTGGTGACATGATCCTCACCGCGCACGATCGCCGTCACACCCAGGTCGATGTCGTCGACCACCGAGGGCAGCATGTAAAGCCAGCTGCCATCGGCGCGGCGGACCACCGGATCCGACAGCGAACCCGGGTCGACGTGGCAGTCGCCGCGCACGAGGTCGTGCCACCCGGTCGGTGCCTCGGTGTCGAGCCGGAAACGCCAGTGCGGGGCGATGCCTCTTGCCGCGTAACCAGCATGGTCGGCGGCGGTCAGTGTCAGCGCTGCGCGATCGTAAACCGGTGGTGCCCCTCTCGACGCCTGAAGCTTGCGCTTGAGATCGAGCTCGGTCGCGGTTTCGTACGCGCGGTAAGCGCGGCCGCTCGCCGCAAGCTTTGTCAGCGCGGCCTCGTACAGCGCGAAGCGGTTCGACTGGCGCACCTCGCCATCGGGCTTGAGGCCGAGCCAGTCGAGGTCGGCGCGAATGCCCGCGGCGTAGGCCTCGGTGGAGCGCACCGCGTCGGTGTCATCGAGGCGCAGCATGAACGTGCCGCCGCCGGAGCGCGCGACGAGCCAGTTGACCAGCGCGGTGCGGATATTGCCCGCATGCAAGCAACCCGTAGGGGACGGCGCGAAGCGGGTGATGGTCATGGGTGCACCCGCACTTTCTGCTCCCCTTCCCCTTCAGGGGAGGGGGTTGGGGGGTGGGGACTTCGCGCGAGGGACGGCAGACTCCCGTACGAACACCCCACCCCCGGCCCCTCCCCTGAAGGGGAGGAGAGCAGAAAGAAAGTCGCCACCGTCAGCTCGTTCGGAATGCGTTGGTGATCGGATAGCGCCGATCGCGTCCAAAATTGCGACGCCCGATCTTCACCCCTGGCGGAGCCTGCCGCCGCTTGTATTCAGCAATGTACAGCAGCCGCTCGATGCGCGCGACGACCGCTGCGTCGAAGCCTCGCGCCACCAACTCGGCCGCCGACTGGTCGCCTTCAACGAGCCCCTGCAGCATCTGGTCGAGCACTACGTAAGGCGGCAGGCTGTCATCGTCGCGCTGACCGTCGCGCAGCTCGGCGGTCGGCGGCTTGTCGATGACACGCTGCGGCATGACCGCGCCGAACGGTCCGAGCGCCAGCCGCGGGCGGTTACGATTGCGCCACTCACACAGCCGGAACACCGTCGTCTTATAGACGTCCTTCAGCACCGAAAAGCCGCCCGCCATGTCGCCGTATATCGTCGAGTAACCGACCGACATCTCGCTCTTGTTCCCCGTCGTCAGCAGCATGTGACCGAACTTGTTCGACAGCGCCATCAGCGTGAGCCCCCGGGCGCGCGACTGGATGTTCTCCTCGGCGATGTCGTTGGCACGCTCTTCGAACAGCGGTTTCAACATCGTCCCGAACGCCGCCATCGCGGGCTCGATCGACACCGTATCGAGGCGGCAACCGAGCAGCCGCGCGCATTCGGCGGCATCCTCGAGGCTGTCGCGCGAGGTGTACGGCGACGGTAGCATGATGCACCAGACCCTCTCGGCCCCGAGCGCGTCGACTGCGACGGCTGCCGACAAGGCGCTGTCGACGCCGCCGGACAAGCCGAGCACGACGCCGGGAAAGCGGTTCCGGTCGACGTAATCGCGCAAGCCAACCAGCATCGCGTGGTAGACGTCGGCGGGGCCTTCATCGAGTCGCGCCAAAGTGCCTTGGGCGCACGTCCAGCCTGCCGCCGTGCGCGTCCACCGCGTCGTCACCAGCGCCTCGTCCCAGTCGGGCAGTTGCGCCGCCATCTTGCGGTCGGCGTTGAGCACGAAGCTCGCCCCGTCGAAGACCAGCTCGTCCTGCCCGCCGACGCGGTTGAGATAGGCAAGTGGCAGCCGCGTCTCGCTGACCCGGCTGACCGCGAGGCTGAGGCGGCGGTCGTCCTTGTCGACCTCGTACGGGCTGCCGTTCGGCACGATCAGCAGCTCGGCCCCGGTCTCGGCCAGGCACTCGGTCACTTCGGGCGTCCAGATATCCTCGCAGATCGGCACGCCCAGCCGGATGCCGCGGAACGCCAGCGGTCCCGGCAGCGGCGCGCTGGCGAAGACGCGTTTCTCATCGAAGGTGGCGTAATTCGGCAGGTCGTATTTGCGCGTGATCGCAATGCGTCCGCCGTCGAGCAAGGCCATGGCATTGTACAAACGCCCCTCCTGCATCCACGGCAGCCCGACCAGCAGCCCGGGGCCGCCGTCAGCCGTCACCGCGGCCAATCGGTCCAACGCAGCCGCGCATGCTGTAACCGCTGCGGGCTTGAGCACGAGGTCCTCGGGTGGATAGCCGATCAGGGAGAGCTCGGGCGTCACCAGCAGATCGGCCTGCGGCACCTGCGCGCGCGCCGCTAGAATCGCGGCCGCATTGCCCGCGATATCACCGACGCTGGCGTTCGACTGGTGCAGCGCGATGGCGAGACTATCGGTCATGGCAGGCATGTAATGCAGAACGGCGCGCGGGGGAAAGTGCGGCGGGTTGAACAGCTTGTGATCGACACTGGCACCGCCCTGAACGCATCGCAGCTTCCCCTGGCCCGCTGCGCCCGCTACCCTTTTCTTCGTAATGCCTCCCTCGCCGCTGTTTTGGGCCCTCATCGGCTATCTGCTCGGGTCGATTCCGTTCGGCCTGCTGCTGAGTCGCGCCACCGGCACCGATCTTCGCGCCGTCGGCTCGGGCAACATCGGCGCGACCAATGTGCTGCGCTCGGGACGGAAGGATCTCGCGGCAGCAACGCTGCTGCTCGACGGTTGCAAGGGCGCGGCAGCGGTGCTGCTGGCGCGCCACTTCGCGGGCGAGCATACGGCGGTGCTGGCGGGATTCGCGGCGTTCGGCGGGCATCTGTTTCCAGTCTGGTTGCGGCTGCGCGGCGGTAAGGGAATGGCCACGATGTTTGGGGTCATGTTCGCTGCACTGTGGCCTGTCGGGCTCGCCGCAGGGGCGATCTGGCTGATCACGGCTGTCACCACGCGCTATTCGTCGCTCGGCAGCGTGCTCGCAGCAATCGCCGCGCCGATCGCTGCTATATTCCTGCATCGGCCAGATTGGGCGCTGCCGCTGGCGGTGATGGCAGCGCTGCTACTGCTCAAGCACGCCGATAACATCGCGCGGCTCCGCGCCGGAACCGAAAGCCGCATCGGTGTCACCGAGCGCGTTGCTGTAAAGCCAAGCGCTTGACCGGCCATCAGGCGAACGACATCGCTCGCCTCCGGCTGATCCGGAGCGACCTCGTCGGCCCGGTCACCTATCGCCAGCTGATCCGCCGCTTCGGCAGCGCAGCGGCAGCATTAGCGGCTTTGCCCGACCTGGCCCAGCGCGGCGGCGGCGCGGCCCCGCGCATCGCCACCTACGACGCCGCCGCGCGCGAGATCGACGCCGTCATACGCTACGGCGGCGCGCTGATCTTCATCGGCGAGGCCCCCTACCCCGCCCTGCTCGAAGCCAGCGAGGCCGCGCCGCCGGTGCTGAGCGTCCGCGGCGACATTGGCTTGCTCGACCGCGGCATGGTGGCGATGGTCGGCGCGCGCAACGCCAGCGCCGCGGCCTGCCGCTTCGCGCGCGGGCTGGCGAGCGATCTCGCCGACGCCGACCTCGTTGTGGTCTCGGGGCTGGCGCGCGGCATCGACGCGGCGGCGCACTGGGGGGCGCTCGGCGGCGGCACCATCGGTATCGTCGCGGGCGGCCTCGACGTTGCCTATCCGCCCGAGAACGCCGAGCTGCAGGCCAACATCGCCGCACAGGGGCTGGTGATCGCCGAAATGCCGATCGGCACGCAACCGCAGGCCCGCCACTTTCCGCGCCGTAACCGCATCATCGCCGGGCTGTGCGCGGGGACTATCGTCATCGAGGCCGCGCCCAAGTCGGGCTCGCTGATCACCGCGCGGCTGGCGGCGGAGGCCGGGCGCGAGGTCATGGCGGTTCCCGGCTCGCCGCTCGACCCGCGCGCGCAAGGCTGCAACGCGTTGATCCGCGATGGTGCGACGCTGGTGCAGTCGGCCGCCGACGTGCTCGAGACGCTGGGCACCATCGCCGGGCAGATGGCCGCCCCCGAGACGCGCTACGATCCCGGCCCGGTTGCGCTCGAAGCCAGCGACAGCGAGCATCGCGACATCGCCCTGCTGCTTTCGCCCACCGCGGTCGCGGTCGACGAGCTGGTCCGTCAATCGGGGCTGGCCCTGGCTACAGTCGCGGGCGTGCTGCTCGACCTCGAACTCGCCGGGCGGCTGGTGCGGCATGCGGGCGGTCGGGTCGCGGCGGCATAAGCGGTCGACGCCTGTTGCTGCTTGCACTCGTCTGGCTCAGCCCATAGCAATGGGCGACGCAGTGCGGGGATGACCGATCCTTAAAATCTACTCCCCCGGAGCGTCCGGAGCCGGCTGCTCGAGCGCTCCGGTCGTCGCCAGCCTTGATGCGAAGCTGCCGCCGGGTGCCTCATGGATCGACCTGATCTCGCCGACGCTCGAAGAAGAACAGTTCGTCGAGCGGGCACTCGGCATTGCGGTTCCGACCCGCGACGAGATGGTCGAGATCGAGCCGTCGAGCCGACTGTATATCGACGGCGATGCGACAGTACTGACCGCCAATCTATTGACCGGTGTTGACAAGAATGAGCCGAGGTCGAGCGCAGTGTCGTTCGTGCTGACCCCGACCGCGCTGATCACCATCCGCTATGCCGAGCCGAGGGCCTTTGAGCTGTTCGCGGCCCATGCCGCGCGCGCGGGGCTCGTCGATGCCGATCCCGTGACGACGCTGATCAACCTCCTCGATGCGGTCGTCGACCGGCTCGCCGACAGCCTCGAAGGCGTCGGCACCGAGCTGGACAATATCTCGCGCTCGACCTTCCGGCGCATCGGCGGCAAGCAGCAGCGGATGACGACGGCTGCGCTGACCGTGCTGCTCGACCGAATCGCCCGCGCGCAGGATGTCGTTTCGAAGGCGCGCGACTCCGCCGTCAGCCTGACACGGCTGTTCAGCTTCCTCGGCTTCGCGCTCGGCAAGGACGACGGTGTTCCGCAAAGCCATCTCAACAGCCTGACACGTGATGTCAGTTCGCTGACCGATCACGCGACCTACCTCGGCGGGAACATCACCTTCCTGCTCGACGCCGCGCTCGGGCTGATCAGCATCGAACAGAATGCCACGATCAAGATCTTCTCGGTCGCGGCAGTGATCTTCATGCCACCGACGCTGGTCGCCAGCATTTACGGGATGAACTTCAAACACATGCCAGAGCTCGATTTCCGCTACGGCTATCCGATGGCGCTCGGTATCATGGTGCTGTCGGCGGTGCTGCCCTACCTGTTCTTCCGGGCGCGGGGGTGGTTGTAGGCAACCGCTATTGTCGTGCCGGCGAAGCTGGCCTCATGCTGGCTTCGCGCTTCAATCGTTCATCGAGCCGGACGGCGCTAACCTGCGATAGGCGCTTGCAAGCACCGCGATCGACTAACGCTTTGAGGCCGGCGAGCCTCGGAAACAGGTTACTAAACTCCGGGTGCGGCGTCACCAGGATGTCGCACGATAGGCGGTCGACATGTGCGAAGGTTGTCCGGAAGGGCGCGACGCGCTCCGGATGATTGCTGAAGCGGTAGCGCTCGGACGATACCGCCGAAAGACTGTCCACATAAGCGAAATGCACGCACCGGGTCTTATCGCAGGAACGCCACGTCCAGCTTGTTCCTCCCGCGGTGTGACCGGGCGTGGCGACGGCGGTCAGCGCAATAGCGCCCAGGCGGAGCACCTCCCCATCAGCGACCGTGCCGTCGACGACGACAGGAGGCATGTTCTCGATCACCCCTCGCTGCGGGTCATCTGCAGCAACCTGACCGCTTTCGACGACCGGGCGCGCGGCGTCACGAACAATCAGGCGTGCGCCCGTTGCCGCCTTCAGTGCAGCAAATCCGCCCATGTGATCCAGATGCTCGTGACTACCGACAATAAGGCGAATGTCCCGCGGATTGTAGCCTGCGGCGCGAATGTTGGCGAGAATTGCCGGTGCGGCTTGGGACGGCCCGGCGTCGACGAGAATATGGCCGTTACTTCCGGTAATTAGCAGCACACTGATGCCGCACGTCCCGACATACCAAGTCCCACCGAAAATTTCTGCCGGAGGTGCGGTATCGTTCCAACCGTCTCGACCGCTGCAAGCCGAGGCTAGCGCTGCTCCCTGGGTCCGTGAAGACGCGTTCGCAGCGACAGGCCGCTCAGGCATGGCCGACGCAAGCGCAAGAACACCGGCGAGTTTGATGAGATGGCGTCGGATCACCGGCTTATTCACGTCCTGAGAGATTGGCACCATCGGCCGCCGCGACCGCGCCGGCTCATAAACGGACGAAGCATCGCCAGCCAGGGCAGCTTTAGGCTGCAATTCACTTACGCCAGCTTACGACCGCCTCGGCTCGTCCAGCATGCACCCGTAGCGCGGGTCATAGCTCGCAGTCTTCTTCGCCAGCAGCGGCACCCATGCGGTGATCTGCCTGGCCTTCACGTCGTCGCTGACAGAGACGATCTCCATGCCGGGCTCATAGTCGGTCTTGCACGATGCCAGATCGCGGTTGCCGACGTAGCGGCACGAGCAGACGACGTGCGCGACATAGCCCGCACCGGTCGCGGCATAGCGCAGCGGGGCGCGGCCGCTTGCCGCCAGTCCGCCGGCTGCCAGCGCGACGACCGCGACGAAGCCGACGACGACCCAAGTGCTTGCCTTCATACCGAGCGCCCTTCTAACGTCGCGATCCGATAACGAAACCAAGGTGGACGCGATGCGAGCGCTGCGATCAAGCGGAATATTGCGCGCGTCGCTGCTGGGGCTGGTGCTGTCGCTCAGTGGCAACCCCGCCACCGCGATCACTGCGGTCCCGACGCCGCCGCTGGTCGAGCGCTTCTTCACCGATCCGGCGCTGGCGGAGACGCGCGCGATCATCGTCCTGCACGACGGCAAGCGCGTCGCCGAGCGCTACGCCAAGGGCTATGGTCCGGCGAACCGCTTCATCTCGTGGTCGATGGCAAAATCGGTGACGTCGACGCTGGTCGGGCAGCTTGTCGGGCAAGGCAAGCTTCAGCTCGACGCGCCCGCGCCGGTGCCGGCATGGCATACCGATCCGCAAGATCCGCGCGGCAGGATCACGCTGGCTCAGCTGCTCCACATGTCGTCGGGGCTGCAGCACGACGAACTCGGCGAGCCCGTAGAGAACTCGGACACCAACCGCGCGCTGTTCGCCGACCACAGCGCCGACATGCTGGCCTACGCCGTATCGAAACCGCTCGAAGCCGCACCGGGGACGAAATACAGTTATTCGTCGCTGACCAGCATCATCCTCGCCGACATCGTCCAGCGCACCGTCGCACCGAACGCGCGCAGCCCGGACGAGCGCCGCGCCGCGATGCGCGCCTACATGCTCGGCGCGCTGATCCGCCCCGCCGGGGTCCCCAGCCTGCTCTGCGAGTTCGACGGCGCGGGGACGATGATCGGCGGCTCGTTCTGCCACGCCAGCGCCTATGACTGGGCGCGCTTCGGGCAGATGTACCTCGACAACGGCATGGTCAACGGCGTGCCGGTCGTCCCCGGCAGCTGGGTGCAGTTCGTCCGTACCCCGGCCCCGACCGACGGGGGCTACGGCGGGCATTTCTGGCTTAATCGGCCGCGGCCCACCGGGCGGCAACCGGCGTTGTTTCCGAAACAAGGCCCAGCGGACGCGTACTCGGCGATCGGGCACCTCGGCCAGTATGTGCTCGTGGTGCCGTCGAAGCATCTCGTCGTCGTGCGGCTCGGCAACACCCCCGACGGCGCTCAGGACGCGCTGCGCGCGGCACTCGGACGATTGGTCAACAGCTATCCCGATAGCCCTACGCCCGCGCCGTGAGCGATCACCGGATCATCGACGTCAAGCTCGACGACCGCACGATCCTGTGGCGCAGCGCCGATGTCGAGCAGGAGCGCCGCGTCGCGATCTTCGACCTGCTCGAAGGCAACTATTTCCGACCGCTGACGGATTATGACGACGGCTATGCCGGCCCCTACCGACTGATGATGAGCGTCGAGGAAGGGCGATTGGTGATGGCGATCGCCACCGGCGACACCGCCAGCGCCGCCGACTCGCGCCCGCTCGAGACACTGGTGCTGCCGCTGTCGCCGTTTCGCCGCATCGTGCGCGATTATTTCGCGATCTGCGACAGCTATTTCAAAGCCATCCGCGCCTCCACCCCGTCGCAGATCGAAACTGTCGACATGGCGCGGCGGGGTATCCACAACGAAGCCGCCGAACTGCTGATCGAACGGCTGGCAGCGCGGGTGGAAGTCGACCACGACACGGCGCGGCGGCTGTTCACGCTGATTTGCGTGCTGCATATTAGGCAGTGAAGGAACCCGATGACCGTCCAATCCGACCGCTGGATACGCGAGCAGGCGCTCAACTCCGGCATGATCGAGCCGTTCGTCGACCGGCAGACGCGCGAGGGCGTCATCAGCTACGGGCTAAGCTCATATGGTTACGACGCGCGCGTGTCGGACGAGTTCAAGATTTTCACCAACGTCGACTCGGTTACCGTCGACCCGAAAAATTTTCACCCGGCGAGCTTCGTCGACCGCAAGACGGACTGCTGCATCATTCCACCGAACAGCTTTGCGCTGGCGCGGACGGTCGAGTATTTCCGCGTGCCGCGCGATATCCTGGTGATCTGTCTCGGCAAGTCGACCTATGCGCGGTGCGGGATCATCGTCAACGTGACGCCGCTCGAGCCCGGCTGGGAGGGGCATGTGACGCTCGAATTCTCGAACACGACGCCGCTGCCGGCGAAGGTTTATGCGAACGAGGGAGCCTGCCAATTCCTGTTTCTGAAGGGCAACGAGCCATGCGAGGTGAGCTATGCCGACCGCTCCGGCAAATATCAGGGCCAGCGCGGGGTGACGTTACCGAAGCTATGAGCCGACGCGTTTGGAACCGGGCAACGTCTTGCAACCTTATCTTGGTTCGATTATTTCAGCGGCACCGGATCCATAACATAGGTGTCTTATGAACAAGCTTGCTGCTGCCCTGATCATGGTGTTGCCACTGACCGCCGCGCCGGTCGCGGCCAAGGGGTGCATCAAAGGCATGATCGTCGGCGGCGTGGCTGGTCACTATGCCGGTCACCACGCGGTGGCCGGTGCGATGGGCGGCTGCGTCGCCGGACATTACATGGCCAAGCATAACGCGCAGAAGACCGCGGCATCGCACACGATGACGGCAAACCATGTTGCTCCAGCGGCAACTGCAACGCCGCGATAACGCGTTACGTCGAGGATAGAGAAGGCCCAGCGCAAACCTGCGCTGGGCCTTTCTTTGCAAATTACGCCCGCGCCGCCACGCTTGCCGTCCGGTCGAGCTTGCCCCAGCCGACCAGTGGCCCGTGCAGCGCCGACCACACCGCGCGCAGCACGACATAGTACATCATCTGCCGGTAGCCAAAGCGCTGCGGCAGCAGCATCCACAGCAGCCGCTTGCGCTCGCGCGGTTCGAGCGCGAAGGCGACGAAGCCGCTGGCGAGGTCGATGGCGCTGAATACCAGCCAAAAGCCACCCATGCGCAACAGTTCGGCATGGCTGGCGTCAACGCCGTGCTCCCAAACTGCGGCGACGGTCTGCGCGATGCTGATCGCCAGCCCAAGATCGATCAGCGGCGACACCAGCCCGAAGCCGATCTGGAACAGCCATGCCTGCGGCAGGCCGATCCGCGCCAGACCCGCTGGACGCCCGCTGCGCAGGATGACACGGTGTTTCCACAGGCACTGCAGCGTCCCGAACGCCCAGCGGTAGCGCTGCTGCATGAGACCGCGCGCGGTTTCGGGAGCCTCGGTCCACGCCACCGCATCGGGGTCGTAGACCACCGACCAGCCGGCGCGCTGCACTGCGATCGTCAGGTCCTGATCCTCGGCGAGCGTGTCGGCGGGATAACCGCCCACCGCCTTCAGCGCTGCCATCCGCCATGCCCCGACCGCACCGGGGACGACGGTGATCGCCTTGCCTATCGATAGCGCCCGCCGCTCGAGATTTTGCGCGGTGACGTATTCGAGCGCTTGCCAACGAGTGATCAGGTTGACGCGGTTGCCGACCTTGGCATTGCCCGCCACCGCGCCGACGCCGGGATCGACGAACCAGCGCGCCAGGCGCGCGATCGTCGTACTCTCGAACTGGGTGTCGGCATCGAGCGCGATAACAACATCACCGCGGGCCACCAACAGCCCCTGATTAAGCGCCCGCGCTTTGCCGCCGTTGATCAGCCGCAACAGGCGCACGCGCGGGTCACCGCCGAACCCACGCTCGACGATGTCGCCGGTGTCATCCTTCGAACCGTCGTCGATGACGATGACCTCGATCGCGGTCTCGATACTGGCAAGCACACGAACAATCGTCGCCTCGATTACTCGCGCCTCGTTGTACGCCGGAATCAGCACCGAGACGAACCGTGCCGGGTCGATCGCCGGAGTAGTTGTCCGTTGCCGCAGTCGCGCTTCGAGCAGCGCGCCGATGATCAGCAGTAGCGCGCGCAAGATCCCGAGCGTGATCGCCAGCGTGAACAGCCCGCCGACGATCTTGCCACCGATCGACAATGTCGTGAACATCGCCTTGTCGGCGATCGGTTCGTTGACCACGACCGGATTGACCTGCGCGCTGCTCAGCCCGGCCAGCGCCGAGACCGGCACGAAGCGGTAGCCGTCGGCGCGCAACCGCGCGATGATGCGCGGGATCGCCGCAACGGTACCACTGCGGTCGCCACCCGAGTCGTGCAGCAGGACGATCTGACCGCCGTTCAACTCGTCGGTACTCTCGACGCCCTTTACCGTGCGAGCGACAATCGTGTCCGCCCCCGGCGTCTCCCAGTCGAGCGGATCGACATGCAGTCCAACCGAAGTATAGCCGAGCTGCTGGGCAATCAGAATCGGTACCAGTTCGTCGATCGTCTGCGGCTCGGCATCGCCGAAGAACGGTGCCCGGAACAGCCGCATTCCGCGACCGGAAAAAGCCTGTACCGCGCGCTCGGTCGCGGCGAGCTCGATCCGGACATCGACCTTGCTGCGGACTGCGAGGTTAGGGTGCGTATACGTGTGGTTCCCGACTTCATGACCTTCTGCAAGGATGCGCTGGACCAGGTCGGGATGCGCGACGACATTGCTGCCGATCACGAAAAAGGTCGCGGTCACCTTCGCCGCTCTGAGCTCGTCAAGAACCAGCGGCGTCCACGTCGGATCGGGACCGTCGTCGAAGGTCAACGCGACAAGACCAGGGTGAAAACCCGCGCGGTCGACGACATAAGGCGTCGGAATGCTGGTCAGTGCGGCCGTCGCAATCAGCCCCTGCGCGTCGAGCTTGAGCGTGCGCGCGCCGGTGGTGGGCGTGGCCGTGATCTGGATGATCTCGCCCTGCCCCTCGATGTCCACGCTGGTGCCCGACGGGATCGCGGCCAGCGAACCGGTCGCGCCACGGCCCCACACTTTCCACAGCGAGGGGTCTTCCGAGCCGAGCCGCCATAGCGCCGCGCCGGCGACATGCATGGCGCGCGAAATCCGAAGCTGGTTGTATCCCGTAATCGCGTCGAGCATCCAGACAACGTGCGGTTGGCCGTTGGTGCTGTAGCTGTAAGTCGGATTGCGCGATGCCGGATCGAAGCGGATTGCTGCATCATTGTCGCGCGCCTGCGACCACGCTTCCTCGACGCTGAGATCGACCGCCTCGGCGCGCTTGGGAGTCCAGTCATAGGCGTAATTGCCGAAGCAGGCGATTGTCTTCGCCGGGTCAAGGACCCGCAACCGCTTGGCGAGCACGCTCGCGAACCACGTCTCGGCGGCAATCGGCCCGGCGCTGCCGCTCTCCCAATGCTGGTCGTAGGCCATCAGGAAGATGCGATCGGTAATGCGGCCATATACGGCATAGTCCCAATCGGGATCGTCAGCGGGCGCGGCAATCGTCACCAGCTTGTTTTGCGGCGCAAGGCGAGCGCGTACGTCGATCAGGAACTGGCGGTAGCCGAGCTGCGCCTCGGGCGGCACTTCCTCGAAGTCGAAGACGATACCGCCAGCGTGATTCGCGGTAAGATAAGTGTCGAGCTTATCGATCAGGGCACGTCGTTGCGACGGGTCGCGCATTAAAGCGCCAAGTCCGGCACCGTCCCATTTACCGTCCTGGGCATTCTGGATCATCGGCAAAATCTGCGGATGCGTCTTCGCAGCATCGATAATGATCCGGCCCTTGACGTCGGGGTCCTCGTGCCACGCATGGTCGGGTCCGTAGATCGAGAGCCAGTGCGGCACGATCCAATCGAGCTGGTTGATGTGCCGCCGCAGCGAATCGATCGAGGGCTCGTCCCACGGCGTATAGAACGCGATCGCCAGCGGCGGCGCAGCGCGCGCGGGCAGATCGCGCAGTGTTCTGACCGCTGGGCCGGCGAGCAACGTCTCGTGCCGATGACGATCGCTGACATTGCGGCTCAGCAAGTTAAGATTTCTCAGAGCTTCACGTACCGGATGCAGCGGTAGGGGCGAGCCGGGCACCAGACTGAACAACGAGAGCGCAAACAACATGCCGAGCACGATAAGCGCGGCAATGAACAACCGGCGTAGCCAGCCGAGACGACGGCCACGACGGCCACTGGCGTCGTGGAAAATCGGATTTTCTGTGCCCGGTGTCAACGTCGATACGCCCCAACTTGCCGCCCATTGCGGTTGTATGCCGAATGCCGATTGAATGGGCGCTTTACAATCGATTTAACTTCGGGATGGGGCGCTGACCGACCGCAGCCCGGTTGCCGACATCGACAAGGATGCGCCGGCAATCGCGACGCGAGTGGTGCCTTGTGTTTGCGACACGCCCGCAACTATGCTGCAACCTGCTCCAGCAAGGCGCGTTCGATCAACATGAATATTCCGATTGTTGTCGCCATCGGCGCTGCCATCGCGCTACTCGGCGTTGGGGCGGTACTGACGCCGATCGGGCCGTGGTACGTATCGTTGCGCAAGCCGCGCTGGAACCCGCCTAACTGGCTGTTCGGACCAGCGTGGACGGTGATCCTCGGACTTTGGGCATGGGCCGGCTATCTGAGCTGGCACGGCGCAACTCGCACGGCGGGTCAGCGTGCGGTGCTGATCCTGTTCGGTCTCAATGCGCTGCTTCACCTGCTGTGGAGTCCATTATTCTTCCGCCTGCGTCGTCCCGACCTGGCCTTCTACGAGATCACCGTCCTGCTCGGCTCGATCATTGCCATGCTCGTCTATCTTCCGGTCTATTCGGTCAAGGCGAGCTGGCTGATCGTGCCGTATGCCACCTGGGTGAGCTTCGCCTCCTGTCTCAATTGGACGATCGTCCGGCTCAACCGCACGGCCGCCATTCCGTCGCAAATCTAGTCGTCATCGCAGGTTAAGCGTCTCCCGACGCCGCCGTAGTCAGAGCCAGTAGTTCGGCTCGTACCGCCGGCAGTTGCGTGGAGATCAAGCGTATGCGCCATGTGTTCATGGACGAGTTCGCCGTGGCGACGCCACTGGACAGTCCCGATGCGGCAGCAAATGCTGAGATCCCGGCACTTCCCCATCCGCTCTCGCTCGCCTCGTTTCTCACGCCCGCGCTGCTGCTGACCGCGTGCGGTCCGGGCGACCCCTTCGCCAGCGATATCGGAGCCAAAGCGCAGAGCGCCCGCGCGCGGGTCTACGGCACCACCCCGCCAACGCCGACGCTGGCACCATTGTCGCGGGCGCAGGCGTCACGATTGCTCGGGCAAGCCTCGATGGGCGCGAACGCCGCCGACATTCTGCACGTTCAGACACTGGGTTTCGCGGGCTGGATCGACGAGCAACAAGCAATGCCGCGCGAGATCAGTCATTGGGACTGGCTCGTCAATCAGGGTTATCAAACCGGTCCGCGCGCCGACGACGTGTCGCTGATGGACATGACCCTGTGGCGGCAGGCGATCACCGGCAAAGACCAGTTGCGCCAGCGTACCGGCATCGCGCTGCTCGACATCTTCGCCGTCGGTATCGACGGGCTCGCCGGCTTTCAACGCGGCTTCACGATGGCAGCGTACATCGATCTGCTGATGGACACCGCATTCGGCAATTTCCGGGAACTGCTCGACAAGCTCGCGAGCAGTGCGGCGATGGCGATGTGGCTGACCTTCGCCTACAGCACGAAGGCCGACCCGAACACCGGCACGCTGCCCGACGAGAATTTCGCCCGCGAAATCATGCAGCTGTTCACGATCGGGCTGTACCAGCTCAACCTTGACGGCACGCAGAAGCTCGTCCAAGGCAAGCCGCTCGAGACTTACGCGCAAGCTGACATCACCGAGCTGGCCAAGGTCTTCACCGGCTGGCGCTTTGCCGCCGGTGATACCCACTCTGCCGATCCGTTCCGCTTGCCGTTGATCCTGCACACCTACGAGAATGAGACCGGGGCGAAGAGCTTTCTCGGGACGACCATTCCCGCCGGCGTGGCTGGCTTTGCGGCGCGCACCATCGCGCTCGATACGCTATTCGCGCATGCCAACGTCGCACCGTTCATCAGCCGCCAGCTGATCCAGCGGCTGGTCACCAGCAATCCGTCGCCGGCCTATGTCGGACGCGTCGCGGCGGTGTTCGTCAACAACGGCAGCGGTGTTCGCGGCGACCTGAAGGCGGTGGTGCGGACGATCCTGCTCGATCCGGAAGCCCGCGGCGATGCCGGGCTTAGCAGCACGACATTCGGCAAACTCCGCGCGCCGGTGCAACGACTGACCGGCTGGGCGCGAGCCTGCGGGGCAACCTCGCCGTCCAACCAATGGGCAATCGGCGACGCCTCGAGCAGCGCCATGCGGCTCGGGCAAAGCCCCGGCCGCTCACCTTCGGTGTTCAACTTTTTCCGACCGGGCTATGCGCCGCCGGGCAGCGGAGTCGCCGCGCAAGGGCTGGTCGCGCCGGAGCTGCAGATCGCTACCGAGCCGTCGGTGATCGCTTACGTCAACTTCATGACGCTGCTGATCGGCGGCGGCGTCTGGCAGTGCGATGTCACGGCCAGCTACACAGCCCTGATGCCACTGGCTTCGAATAGCGCGGCGCTGGTTGACGAGCTCAATACGATATTCGCTGCCGGCCAGCTCGGTACGACGAGCACCGTCGCCATCCGGGGCGCGGTCGACAGCATCAGCCTCGCCTCGCCCGATGGTAGCCTGAACCGGATCAAGGCTGGCGTGCTGCTGGTCATGACCTGTCCCGACTATCTCGTGCAGAAATAAGGAACCGGACGATGTCGATCTTTACCCGCAACGACGTGTCGCGCCGGGCCTTCATCGAGCGCGCCGGACTGCTCGGGGTCGCGGGCGCGGCGATGCCGTTCGTGATGAACCTTGCTGCGATCGGCGCGGCGGCGGCGGCAACCGCGCCCGATTACAAGGCGCTGGTGTGCATCTTCATGTACGGCGGTAACGACGATGCGAACACCCTGGTACCGTATGACCAGCCCCGCTACGACCTCTACGCCAGGCTCCGCCAGACAGTTGCATTGCACCGCGACAGCCTTGGGGCGACACTATTGACGCCGAGCGCGCCGCTGGCTGGCGGCGGTCAATATGCGCTTCATCCCGCGCTGGCGCCGCTGATGCCGATCTGGAATACCGGGCAACTCGCCGCGGTGCTCAATGTCGGCACGCTGGTTCAGCCGACGACCAAGGCGCAGTGGCTCGCGCGCAGTGTCGCGATACCGCCCAAGCTGTTCAGCCACAACGACCAGCAATCTTACTGGCTCGCAGCCGCTCCGGAAGGCGCGAACAGCGGCTGGGGCGGCCGCATCGGTGACCTGCTGCAAAGCGGCAACGGCATCGCCTCGCTGACCTGCATCAATCCGGGCGACAACACCGTCTTTCTATCGGGTAAGACTGCGATCCAATTTGCGCTGACGACCAACGGCCCGGTACCGCTCAACAACGGCAACAGCGCAGTCTTTGGATCGAATACGGTGGGTAACACGCTGAAGTCGTTTCTCGCGCAGCCGCGGACCCATGTGATCGAAAACGAACAAACCCGTGTTGGCAAGCGCTCGCTCGAGAGCTGCGCGACGGTCGTCGCGGCGCTCGCCAAAGCGCCGTTGCTGCAGACCCCGTTTCCGCCGAACCAGCTGTCGAACCAGCTCCGCGTCGTCGCGCAGCTGATCGCCAGCAGCGCCGAGGTCGGGGCCAAACGGCAGGTGTTCTTCGTCTCGATGAGCGGCTCCGACACGCACGGTAACCTGCTGCAGTCGCATGCTGCCCTGATGGCGACGCTGGGCAACGCGATGCGCGCCTTCCACGATGCCACCGTCGAGCTGCGCGTCGTCGACCGGGTGACCGCGTTCACCGCCTCCGACTTCGGGCGCACCATGACCACCAACGGCGGCGGCTCGGACCATGGCTGGGGCAGCATGCACTTCGTCATGGGCGGCGCGGTCAAGGGCAGGCAATTCTACGGCAAGCCGCCGGTCATCGCCGACAACGGTCCCGACGACATCGGCCAGGGCCGACTGCTGCCGACGATGTCGGTCGATCAATATGCGGCGACGCTGGCAAGCTGGTTCGGGGTCGGCGCGGGCGATATGAGCACCGTGCTGCCGAATATCGGAAATTACACGACGCGGAACATGGGGTTCGTGTAAACTCTTTTCAGGCCGGTCGAAGTACAAGCCCACTCGGGATGAGCGGACTCGATTCAGCTCGAAATGCAAGAGATTTCAGCTGCCGCTTCACCGTTGAGCCCATGACCGTCAGTCTCGCACACGCGGGATGGCGGAAGTGATTTAACGGCAGTCGATCACCGCCTTGCCGACAAGCGTCCCGTCCGCCATCGCCGCAAAGGCGTGCCCGACCTCGGCGAGCGGCACCTCGAGCCCGATATGCGCACGGAGCTTGCCCGCCGCCGCGAGCGCGTCGATCGCGACGAGATTAGCGCGACCCGCGGCGGGGTCGCGTCGCCCGAACTCGCCCGCGCGCACGCCGATGACCTCGACGCCCTTCAGCAGCAATCGGTTGAGCGGCACGACCGGGACGCCACCGACGAAACCAATGATCAGGTAACGCCCGCCCCACCGCAAACTGCGCAGTAGCGCCGCATTGGCAATGCCGACCGGATCGAAGATCACATCGACCATCGCCGATAAGCCGTTCAAATCAGGAGCGTCGCGATCGATCAGCAACGGCTCGTGCGCGCCCGCCAGCTGTGCCGCGTCGAGCTTCGGCTGGCTCGATGCCACCGCTACGACCGTCGCCCCGAGCGCTGCCGCCATTGCCACTGCCGCCAGTCCGGTGCCACCGCCGGCTCCGGTCACGAGCACGCACTCGCCCGCCCGCAGCCGCGCGCGGTGTGCGAGCGCGACATAGGCGGTCAACGCGCCGACGGTGTGCGCCGCGGCTTCGCATGCCGGCATGCCCACGGGAACCGGCCGGACCGCGTCGGCGGGCACCGTAATGGCTTCGGCGAAACAGCCGCCACGCGCGCCGACGATGACAGCACTGCCGAGCAGGCCAGCTCCGACCCCCTCGCCAACCGCCTCGACCACCCCGCAGCCCTCGACGCCCGGAATGAACGGCAGCGCGGGCTTATACTGGTAGCCGCCCTGCAGCATCAGCAGGTCGGGATAGTTCAGCGCCGCATGATACAGCCGGACGCGAACCTCGCCGAGCCCAGGCGGCGGCGCGTCGGGCCAGTTGGCCTCGATCACCAGCCCCGAGCGGTCGCTACTCAGCCGGTGGCAGACCGCCGCGCGCATCCCGGTCTGCGTCGAATGCCGGCTTGGGCGCGAGCGCTTACTTCTTGCCGAGCCCGAAGCCTGAGAAGCGCTTGTTGAAGCGCGCGACTTGGCCGCCGGCGTCGAGCATCTTGCCCGCGCCGCCGATCCACGCCGGGTGCGAGGTGGGGTCGATATCGAGCGCCATCGTGTCGCCCTCCTTGCCCCAGGTCGAGCGCGTCTCGAACTTGCTGCCGTCGGTCATCGTCACGTTGATCGTGTGATAGTCGGGGTGAATGCCCTGCTTCATAGTCTCGGTCCTGATTGCGGCTGGCTCCGACCAGCCTCGAATGCGAGCGCGGCGTGTAGCCGAGCGATGCCTGACTGGCAAGACTTGCCACCGGCACCCGAACGCGCCTAGCGTTGCTCATGATGGTGCCGGGTGAGAGCCCGGGTAAAAGGGAAGCCGGTGGAAATCCGGCGCTGTGCCCGCAACTGTAAGCGGCGAGCCGCGCATGACGATGCCACTGGGGAGCGCCCCGGGAAGGCCATGCACCGGCAGCGACCCGCGAAGTCAGGAAACCTGCCATCACGTCGTCCGCGCCCGGCCGGGTCCAGCCAGGGGTGTGCGGCGAGCAGGGCAAATCCGCCCTCCTCCGTTGCGACGACAGCGCGCAACACACGTGACCGCTCATGCGGTCACGTAACGGAGGACGATATGCCCCTGATTACATTGGCTGCGGCGGCTGCCGTGGCAAGCTTGCCCAACCCCGACCCGATCGTCGTCACCGCGTCGCGCACGCCCGTCTCCGAAGCGCTGTCGGGAACCGCGATCAGCGTCATCGACGCGCGCGAGATCGAGGGGCTCAAGCTGCCGCTGGTCTCGGACTATCTGCGCCTGGTCCCGAGCGTCGCGGTCGCCACCACGGGCGCGCTCGGCACGCAGACGCAGGTCCGCATCCGCGGTGCCGAAAGCCGCCACACTTTGGTCTTCGTCGACGGCATCGAGGCGAACGACCCGGCCTCGGCGAGCGAGTTCCGCTTCGAGACGTTGCTCGCCGACGGCGTCGAGCGGATCGAGGTGCTGCGCGGGCCGCAGTCGGCGTTGTGGGGCCCGCAGGCAATCGGCGGCGTCATCAATGTGATCAACCGCGCGCCGCCGGCCGGCACCGAAGCCTATGGTCAGGCCGAGGGCGGCTCGTTCGGGACCGTCCGCGCCGGGGCGGGCGGCGGCTGGGGCAACGACGCCGGCGGATTGGCCGCGCAGGCCAACTATCTGACATCGCGCGGCTATGATATCTCGGCGACGCCCGGCGGCAACAAGAACGGCTATAGCAACCTCTCGCTGTCGGCGAAGGGGCTTTATCACCTCGCCCCCAACCTCGAACTCGGCGCGGTCGGGCGCTATTCAGATGTCAACTCGCAGTTCGACGATTTCGACTATACCAACGGTGTCTCGCTCGATGCCCGGCTGTCGACGCGGGTCCGCACGCTCGCGGGGCGCGCTTACGCCAAGCTCAGCTTGTTCGACGCGCGCTGGACGCACACCGTCGAGGTTGCCGCGACCGATGCCGCCAACGTCAACCGCGACGCGGGCGTGTTCCTCAACCGCAGCGACGGCAGCCGCCTCAAGTTCGCCTATCAAACCAGCGGCACCGCCAGCACCGGCAACTTCGACCATCGTCTGACGCTCGCTGTCGAGCACGAGCGGCAGACCTTCGCCAGTACCGATACCGACCCGGCCGCGCTGTCGAACCAGCGTCGCGACCGCGCCAAAACCGCGGTTGTCGCCGAATACCGCGTCGAGTTGCCCGAGCGCTTCGCTGCGGGGGTCAGCGTCCGGCATGACGACAGCAACCGTTACCCAGCCGAGACGACGGTCCGCGCCACACTCGCCGGCCAGTTCGGCGGCGGCTTCGGCGCACACGCCAGCTACGGCGAGGGTGTCTCCGACCCGACCTTCTTCGACCTGTACGGCTTCTTTCCGACGCAGTTCGTCGGCAACCCCAACCTGCGCCCCGAACACGCGCGCAGCGTCGATGCCGGGCTGGGCTGGAGCCACGGCGGCGTCAAGCTCGACGTCACCGGCTACACCTCGGACTTCACCGACGCGATCGTCTCGACCTTCGACAGCACGACCTTCCTGTCGGGCGTCGCCAACGCTACCGGGCGCAGCAAGCGCCGCGGCATCGAGGCGACGGGCCAGTCGCAGGTCGCAAGCTGGCTGCGGCTCGACGCCAGCTACGCCTATCTCGATGCCAGCCAGCAAGGCGTCGCCGGCGGTCCAACGGTCAAGCCGCTGCGCCGCCCGCCGCACAGCGGCTCGCTCAGCGCATTTGCGACGCTCGGTCGATACGACTTCAACGCCAGCCTCGCCGAAGTCGGCGCGCGCAAGGACACCAATTTTGCAACGTTCCAGACAGTGACGCTGCACAGCTATGCGCTGGTGACGCTCAGCGGGGCGTACCGGATCACCCCGCATATCGCGCTGACCGCACGCCTCGAGAACGCCGCCGACTCCCGCTATCAGGACGTGTACGGTTACCGGACGCCCGGCGTCGCGGCGTATGGCGGGGTGAAGGTGAAGCTCTGAAGGGCTGGCTAGCCTTGCGGGCAATGGCGGTCGCCGGATCGATTTCGGTGATCATTGGGACGCTTGCATCGTCCGATGGAGTTGCAGCGGTCCCGCAGCGCGTCGCGTCGCTCGATCTGTGCGCCGACGAACTGGTGCTGCGGCTAGCCGCGCCGGGTCAGTTGGTGTCGGTCAGCCGCCTCGGGGCCGACCCGGCCGAAACCACGCTAAGCGCCCGCGCGCTCGGGCTCGTCCGTAACCATGGCAAGCTTAGCGACGTCGTCGCACTCGCCCCCGATCTCGTCATCAGCAGCGGCGGCATCGGCGGCGGACTCGCGGCGACGCTGGCGGCGCGGCTGCACATGCGGATGCTCGCGCTCCCACCGGTGCAGGACATCGCCGACGTCCGTCAGAATGTCCGCCTCGTTGCCGCGGCGCTCGGACGGCAGCCGGCGGGCGAAGCCGAGGTGGCGCGTTTCGACGCGGCGCTCGGCGCGATACCCACCCAAGCGCAATCGGCGCTGCTGATCGGCAGCAGCGGTACGACGCCATCCGCGTCAGGGGTGGCGGCGGCGTTCCTGCGCCACGCCGGGCTGCAGCAGCAGCCGAACAACGGCGCAGTCAGGCTCGATGCGCTGCTGGCCAATCCGCCGCAAACCATCGTTCACAGTCAATATCATGCAGGGCAGACTTCACTCGGCACTTTATGGCTGCAGCATCCCGTGTGGCAGCGCCTACCCACATCGACGCGCCAGCTCGGCACCGACGGACGCCCGTGGACCTGCCTCGGACCCGAGCTGGCACCGGAGGTGGCGCGGTTGCGCTCGCGGGTGAGTCAGACTTTGACCGCGGTACAACACCTTCGTCATTCCCGCGGACGCGGGAAGCGATGACCTCAACTCTCGAAGCTTTGAGGTCCTGGATTCCCGCGTCCGCGGGAATGACGAAGGAGAAGAATGCTCGAGACTTTTGCGGCCGGCTCAGCGCATTCGTAGTCCAATCTCGGTGAAACTGGCCCTACTCCTCGCCGCCGCCATTCTCGCTGCGCTCTCGCTCTTTTGGGACCCGCTCAGCCTCCGCGCCATCGCCGCCCGCGACCCCGCGCTAGCTGGACTCATCCTGCTCGAACTCCGGCTGCCCCGTGCCCTGCTCGCGCTCGCGATCGGCGGCTTCCTCGGACTTGCCGGAGCCGCGATGCAAGGCCTGCTGCGCAACCCGCTCGCCTCGCCCGATGTCACCGGCGCGTCTGCGGGCGCGGCGCTCGGCGCGGTCGTCGTTGCCTATACCGCGAGCACGAGCAGCACCGCCGGCATCGCCGCGGGCGCGGTCGCAGGCGCAGGCGGCGCGCTGCTGCTGCTGCAGGCGCTCGCCGGCCGCGGTGCCTCGACCGAACGGCTGGTGCTCGCCGGCGTCGCCATTGCCGCGCTGGCGGGCGCGCTTACGACGCTGGCGCTCAGCCTCGCGCCGTCGCCCTATGCGCTTTACGATGTGCTGTTCTGGCTGCTCGGATCGCTTGCCGATCGCAGCCTCGTCCATGTCGCGATCGCCGGGCCGCTGTTGGTCGTCGGCGGCGCGCTGATCGTCTCGAGCCGGCGCGGCCTCGATGCATTGGCGCTCGGCGACGACGTTGCCGCGAGCCTCGGCCACGACGTCGCCCGGCTACGCTGGCGCATCATCGCAGGCACCGCGCTTGGCGTCGGCGGTGCCGTCGCGGTGGCGGGCGCTATCGGCTTTATCGGGCTGGTCGTACCGCATCTGGTACGGCCGCTGGTCGGTCATCGGCCGGGAGCCGCGCTGATCCCGAGCGCGCTTGCCGGAGCGGTGCTGCTGACCGCCGCCGACCTGCTCGTCCGCATCGACACCGGCGGCCCCGAACTCAAGCTCGGGGTGGTGACGGCACTAATCGGCGCGCCGTTCTTCCTGCTGCTGATCCTGCGCTACCGTTCGGGCGGCGACTAGAACGGGATGAGATTACACCGGATCTTGGTCGTCATTCCCGCGTCCGTGGGAATGAAAGGTGGTGCGATGCGAACGCATTCCGCTTTGGTGCTGATGCTGCGATCCACGGCGGCGTGCGACTGATGCTCGTTGCCGATACTGTCTTTCGGCTGCCCGGCCTGCGAGGGGCATCGCTGACGCTTCGCCCGGGCGGGCTCGTCGGGTTGATCGGCCCGAACGGCGCGGGTAAAACGACGTTGCTGCGCGCGCTCGTCGGGCTGAGCCGCGGGCCGGGCTCGGTAACGCTCGACGGCGTGCCGATCACGTCGCTTGCACCAGCGACGCGAGCGAAGCGGATCGGCTGGCTTCCCGCTGATCGAAGCGTCGCGTGGCCGCTTCGGGTTAGCGACGTCGTTGCGCTGGGATTGCCAACCGCTCTCGAGACATCACTGACGAGCGCTGATCCGGCATCGGCTGGAGTCTCCGCCACGATCGACGCCGCGCTCGCCAGCGTCGAATGCAGCGCCTTCGCCGAGCGCCGTATCGACACGCTGTCGACCGGCGAGCGCGCGCGGGTGCTGCTGGCGCGGGCGCTGGTGACACGGCCCGATTATCTGCTGCTCGACGAGCCTACCGCCAATCTCGACCCCTATCACCGGCTGACCGTGATTGCTGCGCTGCGGGCCGAGGTCGCGCGCGGCGCGGGCGTGCTCGTCGCGCTGCACGACCTCGACCTGGCGCGAAGCTTCTGTGACCGGCTGCTGTTGCTGCACGATGGGGAACTCGTCGCCGACGGCGCGCCCGCCGACGTACTCACCCCCAAACGGCTGGCTGCCGTGTTTCAGGTCCGGGCTGTCGACGGTGGCTGGCAACGGGCTTGAGCCGCGCGGGCATGCCGCATAAGAGCAGCCATGCCCAACATCATCGGCTCCCCGCTCCCGCCCGGCCCCGAGACGCGCCGCAATTCCGACAGCATGGCGGCGGCGGTCGCCGACCTGACCGCGCTGGTCGGGCGCATCGCCGATGGCGGCCCGCCGGCGTCGCGTGAGCGCCACGTCGCGCGCGGCAAGCTGCTGTCGCGCCAGCGGGTCGAGCGGCTGCTCGACCCCGGCAGCGCCTTCCTCGAGATCGGGCAGCTGGCGGCGCATGCGGTCTATGAGGACGATGTTCCCGGCGCCGGGATGATCGCCGGGGTCGGGCAGATCGAGGGGCGGCTGTGCGTGGTCGTCGCCAACGACCCGACGGTGAAGGGCGGCAGCTATTACCCGCTGACCGTCAAGAAGCATTTGCGCGTGCCGGAGATCGCGGCGCAGAACCGCCTGCCCTGCGTCTCTCGTGGCGACAGCGGCGGCGCGAACCTGCCGCGGCAGGACGAGGTCTTTCCCGACCGCGAGCATTTCGGGCGTATCTTCTTCAATCAGGCGAATATGTCGGCGCAAGGTATTGGCCAGATTGCAGTCGTCATGGGCAGCTGCACCGCCGGCGGTGCCTATGTGCCGGCGATGTCGGACCAATCGATCATCGTCCGCGACCAAGGCACGATCTTCCTCGCCGGGCCGCCACTGGTCAAGGCGGCCACCGGCGAGGAGGTTACTGCCGAGGAACTCGGCGGCGGCGACGTCCACGCGCGGTTGTCGGGCGTCGTCGATCATCTTGCCGACGACGATGCCGACGCTCTCGAACTGGCGCGCTGCGCCGTGGCGACGCTGCCCGCGCCGGTCATGGCCGGCCGCTTGCAGGCGTCGGTGCCGCCGCTATTCCCGGCGAGCGAGCTGCACGGACTGATCCCGACCGATACCCGCCAGCCCTACGATGTCCGCGAGGTGATCGCGCGGCTGGTCGACGGCAGCGTGCTCGACGAGTTCAAGTCGCTGTACGGGCCGACGCTGGTCACCGGCTTCGCGCATATCGAAGGACTGCCGGTCGGCGTCGTCGCCAACAACGGCATCCTGTTCTCGGAGAGCGCGCAGAAGGGCGCGCACTTCATTGAGCTCTGCTGCCAGCGCAAAATCCCGCTGCTGTTCCTGCAGAACATCTCGGGGTTCATGGTCGGCAAGCGCTACGAGAATGAAGGCATTGCCAAGCACGGCGCGAAGATGGTCACCGCGGTCGCCTGCGCCGCCGTCCCGAAGATCACCGTCGTCATCGGCGGCAGCTTCGGCGCGGGCAATTACGGCATGTGCGGCCGGGCGTATTCGCCACGCTTCCTGTGGATGTGGCCCAACGCGCGCATCAGCGTCATGGGCGGCGAACAGGCCGCCGCGGTGCTCGCCACCGTCAAGACCGGCGGCTTCAAGAATGCCGCCGAGGAGGAAGCCTTCAAGGCCCCGATCCGCGCGCGGTACGAACGCGAGGGCCACCCCTATTACGCCAGCGCGCGTCTGTGGGACGACGGGGTGATCGACCCGGCGGACACGCGGCGCGTGGTGGCGCTGTCGCTGGCGGCGGCGTTGAATGCGCCGATCGAAGAGACGCGCTTTGGGACGTTCCGGATGTGA
>JANOOK010000059.1:0-3641 GCA_031421275.1 Sphingomonadaceae bacterium
GGGCTGAAGCACGACGAATAATGTCATCCCGGCGCAGGCCGGGACTCATGACCTCGATCGTATTCGCTTGAGGTCATGAGTCCCGGCCTGCGCCGGGATGACATTATCAAGTCAGGACCGCCCGGACGAGGTTGTTTACGAAGGGGGGCGGCAACGCACCCCGCGCTTTCCCGCATAGCGGGAGCAGGCTGGAATGGGCCAACAACCCACCATCTTGCAGCCTCCGGACCCGCCGCCTACCATCGCACCTCCACCCAGGGGAGCCTGCGATGCCGAACCGCCGCGAAGTCATGACCCACGCCGCCGCTGCCACCGCCTTGCTGGCGACGCCGCGCTGGGCCTTCGCGGCCCCCACGAGCCTCGCCCCGAGCGGCGCGCTTGCCCCCGTGCTCGACGCGATCGCCAACGACATCGTCGCGAAAAACCCCGAGACGGCGACCTCGCTCGGGCTCGACCGCGGCGACCGCGCGGCGCTGTCGGGGCAGTTGTCCGACGTCTCGGCGGCCGCATACGCGCGCACCCGCGCCGACATGGCGCGATACCGCAGCCAGCTCGCCAGCGTCGACCGCCGCCAGCTGACCGGGCATGACGTGATCTACTACGACACCGTGATGTACGCGCTCGACAGCGGCCTGCAGGGTACGAAGTTCGCCTATGGCCGCGCCGACAGCAACGGCAGCCGTCCCTATGCGGTCAGCCAGCAGGACGGCGCTTACCAGAGCGTCCCCGAGTTCCTCGATGCACAGCACCGGCTCGAGACCCGCGCCGATGTCGACGCGTATCTGTCGCGGCTGAACGCGTTCGGGACACAGCTCGATGCAGAGACGGCGCGGCTGACCGACGATGCGGCGCACGGCGTGATCCCGCCGAGCTTCCTGCTGGCGACGGCGATGAAGTCGATGACCGAGCTGCGCGCCACCCCGGCGGCGCAGCAGCGCATGGTCAAGTCGCTCGCCAGGCGGGTCGCGGCGGGCCACCTCGGGGCCGATCCGTCGGCGCGCGCCACGGCGATCGTCGAGACCGTCGTCTACCCGGCGCTCGACCGCCAGCTTGCCGCGTTGAAGGCGATCCAGCCGCGCGCCACCGCCGATGCCGGAGTCTGGAAGCTGCCCGACGGCGACCGTTATTACGCGTGGCAGCTGCGTAGCCAGACCACCACCGACCTCAGCCCCGCGACCGTGCACGCCACCGGGCTGCGCCAGAATGCCGAGCTCGAGGCCGAGATCGACACGCTGCTCCGGCGGCAGGGGCTGACGCAGGGCAGCGTCGGCGCACGGATGTCGGCATTGAGCGCCGATCCGAAATATCTGTTCCCGAACACCGATGCCGGGCGCGCCGATGCCGTCGCTTATGTTCAGGGCCGCCTCGCCGCGATTCGCCCGCAGCTGCCCCGAATCTCGAAGCTCGGCCTCCGCGCCGACATCCAGGTCAAGCGCGTCCCCGCCGATATCCAGGACGGCGCGGCGCTCGGCTATATGAACTTTGCCGCGCTCGATGGCTCGCGCCCGGCGATCTATTACATCAACCTCAAGGACACCGGCTATTGGCCGCGCTGGACGATCCCGACGCTGACCGCGCACGAGGGCGTGCCCGGCCATGCGTGGCAGGGCGCGTATCTCGCCGAACACCGCGCCGAGCTGCCGCTGATCGCGTCGCTGCTCGGCTTCAACGCCTTCGTCGAAGGCTGGGCGCTATACGCCGAGCAGCTGGTCGACGAGAGCGGGCTGTACGCCGACGATCCGCTCGCCCGGCTCGGCTATCTGCAGGCGCAGCGCTTCCGCGCCATCCGGCTGGTCACCGACACCGGGCTCCACGACAAGCGCTGGTCGCGCGATCACGCGATCGATTACATGACCGCACAGAGCGGCCGGGCGCGCGCCGCGGTGGCGAGCGAGGTCGACCGCTACTGCGCCTCACCGGGGCAGGCCTGCGGCTACAAGATCGGCCACAACGAGATCATCCGGCTACGCGCCAAGACCAAGGCGGCGCTCGGGGCGCGTTATGACCAGCGCGACTTCAACGACGCGCTGGTCCGCACCGGCGGCGTCCCGCTGACCGTGCTCGACAGCGTCGTCGATCAGCACATCGCCGCGATGAAAGCGGCCTGAGGTGAAGCGTCTCCTGAGGTCGGTTTCATCCAGGTTTTATCGTCACCCCCGCGAAGGCGGGGGCCCATATGCGTCAGCCGGTCGACGCGTCTGGGCCCCCGCCTTCGCGGGGGTGACGGCCTGCGGTTCTGCGGTACTTAAACCAAGCCTAGCCGCGCTCCTGTTCGTCGCCGTCGCCCTTGCCACGCCGCTCCACGCCGAGACCGTCGCGGTCACCGCGGCGCACATGCTCGACGTGCTGAGCGGGCGCACCGTCGACGCGCCCGTGGTGGTCGTCACCGACGGGAGGATCACCGCGGCCGGGCCGGCGGCGAGCGTCACGGTGCCGGCGGGCGCACGGCGGATCGACCTGCCCGGCATGACGCTGCTGCCCGGGCTGATCGACATGCACGTCCATTTGACCGCCGAGCCGACGATCAGCGGCTACCGTGGATTGGAGTATGTCCACAGCTTCTCGACCGCGCTCGGCGTCGCCCACGCCAGGCAGACGCTCGACGCGGGCTTCACCACGGTGCGCAACGTCGGCAGCAGCTATTACGACGACGTCGGCCTGAAGCAGGCCATCGACGGCGGCTTCATCCCCGGCCCGCGGATCGTGCCGGCGACCTACGCGATCGGCGCGACCGGCGGCCACTGCGACGCCGACGAGTTCCCGCCCGACGTCCACGTCGACATGACCGCGGTCGCCAATGGTCCCGAGGCGATCCGCGCCAAGGTCCGCGAGTTGCGCAAGTACGGGGCCGAGGTGATCAAATTCTGCGGCACCGGCGGGGTGTTCTCGAAGACCGACAGCGTCGGCGGGCAGCAGTACAGCCAGGAGGAGATGAACGCGCTGGTCGCCGAGGCGCACCAGCTCGGCCTGCGCGTCGCCGTCCACGCGCACGGCACGGCGGGGATCAACGCCGCCTTGCGCGCCGGCACCGACACGATCGAGCACGCCAGCCTGGCCGACGACGAAAGCTTCAAGCTGGCCAAGGCGCACGGCAGCTGGTTCTCGATGGACATCTACGACGACGACTACATCCTCGCCGAGGGCACCAAAAACGGCGTCTTCGCTGAATCGCTTGCCAAGGAGAAGACGATCGGGCGGCAGCAGCGCGAAACCTTCCGGCGCGCGGTCAAGGCCGGGGTCAAGATGGTGTTCGGCACCGACGCCGGCGTCTATCCGCACGGCACCAACGCCCGTCAGTTCACCACCATGGTGACGTGGGGGATGACGCCGCTGCAGGCGGTGCAGGCGGCGACGGTCAACGCCGGCGAGGCACTCGGCCGCACTAGCGATGTCGGCGCGATCGCAGTCGGGCGCTTCGGCGACATGATCGCGGTCAAGGGCGACCCGCTGAGCGATGTGCACCTCCTCGAAGCCGTGCCGGTGGTGATCAAGGGCGGCGTCGTCGTCAAGGACGCGCGCTGAGCGGGCTGCGCCTGGTCCGACAAGCTGTTTGTCGTGCGCACCATACTTGCCGTCATCCCGCGCTCGCGGGAACGGTACCCACACTTGCCGTCCTTCCCGCGAACGCGGGAACCCATGAC
>JANOOK010000060.1:0-6222 GCA_031421275.1 Sphingomonadaceae bacterium
CCCCCGCGAAGGCGGGGGCCCATACGCGTCAAACGACCGACGTGTATGGGCCCCCGCCTTCGCGGGGGTGACGATCTGCGGTTCAACCCTACTGAAACGCAGTATAGAAACGTCAGAAATACCGCTCGTCGACGCAACGTAACCCGTTCAGATCGTTCAGCAAACATCGTTCCGGCCACTCGCCTTCCGTTCGCCTTCCAAACGCTACCCCAGCTGCCCCAGCACCTCGTACAGCAGCACCCCGGCCGCCACCGCCACGTTCAGGCTGTCTGCCTTGCCCCGCATCGGCAGCTTGACCAGCACGTCGCAGTGCGCTGCATAGTCTTCGGGCAGCCCGGCCTGTTCGTTGCCCATCAGCACGAACGTCGGCGCGGCGTAGCGGACCGCGCGATAGTCGCTGGCGGTCAGCAGCGACGCGCCCGCGACGAAGCCGGCGCCCTGCCGGACCCAGTCGAAGAACGCCGCGCCGCTGGTCTGCACCACGGCCTGCGTGAACACCGCGCCCATCGAGGCGCGCACCGCCTCGACGCTGAACGGGTCGCAAGCGTCGTCGAGCAGGATGATGCCGCCCGCGCCCACCGCATCGCCGGTGCGCAGCATGGTGCCGAGGTTGCCGGGGTCGTTCAGCGCCTGCGCGACGATCCAGATCGGGGCCAGGCTGCGGTCGAGACTGGCCAGCTGCGTCGCGCGCTGCCGGAAGACGCCGAGCACCGCCTGTGGATTGTCCTTGCCGGTCAGCTTGTGGAGCATCGCGCGGCTGGTCGCGATCGCCTCGCCGCCGGCAGCTTCGGTGACCGCGATCAGCCGCGCCACCAGCGGCTGTTGCTGGCTCTCATCGGCGAATACCAGCAGCTCGGGGACGACGCCTGCCTCCACGGCTTCCGCGACGATCCGCAGCCCCTCGGCGAGGAACAGCCCCTCGCTGCGCCGGTACTTCTTTTCATGCAGCGACCGGATGCGCTTGAGCGTCGGGTTCGCCGGACTGGTCAATAATTCGACCACCTCAGATCACCGGCGTCATGTAATAATGCCACGCGAACACCGCCATCGCGCCGCGGTGCGGAGCCCAGGCTTCGGCGAGCGCCCGCGTCGCTTTCTCGCTCGGCTTGGCGTCGAGCCCGAGGATGCGCCCCGCGGCGATCTGTACGGCGAGGTCGCCCGCCGGCCAGATGTCGCCGCGCCCCTCGGAGAACAGCAGGTAGACCTCGGCGGTCCAGCGCCCGATGCCCTTGACCGCGGTCAGCGCGAGGATCGCCGCCTCGTCGTCCTGGGGAAGCGCCGCGAAGTCGAGCGCGCCGCTGGCGGTCGCGGCGGCGAGGCTGTGCATATAGCCGATCTTCTGCCGCGACAGCCCGGCGGCGCGAAGTTCCGCCTCGGAGCGCGCCAGCCAGGCGGCGGGGTCGGTGACGTCGCCTACCGCGGCGGCGCACTTCAGCCAGATCGCGTCGGCGGCCTTGAACGATACCTGCTGCCCGACGATGGTCCGCAGCAATGTCGCCATGCCGCGCTCGCGGATGCGCTCGTCGGGATAGCCCGCCTGCGCCAGCGCGGCGGCGATCCGCGGTTCGCCCGCCGCCACGGCGTCCAGGCCGGCGTGCAGCTGTGCGGCAGTGAGGCCCACCCCGTCATCCTTGATCGTTGACCCGAGCGCGTTCATAGGCAGCCCCACTTCATCCGTCGACAGGGACCAGTGCATGGCCACGCTCATCGTCACCGACCGCAACGGCCGCGAGGCCGCGCTGAGCGCCACCGCGGGCCATTCGGTGATGGAGATCATCCGCGACGGCGGCCTGGACGAACTGCTCGCGCTGTGCGGCGGCAGCTGCAGTTGCGCGACCTGCCACGTCCATGTCGACGACAGCTGGCTCGCCGCGGTCGGCAAGCCCAACGCCGACGAGAACGACCTGCTCGACAGCTCCGACCACCGCCAGCACAATTCGCGGCTGTCGTGCCAGATCCCGTTCACCCCGGCGCTCGACGGGCTGGCAGTGACGATCGCGCCGGAGGATTGAGCTTCGGCACTGCCGCTGCCGCCGGCAACCTGTTAGACTGTTGGCGATGCCGTTCGCGACCCTCCGCAACCAGACCTTCTTCGCCGACAAGAACCGTGCCTTCTGGATCCTCCAGGGTGGCGGCTGGGGGGCGTATTTCCTGCTGCGCTCGCTCGGCGGGCTGGCCAACCGGATGGGGCTGGCGTTCATCCTGCCGACCATCATCGTCACCGCGACGGGGTTTTCGCTGACGCTGCTGATGGCGGCCGCCTATCGCCGCATCATCGTCATGCGCCCGGTCTATGTGTGGACGCTGACCCTGCTGCTGCTCGGCATCGCCTCGGCGCTGTTCTCGGTGCTCGAAGTCTGGGCGCATGCGACCTTCTACGAGATCGGGCTGAGGCCGCAGGGCATCGAGTTCCTCGGCGCGATACTGCTCGATTCCGCCGTGCTGGCGGCGTGGAGCGGGCTATATTACGGCATCAACTATTACCTGCTGCTGGCCGTGCAGTCCGAGCGCATGCTGAAGGTCGCGGCGCAGGCCAACGCAGCGCAGCTCGAGATGCTGCGCTATCAGCTCAACCCGCATTTCCTGTTCAACACGCTGAACTCGATCTCGACCCTGGTGCTGCTGAAGCAGACCGAGCGCGCCAATGCCATGCTGTCGCGGCTGTCGTCGTTCCTGCGCTACAGCCTCGTCGGCGAGCGCGAAGGCCTCGCGACGGTGGCGCAGGAGGCGGAGGCGCTCAAGCTCTACCTCGACATCGAGCGGACGCGCTTCGAGGAGCGGCTGCGGACGCGCTTCGATATCACCCCCGAAGCGATGCTCGGGCGGCTGCCGTCGCTGCTGCTCCAGCCGATCATCGAGAACGCCATCAAATACGCCGTCACCCCGCAGGAGGACGGGGCCGACATCCATATCGACGCGCGCGTCATGGCCGACCGGCTGGTGATCACCGTCGCCGATACCGGGCCCGGCCCGGTCACGACGCCGCAGGCGTTGCCAAGCGAGGCTCCGCTCGGTACATCGGGAGCCGGCGTCGGCTTGCCGAATATTCGCGAGCGGCTGGTTCAGGCGTACGGCGACGATCACCGTTTCGAGCTCGAGTACAACGATCCGCACGGTCTGCTCGTACTTATCGATATTCCGTACCAGACTGCGGACAGCAGGTTCGGCGACGGTTCGGGAAATAGTGTGCCGAGTAACAATATGAAGGCGACCGACGGCAAATCGGGCGAGACGTATCCAGGGGTGCAGAGCAGCGTGGCGGCCCCCCAGGGCTGACCGTTTGGGAAGCACGAGCGATGACGATCAGGACCATATTAGTCGACGACGAGCGGTTGGCCATCCAGGGCCTCGAACTACGGCTCGCAGCCTTCGACGATGTCGAAATCATCGAGCGCTGCGTCAACGGCCGCGAGGCGATCCGCGCCATCAAGACCCACAAGCCCGATCTGGTCTTCCTCGACATCCAGATGCCGAGTTTCGACGGGTTTTCGGTGGTCAGCGGGCTTGCCGACATCGAGCCGCCGCTGTTCGTCTTCGTCACCGCCTATATCGAACATGCGCTGAAGGCGTTCGAGGCCGAGGCGGTCGATTACCTGCTCAAGCCGGTCGAGGAAGACCGGCTGGCGGCGACGATCGAGCGCGTCCGGTTGCGGCTGGCGGAGAAGCGCGGCAGCGAGGAGAGCGGGCGGCTGAAGGAGATCCTCGCCGAGGTCGCGCCCGAAGCCGTGCCCGACGACCTTGCCAACGGCCACGACACGCCCGCCGCCAACCGCTTCGAGCGGGTCATCAACATCAAGGACCGCGGGCAGATCTTCCGTGTCGAGGTCGATCAGATCGAGCGCATCGACGCGGCAGGCGATTATATGTGCATCTACACCGCCGAGCAGACGCTGATCCTGCGCGAGACGATGAAGGACCTCGAAAAGCGCCTCGACCCGCGGCGCTTCCAGCGCATCCACCGCTCGACGATCGTCAATCTCGACAACATCAAGTCGGTCAAGCCGCACACCAACGGCGAATGCTTCCTCGTGCTGGGCTCGGGGACGCAGGTGAAGGTCAGCCGCAGCTACCGGGACGTCGTCGCGCGCTTCCTCTGATCCTAAGCTTGGACCGCCGTCAGCAAATAATTGACCGACGTATCGCGGCCGAGCGCGAAACCCGCGCCCGGCCGCCACGTCAGCCCGGTGAGATCGGTGACCAGCAGGTTCGCTGTCGCCAGCGCCGCGGTCAGCTCGTCGGGCGTCATGAACCGCCGCCAGTCGTGCGCGCCGCGCGGGATGTTGCGGACGACGCGCTCGGCCCCGACGATCAGCGTCGCGTACGATAGCGGCGTGCGGTTGGGGGTCGACATGATCAGCACGCCGCCGGGGGCGAGCAGGCTCGCCAGCGCGGCGAGGAAGCTGCTGCGGTCGGCGACATGCTCGATCACCTCGAGGCAGGTGATCAGGTCGAACTTCGCCCCGCCCGCCGCCAGCGCCTCGACCGAGCCGCCGTGATAGTCGATCGTCAGCCCGCCCGCGTCGGCATGCAGCCGCGCCACCGCGACGTTGTCCGCCGCCGCATCGAGTCCGGTAACGCTCGCTCCCATCCGCGCCAGCGGCTCGGTCACCAGCCCGGCCCCGCAGCCGACATCGAGCGCGCGCAGGCCGCTCAAGGCATACCGGTCGCTCGCCGCGCGACCGAAGCGCGCCAGTGCCGCCGCCCGGATATAGCCCAGCCGCAGCGGATTGATCCGGTGCAGCATCGCCGACGAACCGCGCGGGTTCCACCAGTCCGCCGCGAGTTTGCCGAAGAACTCGGCCTCGGCGGGGTCGATGCTGGCGGCGGTCGGGGACTCCATCGGGCGGCTTCCTTGCGTTCACGCCCCCTTGTTTCTATCAACGCGCCGGCAGCCGCAACCGTGGCGCGCCGCCTCACAGGGGACCACCGCCGCAATCATGTCGCGCATCGTCATGAAATTCGGCGGGACCTCGATGGCCGGCAGCGAGCGCATCCGCGGCGTCGCGGCGCGCGTCGCGGGAGAAGTCGCCGCCGGGCACGAGGTCGCCGTCGTCGTCTCGGCGATGGCGGGCGAGACCGATAGACTCGTGGGCTTCTGCCGCGAAGCCTCGCCGCTTGCCGACCCTCACGAGTACGACGTCGTCGTCGCCAGTGGCGAGCAGGTCACCGCGGGGCTGCTGGCGATCGCGCTGCAGGCGGCGGGCGTCCCGGCGCGGTCGTGGCTCTGCTGGCAGCTGCCGGTGCTGACCACGAACGCGCATAGCGCGGCGCGTATCCAGGACATCGACACGACCGCGGTGCGCGCCGCGATGGCGGCGGGCAGCGTCGCGGTGATGCCGGGCTTCCAGGGGATCAGCCCCGACGGCCGCGTCACGACGCTCGGCCGCGGCGGCTCGGACACCAGCGCGGTGGCATTGGCGGCGGCGCTCAAGGCCGATCGTTGCGACATCTACACCGATGTCGATGGGGTCTATACCACCGACCCCCGGATCGTGCCAAAAGCGCGTAAGCTGAAGCAGATCACCTATGAGGAGATGCTCGAGCTCGCCTCGGTCGGGGCGAAGGTGCTGCAGACCCGCTCGGTCGAGCTGGCGATGAAGGAGAAAGTACGCATCCGCGTGCTATCGAGCTTTACCGACGCGCCGGGCACTCTCGTGGTCGATGAGGACGAAATCGTGGAACAGGAACTGATCGCCGGCGTCGCCTATAACCGCAACGAGGCGAAGCTCACCGTCGCCGGCGTGCCCGACCGGCCGGGCGTCGTCGCCGCGATCTTCGGCCCGCTGGCGGAAGCCAACGTCAACGTCGACATGATCGTCCAGAACATTGCCTATGTCGCGGGCACCACCGACGTCACCTTCACCGTGCCGCGCACCGAACTGGCGCTGAGCCAGGACGTGCTGGCGCGGATGCAGGCGTCGATCGGCTTCGCCAAGGTGCTGTCCGACCCGGCGGTCGCGAAGATCTCCGTCGTCGGCGTCGGCATGCGCAGCCACGCCGGCGTTGCCGTGACGATGTTCAAGGCATTGGCCGACCGCGGCATCAACATCCAGGCGATCACCACCAGCGAAATCAAGATCAGCGTACTGATCGCCGAAGAGTATACCGAGCTGGCGGTGCGCGTGTTGCACACGGCTTACGGACTGGACGCGGCATGAGCGAATTTGCCTCCACTGCTGCTGCCCTTGCTGCTCCCCCTCCCCTTCAGGGGAGGGGGCCGGG
>JANOOK010000061.1:0-21208 GCA_031421275.1 Sphingomonadaceae bacterium
CCGCCGCATCAGCTGGCGCGTCTCGGCGAACGCCGCCGAGGTCGGCGCGCGCACCCGCAGCCAATCGGGTTTCCTGGTGCGGATCAGCGGCAGCGGTTCGATCATCCCGGCTAGATAGCGTGTCGGGTGCATGGTGCCAACCGATGGCGGCGAGTGACCGCAGGGGCGTGGCGGCTTGTCACTCGCGCCCGGCTCGGCTACCCGGCGGCGCTTGCACGAGGGATGGCAAGCGCGCTTGCGAGGGAGCCTGCATGTCCGATTTTGCCGAACTGCTCGACGGTTATCGCCGGTTTCGCGGCGGGCCCTACAACGAACAGCGCCAGCGCTTCGACGCGCTCGCCATCGTCGGCCAATCGCCGAAGGTGATGATCATCGCCTGCTCGGACAGCCGCGTCGACCCGACGCGTATTTTCGACACCGAACCCGGCCAGGCGTTCGTCGTCCGCAACGTCGCCAATCTCGTGCCGCCCTATGAACCCGATGGCGGCCAGCATGGCTCGTCGGCGGCGATCGAGTTCGCGGTTACGCAGCTCGAAGTCGAGCACGTCGTCGTGCTCGGCCACGCGCTTTGCGGCGGTATCGCGGCGGCGCTCGACGGGCGTTTCGACAAGAAAGCCGAAGGCGACGGCGCGTTCATCGGCCGCTGGATCGCGATGCTCGAACCCGTCCGCGACCAGGTCCGCGCGGCGCAGGCGATCAGCCCCGACATGGACGCCGGCGCCGCACTCGAACTCGCCGCCATCCGGTTGAGCCTCGCCAATCTGCGCAGCTTTCCGTTCGTGGCGGAACGCGAAGCAGCGGGCGGCCTGCAGCTGCACGGCACGCATTTCTCGATCGCCGCGGGCCTCCTCCGGGTGCTCGATCCGGCAACCGACCGGTTCGAGGCCGTGGCGCTGGAGTCGTAACGCGCTTCTCGCCCGCTGCGGGGCTACAAAGCCGACGCGATCAGCGCCGATCGGCAGCCAGCTAGCCCATCGTCGTCCGGCCGGCCAACCATCCCCGAAAGCGCAGATGATCGGGGATATACCGCTTGAGCCTGAGCGCCGGCTTCTCGATATAATGCCACGACAGTGCTGCGACGGCGGTCGCTAGCAGCACGCTGAGCACGAGGTTGAGCCACCACACGCGGGCGGCTGGCAGCACATCCATGAGCACCTGCTGGATGACGAAACCGTACAGGAAGATACCGTACGAATAATCGGCCCCGCGCAGGATCGCCAGTTTGCGCGGGTTCATCAGACCGAGGCTGACGGTAAAATACGCGGCGAACGGCGCAACGATGTAATCGCCGTTCGGCACGACCGATAACAACAACCCGCTGAGCAGTCCCGAAGCGACGCACAAGCCCCGGCTCCACTTGACGCGGTCGCTGTAGAGAAACAGGCTCATGCCGGCGAGGAAGCTGACCAGCATGAACATGCCGGAGACGCTGCCGATGATGACCGGCGGCGCGCCGTGGAAATGACGCACCTTTATCACCGTGTATCCAGCGGTCAGCACAACGACCGATAGCGGCCCGAGCCAGCGCCGCCATTTCAGGCCGATGACCGCGAGCCCGGCGATGGTGACATAGCACAGCAACTCGAACGGCACGGTCCACAGCTGCGCGTTGACCGTCCGCGGGAACGGGTTGTCGAGGAACAGACCGGGGAGCAGATAGTGAATGTCACCGGTGACATTGAGCAGATACTGCCAGAATTGCCTGTCGCCGAAGTAGCTCTGCAGGCTGGCGTGCGTCAGCAGCGGTCCGACGATGAACGCCGACAGCAGCACCTCGACCGACAGCGCCGGATAGCTCCGCAGCACCCGGAACGTCAGGAACTGGAACAGCGACTTGCTGCGTAAAAGGCTGCCGGCGACGAGATAGCCGCTGAGCGCGAAAAACATCGGCAGGATCAGCCGGACAAACGGCCGCGTCCACGACATCCACATCTGGGCATCGGTGCCGTAGCTGGTCAGCGCGCTGTGGATGCCGATGACGCCGATCGACAGGATGAGCCGCATATAGTCGAAGCCGCTCGGACGGCCGTGCGCGAGATCGAGCTTCGTCTTGAGGTTCATTACTGCGCCTCGACCGCGGCTGCGCCCGCATGCGGTCTGGTGTCCGCCGTCCCGGCCGGCTCGTCGACGCCGCGCACCTTGGCGACGAAACTGAAGCGTTTGCGCAAGCGCAGCACCGGCTTCTCGACGACGTGCCAGGATAGCGCGGCGACGGCGGTGCAGGTCGGGATACTTAACAGAAACAGCCCGAGCGCGTCGACGCGGGGAAACACCTGATAAAGCATCTGCTGGAACGGCAGGTGATACAGATATACCCCGTACGAATAGTCGCCCTTGGTATACGGCCAGACGATCGGCACGCGGGTGACGCCTAGATAGACCATGAGGTACGTCATCGCCGGAATGCTGATGAAGCGCAGCAACGGCAGCGCCATCCAGCTCCGGTCGCCCGCAAATGCGATTACCACGCACACCGCGACCGCCAGCCCGAACAGACCCCGGCTGTACGGGATATGCTGCCGGTAACTGTAGAAGCATATGCCCATCAGGAACGAGACCAGCAGACGGCTCTGCTCGCCGGTGAAGAAGAAGCGCACGGTCTTGTCGAACAGGGTATTGCCGCCGTGATCGAAGGTGCTTTCGAGCCCGGGCACGGCGCGGCAGATCACGGCGAGCACCATCAGCACCAGCGTGCAGACCGCGACCGAACGCGGCGACCTCAGCCAGCGCGTCACGATCAGCAGCGACAGCACTGCGTAGCAGATCATCTCATAGGGGATCGTCCACAACGCGCCGTTGACCATCGTCCACGGGTGATCGGTGAACACGCCGGGCAGATAGAAGTTTACCCAGCCGACCATGTTGGTCAGATAATGGTAAAGCAGCGGCGAGCGGAAATATTGTTCCAGCGGCAGTGTCGTGAAAAACGGCCCGAGCAGCAACGCCGAGAACAGAATCTCGAGCGCCAGTGCCGGGAGGATCCGCAACCCGCGGTTGATCAGGAAGTTCTTGAGATCGAGGCGCATGCCGCTCGCCGCGACAAGAAACCCCGA
The DNA here is from genome assembly GCA_031421275.1 of Sphingomonadaceae bacterium. Classification (GTDB taxonomy): domain Bacteria; phylum Pseudomonadota; class Alphaproteobacteria; order Sphingomonadales; family Sphingomonadaceae; genus Polymorphobacter_B. The sequence goes on from JANOOK010000061.1 coordinate 3,054, forward strand.
CAGCGCGAAGAAGATCGGCACGAGGCTGTATTCGCCGAACCACAACGGTGTGTTGAGCTGCGGATCGGTCGTCCAGTAGACGACGTTACGCGCATGCCACGCGACGATGGCGAACGCGAGGAAGATGCGCAGGAAGTCGAACCCCGGCCCGATACCGCGGTGCTCGTCGAGCCTGCTGCCGATGGTGCGCATCCGAACGTTCCCTGCTGCAGCGCACAATACGCACGAAAGCAGGATCGGATGCGCGTTATCGTCGCGTCGCGGTCGCCCTTATCGCGGCGGGGCTACGGCCGCCGTCCATGCCGCCGCGGTCGCCGCCTTGGCGGGCACGCCGGTGAAGCGCCACTTGCCGTCGCCGGCGTCGTAATCCCAGACGATGACATGGTCGACGACGCCGCCTTGTGCGACGAAGTCGCCGAGCCGGTTGCGCAGATATGCCGGAAACTGCGGATCGTCGGCGAGGCCGGTCTTGACGTTGTCGCCGCCGACGCCGGTCTCGCTGACCCCGAACGGCTTGTGGTGCGCCAGTGCGAAATTGAGCGCTTGCACCAGCCCCCAACCATTGCCGTATGTCGTCCACTGGTTCGCGCCGGGGTAATCCCAGAAGTGGATGCGGTTGGCGGCGCTTTGCATCCAGGCTTGCATGTTCGGCGCATCGGGACCGCCCGACCAGTCGTGCAGGCTCACAGGATAGAGCACGCTGTACAAGTCCGACGAGATGATATCGACATAAGCGTCGCCCGGATAGGCATCGGCCACCGAATTAGACGCCCAGTTGATATCGGCCGGATTCCAGACCACCAGCACCTTGATGCCGGGAACCGCATGCATGACGTCGGCGACATGCGCGAACGCCTGCCGCCACAGCGCCAGCGTCGCCGTGTCCCCGCCGAAATTATCGGGCATGAAGCTGCCGTCGAACTCGTACGAGATGCGGAAGCGGACCTCCGTGAAGCCGTTGGCGCGCCAGTTGGTGACGACATCGCGGTAAACCTGGTCGTGCTGCCCGGCGATGATCTCGCGGAAGGCATCGGCCTGATGCCCCCAATAGGCGTTGGTCGACAGCTTGATGCCGATTACCGGCTTGCGCCCGGTAGTCCGGCCGGAGCGGTTGAACGACCAGGCGGTCCAGCCGGCGTTACCCCCCCACTGGCTCCAGTCTTGGCTGAAGTCCGTAAAGGTACCGAAGAACTGCGGCTGCTGTTGCAATTGCCGGACCGACGCATCCCAGTCGGACTGGAACTTGCCCATCGCCGCGCTGTCGCTGCCGTTGGGATTGCCGACATACAGTCCGAGCGGCATCGGGGTGGCCGCCGGCGCGCTGGCCGGCAGGCTTAGCGCTGCCAGCCCGAGCGCCGTGAGGAGAGAACCGAGCTTCAAATTGATCATGCCGAAGTGAATAGGGAAAAGTCGTTACGGACCCGTTAGTATGCCGTTCGGACTGTCGCAGGCGGCTCGAGATCGAGTGCATAACCTGCCGAGCGCACCGTCCGAATCACATCGGGAAGGTCGTCGCCGTTGACCGCCTTGCGCAGCCGCCGGATGTGAACGTCGACGGTACGCTGCTCGACATAGACGTCGCGCCCCCATACCGCGTCAAGCAGCTGCTCGCGGCTGAACACCCGGCCCGGATGTTCGAGGAAGTGGCGCAACAGCCGGAATTCGGTCGGCCCGAGCTGAATCGGCGCACCATCGCGCGCCACGCGGTGCGCCGCGGTGTCCATGGTGATGCCGCCGTAATCGAGGTTGCCGCCCGACAAAGCCGGGCGCAGCCGCCGCAATACGGCGCGGACGCGTGCGATCAGCTCGCGCGGGCTGAACGGCTTGGTGACATAGTCGTCGGCCCCGGTCTCGAGCCCGCGGATGCGGTCGGCTTCCTCGGCGCGCGCGGTCAGCATGACGATCGGCAGATTGGCGGTGACCGGCGAACGTCGGAGCCGGCGGCAGACTTCGATGCCCGACAGATTGGCGATCATCCAGTCGAGGATGACGAGATCGGGCTTTTCATCCTCGGCGAGCATCAGTGCTTCCTCGCCGTCGCCGGTGCGGATCGTGTCGAAGCCTTCTTTCTCGAGATTGTAGCAGATCAACTCCACAAGGTTGGCATCGTCTTCGACCAGCAGGATCTTCGGCTTCATCGCGGCACGCCTTTCGGTCAGATGGCAGGGACGGCGTGCATCGAGTAGCTGGTGTCGTCGGACTTCGGCCGTTCGACGAGGTGCTCGCCGGTGGCGCTGAAATAGACGAACTCGGCGATGTTGGTGGCGTGGTCGCCAATGCGCTCGAGGTTCTTGGCGATGAACAGCAGGTGCGCCGACGGCGTGATGTGCTGCGGATTTTCCATCATGAAGGTCAGCAGCGAGCGGAACAGGCTGTTGTAGAAATCGTCGACGGTCTGGTCGCGCTGCGTGACCGCCACCGCAAGTTCGACATCGCGGTCGCAAAAGGCGTCGAGCGCCTCCTTGACCATCTGCCCGACGACCCGCGCCATCTCGGGAATGATAACCATCGGCTCGATCTGCGCGGTCTGCGCCAGTGCGGTCGCACGCTTGGCGATGTTCTTGGCATAGTCGCCGATGCGTTCGAGTACCGAGCTGATCTTCAGCGCGGCGATGATCTCGCGCAGGTCATCGGCCATCGGCGCGCGCAGGGCGATCATCTGTACTGCGAGCCGCTCGCACTCTGCCTCAAGCGCGTCGATGCGCACGTCGGTCGCGACGATCGTGATCGCGGCGTCGGCATCGCGCCGGATCAGGGCGTCGATCGCGCCGCTGATCTGCGCCTCGCAGAGCCCGCCCATCTGGCTGACCAGCGAGCGAAGCTGACGAATGTCGTCGTCAAACGATTTGACGGTATGTGCGGTAATGTCGGCCACTGTGTTTCCCTTGCAACGTCAGCGATAGCTTACAGCAAGGCCAGTTTTGTGACAGTTCCGTTGCTATTTTGTGACTGTGCGTTCGAGCGCTGTCGTCGCGTAGCTGCTCCGGTTCGCTTCGGGCAGCGTGAATGACACGCGCGTACCCTCGCCCGGGCGGCTGGCAATCTCGAACTGACCGCGGTGGCGCTCGATGATGTGCTTGACGATCGCCAGCCCAAGTCCGGTGCCGCCGATCGACCGCGAGCGTTTGGTATCGACGCGGTAAAATCGCTCGGTCAACCGCGGCAAGTGCTCGGGCGGGATACCCTCGCCGATATCGATGACGCTGACCCTGAGCATTGAATCGGTGCGATTGCCGATCGCCGGCAGCCGCTCGACCTTGACCTGCACCGGCGTTCCCGACCGGCCGTATTTGAGCGCGTTGGAGATCAGATTGTGCAGCACCTGCAGGATCTGGTCGCGGTCGGCGATGACCTGCGGCAGCTTGATGTCGCTCTCGCCGATGTCGACCAGCAGCTGACGGCGATCCTGCTCGAGCCGCATCGCCAGCGTTTTGCCAACGTCGGCGATCAACGGCGGCAGGTCGAGCGCGGTCTGCGGCCGGACATATTTGTCGAGTTCGATGCGGCTCAGCGACAGCAGGTCGTCGATCAACCGCGACATCCGCGCCGCCTCGCGTCCCATAATGTCGAGGAAGCGGTGCCGCGCTGGCTCGTCATCGGCTGCCGGGCCCTGCAGCGTCTCGATGAAACCGGTCAGCGTGGCGAGCGGCGTCCGCAGCTCATGGCTGGCGTTCGCAACGAAGTCGACACGCATCCGCTCGGTCAGGCGGGTCTGCGTAATATCGTCGAAGGTCAGCAGCGTGCGGCGGCCGGTGGGAACGCTCCGCCCCGGTCCGACGTCGACGACCCGCGCGCGGTAAGCACCATTGGCATTGCCGAGCCCGCTGACCTCGCGCTCGACCGGCCCTGCATGGTTCAGCACCGCCTGGACGGCGTCGAGGATCACCGGATGGCGCAATACCAGCCGCAGATCGTCGGTCACGATGCGATCTCCGAACAGTTCGCGCGCCAGCCCGTTGGCGGCAATGATGCGGAAGTCGCCGTCGACGAGCAGCGCCGGGTCGGCGAACGCATCGATGCCGACGCGGTCCTGGCCGTCGCCGAGGCCGTCGGTGCTGGCGGTGCTGCTGGCAGCAGCGGCCGGCTCGGGGCTTGCCGGAATGCTGCCGCGCTGTCGTGACCACAGACTTGGCCGGGGCTCGGCCGACCGCCAGAACGGGACATTCATCGGCTCGATGCCACGCTTTCGAATGAAGACGAGGAGGTAACGCGCGAATGTTACAGGCGTAATCACTTTAAGTTTGAACGCTACCGTACGGAGAGACCTGGCCACCCCCGCCGGCCTCCGGTCGACCGCCGGCAATACTTAGGCGAGCGGCCGCGGACATAGCGATCAGCCGCGCTGCAACGACGCAAGCGCCTCGACCAGTTCAACGAAGTCGTGGATGACCCGATCGGCCCCGAGCGCTGCGGCCGGGCGGTCGGCGAAGCCAAAGCTGACCGCGACGACGGGAACCCCGGCCGCGCGCGCCGTGGTGACATCGACGATCGAGTCACCGACGAACACCGCGTCGCCCGGATCGCCCCCGACCGCGGCGATCGCGGCCAGCAGCGGGGCCGGATCGGGCTTGCGAACGGCCAGGCTGTCGCCGCCGAGATTGGCGGCGAAGCGCTCGCTCCAGCCGAGCGCCGCGATCAGCGCGCGGCTCAGCGCGACGGGCTTGTTGGTGCAGATCGCCAGCCGCACCCCCGCACCGGCCAGCGCCTCGAGCATCGCTCCCGCACCGCGGTAGGGCTTCGAACCATCGGCGACGTGCGCGGCGTAGTAATCGAGGAACAGCGGCAACGCCTGCACCACCGCCGCCTCGTCGCCGCCGCCGCTCAGCGCCAGCCCGCGCTCGATCAGCGCGCGCGCGCCGTGGCCCACCAGATGGCGGACCGTGGCGGCATCGACGGCCGGGCGGCCCATCCCGACCAGGCTATGGTTGAGCGCCGCGGTCAGGTCGGGGCTGGTATCGACGAGCGTGCCGTCGAGGTCGAACACGACGGTTCCGGGCAAGGTGGCTCGGTCGGCTGAGAGCGGTGTCGACATGCGCGCGGTCGTCGCCGGAACGTCTGGAAAAGGCAAGTCCGCTGTGGCAGTGCCACGGCCATGACAATCGTAGACCTGGTCGCGACCACCCTGCCCGTTCCCGACCTGCCCGCTGCCGAGTTCAGCGCGACGCTGACGGCGGGCCCACCGGTCGCCGCCGTGATCCTCGCCGCCGGCCGGGGCACGCGGATGAAGTCCGAGCTGCACAAGGTGCTGCACCCGCTCGCCGGTCGCCCGATGCTGCTGCACCTGATGGCGTCGGTCGCGGAGCTGCAGCCTGCCAGAACCGTTATCGTCGTCGGCGCGCAGCGCGAGCAGGTCGAAGCCGCGGTCGCCGGCACCGGCGCCGCGGTCGTCGTGCAGGAGCCGCAGCTCGGCACCGGCCATGCGGTGCAGCAAGCGCACGCCGCGCTCGCCGGTTTCGACGGCGTCGTGCTGGTGCTCTACGGCGACGTGCCGCTGGTCGAGAGCGCGACGCTCGCCCGTATGCTCGCCGCGCTCGACGATCAGACCGCGGTCGTCGTGCTCGGTTTCCGCCCCGCCGACCCCGGCCACTACGGCCGCGTCATCGCCGACGCCGACGGGCGCATCATCCTGATGGTCGAATATAAGGACGCCGACGCGGCCGAGCGTGCCGTGACGCTGTGCAACTCGGGCATGATGGCGGTGCGGGCGCGCGATCTGTGGCCGCTGCTGGCGCGCGTCGACAACGCCAATGCGGCGGGCGAATATTACCTCGTCGACATCGCGACGATGGCCGCCACCGACGGGCTCGGCGCACGGGTCATCGAAACCGGCGCGGCCGAGGTCGCCGGGGTCAACTCGCGCGCCGAACTCGCGGCGGTCGAGGCGGCGTGGCAGCAGCGGCGGCGCACGGCGATGATGGCGGCTGGGGTGACATTGCTCGACCCGGTGACGACGTACTTCGCCTATGACACCGAGATCGCCCGCGACGTGACGATCGAGCCGGGGGTGTTCTTCGGCCCCGGCGTGCGCGTCGGCGAAGGCAGCACGATCCGCGCCTTCAGTCATATCGCGGGCGCGACCGTCGGTGCCAACGTGGAGGTCGGGCCGTTCGCGCGACTACGGGCGGGAGCCGAGCTTGGCGATAAGTCGAAGGTCGGCAATTTCGTCGAGGTCAAGCAGGCCAAGCTCGGCCCCGGAGCCAAGGCCAGCCACCTGAGCTATCTCGGCGATGCTGACATCGGCGCAGGTGCGAACGTCGGCGCGGGAACGATTATCTGCAATTACGACGGCTTCTTCAAGTATCGAACGAGCATCGGCGCGGGCGCGTTCATCGGCTCGAACAGCGCGCTGGTCGCGCCGGTGACGATCGGCGCGGGCGCGATCGTCGGCGCGGGCAGCGTCGTCACCGCCGATGTCGGCACCGACGCGCTGGTGCTGGTGCGGCCGCCGCAGGTCGAGAAGCCCGGCTGGGCGGCGCGCTTCAGGGCGGCGATGACCGCCCGGAAAGCAGCGCGCTGAACGGGTTGGCCGCCGCCTTCGCCGCCTCGGCCCGCGCCGCCGCTTCCTCCTCCGAAATGATGAACCGCGCCGCCCCGGCGCGCAGTTCGGCCGGTGCGCGCGGATAGGGATCGAGCGCCAGCCCGAGCGACTGCGCCACCGCCTCGCCCAAGTCGATGTCGTCGCTGTCGAGCGGCAGGATGTCGAGATCGGTCTCGCTCAGCTCCAATTCCTCAGCCTCGAGGAGTGCGGCGCTGAACTGCAGTGCGACCGGCTCGGTCAGGGCGAACGGCACCGGCTCGCCCGACACCGCGCACGGCTGCGTGCCCGCCGCCTCGAGCTGCCCGCGGACGTCGATGCCGGCGGCACCCTGATGCAGCGCCAGCGTCGCGGTCAGCCAGTCGAGCGTCAGCAGGCCGAAGCGCACCGCCAGCGCCGCGCGCTCGGTCGGCCGGGCCATCAAGGCCTCGTCGCGGACCACCCCGCCGATGTCGCGGACGCGCACCAGACGGGAAAATTCGGGCGTCGGCGTCATGGCAACTCCTTTACCCGCCGCGCCGTCACACCAGCTGTCCGGCCAGCAGTTGCGGCGTCGGCAACGCCTCGATCGCCGCCCAGCGCGCCCGCACCTCGGCGGTCAGCCAGTCGAGCGCTGCAGGCTCGACCGCGGCCGCACGATAGACGTTACGCTGCAACGCCTCGGGCAACGCCGCGACCGGGGCGTCGGCCGCCAGCGCCTCGCGGTAAGCCCCAAGTCTCCCGCCGAGCGCGCTGACCATCCGGCCGACGTGCTTGCCGACATTCTGGTCGCCGACCCCAAGCTCGCGGAGCGAGCCGTCCATGTCGGCGATGAAGCGCTCGGTGAGGTCGGCCGAAAACTGCGCCTGGCTCCCGCCCTCGCGCTCGAGCCGCAGCAGCACGAGGCCGAGCATCAGCGCGACGACATCGAAGCGCCCATCGACGGTGTCGGGAACCTCGCCGCGCAGATACCAGTCGGGCGTCCGCGCCGCCGTCACCACGGCGCGGTACAGCGCATCGCCGACGGGGGCGGCACGCGCGAAACGGGTCAAGCGGTCGAGGAAGACCATCGGTGTACCTTGTCGGAGACGAGCAGAGCGCATATTGGACGTTCGAGCGCGCGCCGCAACCACGGGCAGCGCCGCAGTTCGTGCAGTCGTCACCGGCTGCCGGTTTCAGGAGCGTCGTCGATGCGTCAGACCCCCTCGTTCGCGATCGTCGCCGTGCTCGGCGCGGCCGTGCTCGGCACGACGATGCTCGGCGGCTGTTCGCGGATCAAGTCGAACCAGGGCTATATCGTTGACGAGCAGCTCGTTGCCTCGGTCCAGCCCGGCGTCGACAATCGCACCTCGGTCCAGCGCCTGCTCGGCCGCCCGACGTTCACGTCCGAATTCGACAACAGCAAATGGTACTATATCTCGCGCAACACGACGCAGCTGGCCTTCCTCAATCCCAAGCCGAAGTCGCAGAACATCCTGACCGTCACCTTCGACGCCAAGGGCAACGTCGCCAAGGTCGAGCGCAAGGGGCTCGAGCAGGTCGTCTCGGTCAGCCCGCTCAAGGACAAGACCCCGGTGCTCGGCCGCCACGACTCGCTATTCAACGCGCTGTTCGGCAATATCGGGCAGTTCGGCGCGAGCCAGGGCGGCGTCGGCAGCCCGACGTCGGGGACGGGGCGCGACGGACCGCGGTAGGGGCGTTATATAAGGTCACTGCTTCGAGTTGGCTGTCTCACGCTCATAGGCTTTTCGCTGCTCTTCCTGTGCCGCGAGCGGTGGTACTCTCATCGCCTGTCTGAGCGCATCCGACAGCATCGTCCGGGTGTATGGTTCCTGAGTGGCTTTACTGTCAGCCTTCGTCGAGTACTGCGTGCCGAAGATTTGCGGTCGGCCTATATTCATCAGATATCGATCCAATGTCGCTGCGGCGATCCAAGTCGCAGAGGGCTTACCCCGGGCAACTGCGACCGTTGCGAGAATATGCGCCATCAAGAAATCGTCGGGCACCGCACCATGTTGAAACACGAAAGCAGCGTGCTCGTAATCTTCGCCGCTGTGCAGCGCGCCGGCATCGAGCAATGCCTGCGTGCGCGCCTGTCGAAGCCGATCCGCCGGGGCAACGACCGCCCAGTCGATCTTGCCCGAACTTCGATCTTTCTGGTCGGCCTCGAAGATCGCCGTCATCTCGGCATTGGTGGGGCGGTCGATCACTAGCCTATACGCCTTTGCGGGATCCCACGGGCCCAGCGGCGCGGCGCTTGCCTCGTGCACCAAGATCCATGGCTCGAAGCCTGTACTGGCATAGGTCGCCGAAAGGTGCCGTGGATCGACAAAGGTCAATTGGAAGACGTCGGGCATCGAGTTGGGGTACGGATCGTCGAAGGTGATCTCGAGCGCACCGTTCAGTTCGCGAGCGGACTTTGCCGGACGACGTTCCACGGGCCCAACGATGGCGCTAAAAATTTCACCATCCATGGTGGCATGCGCCGGACGAGCCCAGACAACAGCCCAGCCATTTCTGGTTTGAGTGATCTCAAAGCGAAAGATTGTCTGGTCGCTGGCGTACATCGCCCAATTACCCGCGTAATTGGCTGCTGTTAGCGGGGCGGCTGCAAGCAACAACAACAAGGTGAAAAGGCGAGCAATCATGCCCGATACTCCGTTAACCTGCTTGTCACGTCTGGCTGCGTCTGACGGCAGGTCGAGAAGGGAATACTCAAGCGAGAGCTCCCCGAGTACGGGGAGGATCGCCTAACGCGCCGCTGCCAGCGCGGCCAGCAGTAGCAGCGCGACGATGTTGGTGATCTTGATCATCGGGTTGACGGCGGGGCCTGCGGTGTCCTTGTACGGGTCGCCGACGGTGTCGCCGGTGACGGCGGCCTTGTGCGCCTCGGAGCCTTTGCCGCCGTGGTGGCCGTCCTCGATGAACTTCTTGGCGTTGTCCCACGCGCCACCGCCGCTGGTCATCGAGATGGCGACGAACAGCCCCGAGACGATGACGCCGAGCAGCAGCGCACCGAGCGCGGCGAAGCCCTGCGCCGCACCGGCGATGCGGGCGATCAGGAAATACACCACCACTGGCGCGAGCACCGGCAGCAGCGACGGCACGATCATCTCGCGGATCGCGGCCTTGGTGACGAGGTCGACGGTGCGGGCGTAATCGGGCTTCGAGGTGCCGTCCATGATGCCCTTGTTCTCGGCGAACTGCGCGCGGACGTCCTTGACGACGTCGCCCGCGGCGCGCCCGACCGCGGTCATCCCCATCGCGCCGAACAGATACGGCAGCAGCGCGCCGAGCAGCAGCCCGACGACGACGTAGGGGTTGGACAGCTGGAAGTCGACGTTGAGATCGCCGAAATAGGTCCTGAGATCGGTGGTGTACGCGCCGAACAGCACGAGTGCGGCGAGCGCGGCCGAGCCGATCGCATAGCCCTTGGTGACCGCCTTGGTGGTGTTGCCGACCGCGTCGAGCGCGTCGGTGCGGACGCGGACGTCGGCATCGAGGTGCGCCATCTCGGCGATGCCGCCGGCGTTGTCGGTGACCGGGCCGTAGGCGTCCAAAGCGACGACCATGCCGGCGAGCGCCAGCATCGCGGTCGCGGCGAACGCGATGCCGATGACGCTGGCGAAGCTGTAGCTGACGATGATCCCGGCGCAGATCACCAGCGTCGGCAGCGCGGTCGATTCGAGGCTGATCGCGAGGCCCTGGATGACGTTGGTACCGTGGCCGGTGGTCGACGCCTGCGCGATCGAGCGCACCGGGCGATAGTTGGTGCCGGTATAATATTCGGTGATCCAGACGAGCAGCGCGGTGACCGCGAGGCCGACCATCGCGCACCAGAACAGGTCCATGCCGCTCACCGTACCGAGCGCCGAGCCGGCGGGCGCGATCGCGGCGTGCATATCGGGCAGGACATAGCTCATGACGCCGTAGATCGCCGGGATCGACAGGATCGCGGTGACCCAGAAGCCTTTGTAGAGCGCCCCCATGATGTTGTTCTTGGCACCCAAGCGGACGAAGTAGGTGCCGATGATCGAGGTCAGGATGCAAACGCCGCCTATCGCCAGCGGCAGCGACAGCAGCCGCGACACCAGATCGGTGCCGAGCGACCCGAGCAGCAGGATGCTGACCATCGTCGCGCCGATAGTGACGACATAGGTCTCGAACAGGTCGGCCGCCATGCCGGCGCAGTCGCCGACATTGTCGCCGACGTTATCCGCGATGACGGCAGGGTTCCTGGGGTCGTCCTCGGGAATGCCGGCCTCGACCTTGCCGACGAGGTCGGCCCCGACGTCGGCGGCCTTGGTGAAGATGCCGCCGCCCAGCCGCGCGAAGATCGAGATCAGCGAGGCACCGAATGACAGCGCGATCAGCGCGCCGACGATGGTGCGCTTGTTCGCCTCGTCATCGAGGCTGAGCCCGGCGACGTGCGTCAGATAATAATACAGCCCGGCGATGGCGAGCAGCGCCAGCCCCGCGACCAGCATGCCGGTGATCGCGCCCGAGCGGAACGCCATCGTCAGGCCGCCTTGGAGCGAAGTCCGCGACGCTTCGGCGGTTCGCACGTTGGCGCGCACCGAGATGTTCATGCCGATGAACCCGGTCAGCCCCGACAGCACCGCGCCGATGACGAAGGCCACCGCCGACAGGCTGCCGAGGAATACCGCGACGAGAACCGCGATGACGAGACCGACGATGCCGATCGCGGTATACTGACGGCGGAGATACGCCCCCGCGCCCTCCTGGATCGCGGCGGCGATCTCCTGCATCCGCGCATTGCCCGGCGAAGCGCGCAAGACCTGGCCGGAGGTGATGACGCCGTAGGCGACAGCTGCCAGCCCGCACAGAATTGCGAGTACGACCATGTCCATGCAGTGCGATCCCTAAGCGACACCGGCGAGGAACGGCCGGTTCGATTGTTACTTGCGCGGCTTGTTGCAAATGCCGCCGAGCGTTGCAAGCGGCGCGGTGCCGGTTGCTTAAACCACGGCTCAACCCTTGGCGAGCTTGTCCATCTGCGACTGCAGCGCCGCCAGCTGCGCTTTGACCGCCGCAAGCTCGTCCGTCGCCGGCTTGACCTCCGCTTTGACCGGTGTCGCGGCGCGGCCGGTGAGCATGTCGGCGGCGGCCTGGAACATCGCCATATTCTGCTTCGCCAGCACCTCGAACGGCTTGAACGCGCCGCCGCCGAACGCGCCGGTGACGGCGTCGCGGAACTGCAGCTGATGCTTCGAGAACGCGTCCATCGAGGCTTCGAGATAATGCGGCACCATCGCCTGCATCGAATCGCCGTACATCGCGATCAGCTGGCGCAGGAACGGCGCGGGCAGCATCGTCTGGCCGTTGCTCTCGCCCTCCATGACGATCTGCGCCAGCACCGGCCGGGTAATATCCTCGCCGGTCTTGGCATCGAAGACCTGAAACTCTTCGCCGGCGCGGGTCATCACCGCGAGATGTTCGAGTGTGATATAGCTCGACGACGCGGTGTTATACAGCCGCCGGTTGGCGTACTTCTTGATCACCACCGGCACCGGCCGGGGCGTCTCGACGGGATTACTGGTGTCGTCCATTGAATATCCCGATCAGCGCGCAAGTGGGTTGTTTACACCGGCCGTTGCTGCACTGCAACGTGTGCGCGGACCGCATCCGCTGCCGCTGTTTCTGAGCATCGCGGCAGAGGTCACGGCAGGCGATCCGGCGCGGCTGGCGCAGGTGCTCGCGGGCGTGCGGCGCTATCAGGATCACACCGCGGTCCGCATCCTGCCCGCGATGCCCGAGGTAGTGCGGATCGGCAGCGTCGCCCTGCGCGACTATGGCGGCAGCGGGCCGGCGGTCGTCGTCGTCCCGTCGCTGATCAACCCGCCGTACGTGCTCGATCTGGCCCCGGACAACTCGCTGCTGCGATGGCTGGCGAGCCGGGGGGTGCGGCCGCTGCTGGTCGACTGGGGTAGCCCCGGAGTCGACGAGCTGGGGCTCGACCTCGAGAGCTATGTCGCGCAGCGGCTGGTGCCGCTGATCGCGGGCCTGAATAGCCGCCCAATGCTGCTCGGCTATTGCCTCGGCGGCACGCTGGCGATGGCGGCGGCGGCGCTGGTGCCGGCGAGCAAGCTGGTGCTGCTCGCCGCCCCGTGGCGGTTCGCCGGTTACGGCGACGAGGCGCGCGGTGCGATAGCGACGCTGTGGGCGGGGATCGAACCGGTCGCCGCGGCACTTGGGAGCGTCCCGATGGAGCTGCTGCAGCCGGCATTCTGGCAGCTCGATCCGGCGGCGCTGGTGGCGAAATACGAGGCGCTGGCGGATGCCGATTCCGCGACGGTGGCGGCGTTCGCAGCGCTCGAGGATTGGGCCAACGACGGACCACCGCTGCCGCTCGGGGTCGCGGCGAGCCTGTTCGAGCGGTTGTACGCGGCCGACTTGCCCGGTCGCGGCGAGTGGCACGTCGGGGGTGCGCGGATCGACCCCGCAGCGCTCGGAATACCGGTGCTCGACATCGTCTCGACGACCGACCGCATCGTTCCGGCGGCAGCGGCAGCAGCCGTCGGCAACCGGCTCGAACTCGACATGGGGCACGTCGGCATGGTCGTCGGCGGGCGCGCGCGGGCCCAGCTGTGGGAACCGCTGGCGGCGTGGCTGCGAGGCGGGTAGGGTGGCTTCACCTCGTCATTCCCGCGAACGCGGGAAGCCATGGCCTCAAACCGCCGCGAGTAGAGGCCATGGATTCCCGTGTTCGCGGGGATGACGTAAGTTTTTGGGAGACGACACGCCATGACCAACATCGTCATCACCGCCGCCAAGCGCACGCCGGTCGGCAGCTTCCTCGGCCAGTTCGGTAGCGTTCCGGCGCACGAGCTCGGCAAGGCGGCGATCATGGCGGCGTTGGCGCAGGCCGGGGTCGCTGCCGACGAGGTCTCCGAAGTCATCCTCGGCCAGGTGCTGACCGCGGCACAGGGGCAGAACCCGGCGCGGCAGGCGGCGATGGCGGCAAGCATCGCGCAGGAAACCCCGGCGTGGGGCGTCAACCAGGTCTGCGGCAGTGGCTTACGCACCGTCGCGCTCGGCGCGCAGGCGATCATGGCGGGCGATGCCAGCATCATCGTCGCCGGTGGGCAGGAAAGCATGAGCCTGTCGAACCACGCGCAGTCGCTGCGCGGCGGCACCAAAATGGGCGCCGTCGAACTGATCGACACGATGATCAAGGATGGGCTGTGGGACGCCTTCAACGGCTATCACATGGGCATGACCGCCGAGAACGTCGCCGAGAAATACCAGATCGGCCGCGAGGCGCAGGACAGGTTCGCCGTCGCCAGCCAGAACAAGGCGAGCGCCGCCCGCAGCAGCGGCCGGTTCAAGGACGAGATCGCGCCCGTCACGGTCAAAGGCCGCAAGGGCGATACGGTGTTCGACACCGACGAATATATCCGCGACGGCGTCACGCTGGAGGGCGTGCAGGGGCTGAAGGGCGCGTTCCGCAAGGACGGTACCGTTACCGCGGCGAACGCCAGCGGGCTGAACGACGGCGCGGCGGTGCTGGTATTGATGTCGGAGGACGAAGCCGCGCGCCGCGGCGCGACCGTGCTGGCACGGATCGCCAGCTGGGCCTCGGTCGGCGTCGACCCCGCGGTGATGGGCATCGGCCCGGTGCCGTCGTCGCAGAAGGCGCTCGAGAAGGCTGGCTGGCGCGTCGCCGACCTCGACCTGATCGAGGCGAACGAAGCCTTCGCGGCGCAGGCGCTGGCGGTCGGGCAGGAGCTCGGGCTCGACCCGGCGAAGGTCAACGTCAACGGCGGCGCGATCGCCATCGGCCACCCGATCGGCGCGAGCGGTGCGCGCGTGCTGGTGACGCTGCTGCACGAGATGGGCAAGCGCGATGCGCACAAGGGGCTGGCGACCTTGTGCATCGGCGGCGGCATGGGCATCGCGATGTGCGTGGAGCGATGAATTAGTCCGGGCGGTCGTGCAACCACCCGACCTCCTCGACTGGTACCGCACCGCCGCGGGACGCCGCGCGGCGCGGCTGCTGCGCACCGCGCTCCGCCCGCAGCTGCAGCACAACAGCACCACGCGACTGCTCACCCTCGGTGCGCCGAGCACCATCCTGCTCGGTTACCCCGCCGCCAAGGTCGAGCGCGTCGCTGCGGTCGATGCGGGCGGCTGCTGGCCGCCGACCGGACCCAACGCGACGCTCGCCGCCGACCATAGCCAGCTGCCGTTCGACGCCGCAGTGTTCGATCAGGCGCTGGTCATGCACAGCCTCGAATGCGCCGAGAAACCCGCGGCGCTGCTGCGCGAGCTATGGCGCGTGCTTGCCCCGGCGGGCGAGCTGCTGCTGGTCGTGCCGAACCGCGCCGGGCTGTGGGCGCTGGCCGAGTCGAACCCGTTCGGACAGGGGCATCCGTACGGCCGCGGCGGGCTGAGCCGGACATTATCCGCGGCGATGTTCGAGGTCGCCGCGTGGCGCACCGCGCTCGCGGCGCCACCGCTACGCGGGCTGGCGTGGACCGAGCCGCTGCTGGCGCGCACCGCACCGGGGCTCGGCGGGGTGCATATCGTGCGGGCGGTCAAGCGCGACGGACTGGCCCCGGTCGATGCGCGGCTGCGGGTCAGGTTGGGTGCCCACTCGCCGGTCAGCGCGGGATCACTCTCGCCTCATGTCATTCCCGCGAACGCGGGAACCCATCTCCGGCATGTGCAGGATAAGGCACGCTTTCCGGAGAGTTAAGGAGATGGGTTCCCGCGTTCGCGGGAATGACGACGAGATGGATGCGCTAGTGACGAGGTAACAATCAAAACCCGCGCCGCAGCACGAACACCGCCTGCTCGGCCCGCCAGTTCGCCCCCGCCGCGCCGATCTGCGCGCCGCCGGTGAGATACAGTGCGGTTTCGACCGCCCAGCGCTGCGCTGCCGCCAGCCCGGCGAAATCCGCGATCGTGCACAAATGGATGTTCGGCGTCTCGTACCAGCCGACCGGCAGCAGCGGCGTCACCGGCATACGCCCGCCGAGCCCGAGCGCCAGCCGCACCCGCCAGTGACCGAAATTCGGGAACGACACCACCGCGGCGCGCGCGATCCGCAACAGTTCGTTTAATACTACGGCGGGCGCGCGCATCGCCTGCAGCGTGTTCGACAGGATGGCGACGTCGAACGCATCGCCGGGATAGTCGGCGAGGTCAGCGTCGGCGTCGCCCTGCACCACCGACAGCCCGCGCGCCACGGCCGCCGCGACGTTCGCCGCACTGAGCTCGATGCCGCGGCCGTCGACGTGCTTCGCCGCGCGCAGCTCGGCGAGCAGCGCGCCGTCGCCGCAGCCGACGTCGAGAACGCGGGCACCCGGCGCGATCAGCTGCGCGATGGCGGCGAGGTCGGGGCGCAGACTCACAAGGCTTCACCGGCCCGCAGGAAACCGTCGACGACGCGGTTCATCTCCGGCGTATCGAGCAGGAAGGCGTCGTGGCCGTGCGGGCTGTCCAATTCGACGAAGCTGACCTGCGCGTTGGCAGCATTGAGCGCGCGGACGATGCGCCGGGCCTCGGCTGTGGGATAGAGCCAGTCGCTGGTGAACGAGATGATCGCGAAGCGGGTGCGCGTGCCGACGAACGCCGCCGCCAGCCGCCCGTCGTGCGGTTCGGCGAGATCGAAATAGTCGGTGGCGCGGGTGATATACAGGTACGAGTTAGCGTCGAAGCGCTCGACGAAGCTGAGGCCCTGGTGGCGCAGATAGCTTTCGACCTGGAAGTCGGCGTCGAAGCCGAACGACACCGCCTCGCGCCCCTGCAGCCGCCGCCCGAACTTGGCGGTCAGCCCGGCTTCCGACAGATAGGTGATGTGTGCCGCCATGCGCGCCACCGCGAGCCCCGCGACCGGGGTGCGCCCGGTAGCGTAATAGGCTCCGCGGGCCCAGTCGGGATCGGCCATGATCGCCTGCCGCCCGACCTCGTGATAGGCGATGTTCTGCGCGGTGTGCCGTGCCGCGGTGGCGATCGCGACCACCGAGCGGACCCGGTCGGGATAGGCGACCGCCCAGTCGAGCGCCTGCATGCCGCCCATCGAGCCGCCGACGACGGCGAGCAGCGGCCCCACCCCGAGCGCGTCGAGCAGCGCCGCCTGCGCCCGCACCATGTCGCGGATAGTAATCACCGGGAAGGCCATCGCGTAGGCGCTGCCGGTCGCTGGATCGAGGCTGGCGGGCCCACTGCTGCCCATGCAGCCGCCGAGCACGTTGGCGCAGACGATGAAGTGCCGCGCCGGATCGATCGGCAGCCCCGGCCCGACCAGCCGGCTCCACCAGCCGGGCTTACCCGAGCGCGGATCGATGCCGGTGACGTGCTGATCGCCGGTCAACGCATGACAGACCAGCACCGCATTGCCGCCGTCGGCCGCGAGTTTGCCGTAAGTCGCAAAGGCGATCTCGGGCGCGGCGAGCACCGCACCGGACTCGAGCGTGAGAGCCGGGAGGCGCTGACAGCGGTCGGCGAGGTTCAGCGGTGCGGCGGCGGGCATCGCCGGGACGGTTACGGGCGGGGCGACCGATGTGCAAGGCGCGACCAGCTCCCGCCCGGGGTCGACGGCGTTGCCGACCGGGGCGGTCGCTACGCCAGCTCGTCCTCCAGCCAGCTCTTGAGCTGCGACTTCGGCGCGGCCCCGACCTTGGTCGCGGCGGGTGCACCGTTCTTGAACAGGATCATCGTCGGGATACCGCGGACACCGTAGCGCGTCGGCGCGTCGGGGTTTTCGTCGATGTTGAGCTTGACGATGTCGACGCCGGCCAGCTCGTCGTTGAGCTCCTCGAGCGCCGGACCGATCTGGCGGCACGGGCCGCACCATTCGGCCCAGAAGTCGACCAGCACCGGACGCTCGGCGCTGATCACGTCGGCGTGGAACGAGGCGTCGGTAACGTGCTTGGCGGGCATTTAAGGTCTCCTGTCGTGTGCGCTTGATCCGACTAAGGCTCGATCGAACAGCCTGTCATCCCGGCGAAGCTCGGGGTGACGATAGTCTCGATCGATTGGCGTCGCACTTCAGGTAGGCGCGCGCGTACTGTCGATCAACCGCCCGGCGGCTCAACGGTTTCTTGCACGTGGTCAATCCAGCGCCGGGGCATGCGCCGCGAGCAGCGCGGACGGCAGCTCGATCAGCGTCGCGGTCGCTGTGTAGAGCAGCGCCGCGTCGACCCGCTTGCCCGGAAAGATCTTCGCCAGCGCCGCGACGTACGCCGCCATCTGGCGCAGATGATAGGGCGCGGCGGCGGCGGCGCTGGCGGGCACTGTCATCCCGGTCTTGAAGTCGACCAGCTGGACGCGCTCGGCCTCGATCAGCAACCGGTCGACCTTGCCGGCGATCACCGTGGTGCCGACCGTCGCCGCGATCGGTGCCTCGGCGAGCGCGTCGGGGCCGAACAGCGCGGCAAAGCGCGGCGCGTCGATGATGCCGAGCGCGGTATCGAGCAGCGTGCCGCGAACCGCATCGTCAAGCTCGGGCGCGGTGCGCGCCAGCCACGCGGCACCGACCCGCGCCCGCTCGCCGCCGGCAACACGCGGCAGCCGCTCGAACAGCGTGTGCAGCAGCTGCCCGCGCCGTGCCGCCGCCTGCGCCGCCGGCCCCGGCGGCGGTTGGACGATGTCGTCGGCGGCGATCGCCGACGGG
>JANOOK010000062.1:0-2187 GCA_031421275.1 Sphingomonadaceae bacterium
AGTAGTTTGGGCTCCTGCACACGAGCCGGCCAGCTAGTTGTCAACCCGCCCCAGGCGGGGACCCCTGACCTCTATCGAATGCGTTTGAGGTCTTGGGCCCGGGCCTGCGCCGGGATGACAAAGAGCTTCGAGGGGAGCCGCCGGTACTAAGCCCCCGCTACTTCGTCACCAACATCGCGCTCTTCGGCAAACACATGCGCGTGTCCGAGACGATCGTCGAGTTCGCCTGATATTTCGCCACGAACGCCGCCCAGGCGGCGTCGTCCTTATGCTCGGGGGCCTTCGCGCCGCCGACGATGTGCAGCGTGACGAACTCGTCCGCCGACAGTTTGGCCGCGCCGCCCGCATAGGACATCACCGCCGCGTTGACGAAGCGGTCGTTGCTCAGCCCCTTCGCCTTATACCAGTCGGCGTTGGCCTTGACCGCCTCGGCGAACCCCGCGGCGGTGCCGCCGGGCTTGAGCTTCGAGACCCGCATGGTGACCAGCTGGCCGTCGCAGCCGGGCGCGGCAGTGGCAGCGGTGGCGGACAGCACGGCAAGCGGCAGCAGGTAACGGATCATGGTATTCCCCCGGTTGAGTGCGGGGCAGCGTAAGCGGATTCGGGGCGGGTGCAAGCCGGTTGCGAAACGACCCTTACCAAGTACGTTGTCATCCCGGCGAAGGCCGGGACCCATGACCTCAGATGAATTCGGTTGAGAGCTCCAGCGGAACAGCTTCGTCTCAGCCCCCGACCTTGACCTCGGCGACCTTGCCGTTCGCCGTTCCCGGCTTGGCATCCATCAGTTCGCGCAGGAACGCGCCCTTGTCGACGGTCAGCGTCTTGGGGTCGGCGGCGCTCGACCGCACCGCCGGCTCGGCGTGCGGGTTGTTGTTGCCGACCGCGCCGGCCTTGTCGAGTAGCTGCTCCTCGGCCGGCGACTTCGGCGGCACGCGCGAACCAGGTCCGAACAGCGCCTCGACCGCCTGGGTCTGGCCGTCCTGGCCCAGCGCGCGCGGCTGGCCGGGACGCGGCGGGGTCAGCGAATAATCGGGCGGCACGATCAGCGGCGCGGCGCGGCTGATCGCGAACTCGTCGGGCGCATGGCGGTTCGACAGCTTGGTCTTGCCGCCGCAGGCGGCGAGCGCGACGGCAGCGAAGATCATGACGGCCGTACTGACGGCGGCGGTATTGATAATGGGGGGCTTCACGGGCAACTCCTAGGCCGACTTGACGCTGGGCGCGAGCACGGCGCGCAGCAGCAAGATCATGACGCCGACGGTAATAGCTGCATCGGCGACGTTGAAGATGTAAAAGTGATGGCTATGCCAAAAGGCGTCGAGAAAGTCGACGACATAACCATAGCGGGCCCGGTCGACGATGTTGCCGAGCGCGCCGCCGAGCACCATCCCCAAGGCCGCGACATCGGTCCGGCTCGCCTCGCGGGCGATCCACCATGCGACGCCGACCGCGATCGCCAGCGTGACGCCGACCAGCAGCCAGCGCTCGGCATCGCCCGCGGCGCGGAACAGCCCCATCGAAACGCCGCGGTTCTCGACCCAGGTCAGGTTGAACACCGGCAGCAGCTCGACGTAACCGCGGGTGCGCAGGTCGAGGATCGCGGTCACCCAATATTTGCTCAGCTGGTCGAGGACGAAGACGAGCAGCGCGATGCTGTAGCCGAGGCGCTTCACGCGGCGACCTCGGTCAGCGCGAGCACGTCGGTGCAGCGGGTGCAGAGCTGGGTCGCGGGCGCAACGTCGGGGAGATAACGGCGGCAGCGTTCGCAGCGAGGGAGTTCGGTCCGCTCTACGGTAGTATTGGCGAAGCCTTGCCATCCGGGCTCGAACGGCACTGCAGTCACACTTATCGAGGCGACCAAAAATAGCTCTGCTAAATCCACGCCCTCGATCGCACGTTGGAAAGTCGGTGAGCCGAGCCCTGCATCGATCTTCATGTCTACCGCAGCTTGCATGAAGGTGCCGACCGTCTTGCCTTCGCGTGCTAACTCGAGTGGTCTCCCGAGTTGCACTCTGAGCAAAGCAAGGTCGGCGTATTTCTTCCCTAGCGCCTCATCTCGCCACCCAGAATAATCAGCCCATTCCTCCAGATGCACGCTCGCCGCATCCGGGAACCGCGTCCGCCAGACCTCGTCGCAGGTGAATACCAGCACCGGTGCGAGCCATTTGACGAGAGCGTGGAAGAGCG
>JANOOK010000063.1:0-3538 GCA_031421275.1 Sphingomonadaceae bacterium
ACCAGCCCACGCCGCAATACCGCGCCGGTGTCCCCTGCGCGCCCCGCGCCGATCGCCTGCGACGTCAGCACCTGAATGCCCTGCAGCATCCCGATCGCGGCTGTCAGCACAATGCCCGTCGGAGCCCAGGCCAGTGCCAGATAGCCAAGCTCGGTCGACGAATGCCGCCCGACGACGACGGTATCGACCAGCCCCATCGCCATGATGCCGAGCCGCGATAGCACGACGGGAGCCGCGAGCGTCAGCAGCGCGCGCAGCGAGACCGCCGTTGAGCGAGGCGAGGGGGCGAGCATGGTCGATTCCGATTGAACAGCCGCGCGTCCTAGCCGAGCGGCGGACGCGAGTCACGGCAGCGGTGCGCTAGACCATTTCGCCCAGCAGCAGTTTCGGCCGTGTGCCCGTTTCGCCGCGCGCCTCCGCCATCAGCCGCGACTTCAGCGCCGGCAGCCGCTCGACCGCTGCCAGCCCGATCCGGCGCGCCGCCGACGGCACGCGCCCCTTCAGCCCGAACAGCCGGTTGAGCCCGTCGGTGACCGCGGTCACCAGCGAGTTGTCGAGCCGCCGCCATGCCGAATAGCGCGCCGTCACCGCGGGCGCGCCGAGATCGAGCCCGAGCCGCACCGCATCGACCAGCACCTCGGTCAGCGCCGCAACGTCGCGCAGCCCCATGTTGAGGCCCTGACCGGCGATCGGGTGGATGCCGTGCGCCGCGTCGCCGATCAGCACCAGCCGTTCGGCGGTATAGCTCTCGGCATGGTGCAGCCCGAGCGGGTACGAGGACGTCGGCGCGATCACCTCGACCGCGCCAAGGAAGTTGCCGCTGCGGCGGGCCAGCTCGGTCCCGAGCGCGCGCGGACCAAGCTTGAGATAACCGGCGGCATCGGCATTCTCGACGGTCCACACCACCGCCGAGCGATGGGGCTCGGCCATCGGCAGGATCGCGAACGGCCCGGTCGGATAGAACAGCTCGAAGGCGATCTCGCCGTGCGGCCGCGCATGCTCGATCATCGTCACGAGCGCGGTCTGCGGGTACGACCAGCGCGCCACCCGTATCCCCGCCGCCTCGCGCAGCGGCGACTTGCGCCCGTCGGCAGCGATCAGCAGCGGCGCGCGTAAGGTCGTGCCGTCGGTCAGAGTCACCGTCACGCCCGCCTCGGCGCGATCGATCGAGGCTGTCGACGCGGGCGCATGCAGCGCGATGTGCGCGGCCGCCCGGCCGGCCGCGAGCAGGCGAGCGCGTAAGGTTCGGTTCTCGATCATATAGCCGAGCGGCCCGGTGTCGCCGTCGCGGCTGTCGAAGTGCAGGTGCTGCGGCGCGAGTCCGTCGGTAACACGGATCTCTCGGATCACCCCCGCGCCGTCGAGAACATCGCCGTGGCCAATGGCGCGCAGCATCGCCGCCGACGCGCTGGCGATCGCCGAGGCGCGCCCGTCGAACGCCGCGGTCAGCGTCGCGTCGAGGTCGGCGGCATCGACGACCGCGCTCGACACCCCATGCGCGTCGAGCGCGAGTGCCAGCGTCATGCCGACGAGGCCGCCGCCGATGATGATGACGTCGCTGTTCATGCGCGCGGTATAGCGGGTGCAGACCGATGTGCGAAGCGGCACGATGTCCTGCTCATCCTCCCCGCCTGGGGGAGGATCGCTTGCTCCTCATTGTTGCGTAAGGCACAATGATAGCCTTCGCGGGGATCAGACGCATGGCGAGCAAAGCGGCGACAACCAAAGGTTCGACAAGCTTTTCCGCGCGCGCCGGGGCCGCCGCAGGCCGGGGCGCGGTGATCGCGGCGGGGCTGCTGCTGCTGGCGTTCGCCGCGGCGCTGTTGCTGGCGCTCATCAGTTTCGCCGCCGGCGATCCGTCGTTTGACACCGTCAGCGCGTCGCCGGCGCAGAACTGGCTCGGCGGAGCCGGCGCGCGGCTCGCCGACGGTGCGCTGCTGGCGCTCGGCTATGCCGCGGTGTTGCTGGTGCCGATGCCGGCGCTGTGTGGCTTGCGGCTACTGCTCGGCCGCGGGCTGCAGCGGTGGCGGCGCTACGTTGCGGCGACGCTGGTCGGCGCCTTGCTCGCTGCCGTCGCCGTCGGGCTTGTGCTTAGCGATGCGGCTCCGCTGCTCCCGGCGGGCAGTGGCGGGCTGCCCGGCTTGCTGGCGAAACAGGCGGCGGCACTAAGCGAGCTACCGCTGCTGGCGGGATGGCCGGTGGCGGGGCTACTGGCGTTCGTGCTGGCGCTGATCGCGGGACCGCTACTGGTCCTCGGCTCGGGGTTAGAGTGGCGCGATCTGCGCTTGATCGGCGATCGCTTGCGCCGCCTCCGCAGCACCGCGCACGAGGATAGCGCCCCGTTCAGATCGCATCCCTTACCCCGCCAACGTGCGCTCGCGTTCGTGGGGGACGGCGGCGACGCGGCGGATTCGGTCGACACCGGAGCATCGACCGGCGATGCCGCCCGGCCGCGGACCAATATCGTGACGCCGAGCGCGGCATCCTTGCCGTCGGCAAAGCGTAACAAGCGCGACCGGCAGCCGACGCTGGGGCTCGGCGACGTGTACGAATTGCCCTCGCTGGATCTCCTAAAAGCCGCCGCGAAGGGCCCCGCCATCAGGATCGACCACGCCAGCCTCGAGCAGAATGCGCGGCTGCTCGAATCGGTGCTCGACGACTTCGGCGTCAAGGGCCGCATCGGCGACGTTCGTCCCGGCCCGGTGGTCACCATGTATGAACTCGAGCCCGCGCCCGGCCTGAAGGCGAGCCGGGTGATCGGGCTGTCGGACGACATCGCGCGGTCGATGAGCGCGGTCAGCGCGCGCGTCGCGGTGGTGCCGGGGCGCAACATCATCGGCATCGAGCTGCCCAACCCGCGCCGCGAGATGGTCGTGCTGTCCGAGCTGCTGGCGAGCGCCGCCTTCGACGATCAGGCTCCGGCGCTGCCGCTGGTGCTCGGCAAGAACATCGCCGGTGATCCGGTCATCGCCGACCTGTCGCCGATGCCGCACCTGCTGATCGCCGGGACCACGGGCTCGGGCAAGTCGGTCGGGCTCAACTGCATGATCCTGTCGCTGCTCTATCGGCTGACGCCCGACCAGTGCCGGATGATCATGATCGACCCCAAGATGCTCGAACTGAGCGTCTATGACCGCATCCCGCACCTGCTGTCGCCGGTGGTGACCGAACCGGCGAAGGCCATCCGCGCGCTCAAATGGGCGGTCGAGCAGATGGAGGACCGCTACCGGATGATGTCGACGATCAACGTCCGGTCGCTGTCGGGCTTCAACCAGCGCGTCCGCGAGGCAAAGGCGAGCGGCAAGCCATTCGTCCGCAAGGTCCACACCGGCTACGACGACGCGGGCGTCCCCGAATATGAGGAGGAGGTGCTCGATTACGAGACGCTGCCGCTGATCGTCGTCGTCGTCGACGAGCTTGCCGACCTGATGATGACCGCGGGCAAGGAGGTCGAGTTCCTGATCCAGCGGCTGGCGCAGAAAGCGCGCGCCGCGGGCATCCATTTGATCATGGCGACGCAGCGCCCGTCGGTCGACGT
>JANOOK010000064.1:0-5266 GCA_031421275.1 Sphingomonadaceae bacterium
CCCGCACCCGACAGCAGCAGCATCGGCTGGATCAGCAGCATCGCGCCGTTGAACGAGGCCACCGGCCGCTTGTAGACGGCACCGAGCAGGAAGCCGAACGACAGCATCGTGAACGACGACACCAGCGCCGGGACGGCCAGCTGCAAAACCGACGCCTTCGGCCACTGACCGAGGAACATCCAGCCGGCGAGCACCATCTGTGCATAACCGATCGCGAAAATGATCAGCGTGCGCGCGACCGACGCCAGCCACAGGTCCGAGACACGGAGCGGCGTGACCATCATCCGGCGGAAGAACCCGGCGTCCTTCGCAATGACGATCGTCGGCCCCAGATTGAGGAACGCGATGTTGAGCAGGATCACCGAAATGAAGCTGATCGTATACTGGTCGTAATATTGCTTGGCGCTCGCGGCCGTTTTCATGGCCCCGAAGAAGCTGCCGAAGAACAGGTACATCACCAGCGGGAACAGGAACAGCATCGCGATCGCGACGCGGTCTCGAAGGGTGTTCTTCATGTCGAGTACGAAGAACGCCACGAGTGGTTTGATCGTCATGCCACCATCTCCGTCAGCACGGGGGCCGGCATCCCGCCGACCAGCGCGGTGTAAGCATCGTCAAGGTTGGCGGCGCCGAGCGGTCGGGCGCTGTCGACGATGGCCTTGACGGAGCCGCTGGCAACGACCCGGCCGCTCGCGAGCATCAGGACGTGCGAGGCGATCGCCGCCGCCTCGTCCATGTAATGCGTGCTGAACAGCAAAGTCCGGCGGCCACCGTCGTTCAGGCGTCGGATGATCGACCAGAAATCGCGCCGCGCGATGGGATCCAGTCCGACGGTCGGCTCGTCGAGAATGACGACGTCGGGATCGTTGATGACGGCCAGCGCGAGAGCGATGCGCTGGCGCTGGCCGCCCGACATCTTGCCCATCCGCTGCGCAACGAAATCGCCGAGGTCGAACTGGTCGATCAGCGTCTTGCAGTCGACCGGCCGCGCATAAAGCTGCGCGAAGAAGTCGATATACTCGCGCCCCGTCAGGCTCGGGAAAAACCGGGTCTCCTGGAGCTGAACGCCGAGCCGCGCGATGTGGGAGCGGTCGCCCCGCGTGACGTTGCAATTTCCCACCATGACGGTGCCGCTGCTGGCCGCCCGCAACCCCATGATGATCTCGACGGCGGTCGATTTGCCCGCCCCGTTCGGTCCGACCAGCGCCACGATATCCCCCGGCGCAATGGCGAACGAAACCTTGTCGAGCGCCAGCTTGCGGCCGTAGCGCTTCGAGACGTCGCGAAACTGGATTGCGGGACGCGCGATGGCTGGCGCCGGCGCACCGATCGGTGCTGGCCTCGCTTGCGGTCGCGTCAACGATGCTAATTTCATGGCCCACCTCGGGAACATTGTGGTAGTATAAAGCGTCGACCGGTTTGGAAGCACCGCCTGCGCTAACAAGCGGTGCTTCCCGATGCTCAACTGCTGTGGAAGTTGGTCATCTGACGGTTGGCGTTATTAGACGGCACGCTGCATGGCGACGCACGAACTCGAGCCACAGCTCGAGCACGAGTTGCATGAACTGATGCCGCTGGACGCACCTGTCTCGGGGAGCGCCATTGCGTCCTTGAGGGTGACGACCTCGAGGCCGGCAATGTCGAGGCCGGTCAGATCGATGCTGTCGAAGTCAAAGTCGATGGTGTTGGTCATCATAGTCTCCTGTTGTCAGCGCCCCTGAAGATCATCATTGGACGGGGGCGCAGGCGCCCAATTCCGGGATGACGAGCGGTTTGCGCCGCTCAATCACGGTATCTGGGAGCGTCGACGATCGTGAGGTGCCGGGTTTAACTCAGATATTTGATATTCACGGTGATCGTCTTCGGCCGATTGGCGACTGCAAAGCTCGACAGGCTGAACTTCGGCGCGCCGTAGGCCACGTTGGCATCGTTGCTGAAGCCGATGCCTTCCTTGATGAACGTCAACTTGCCGTCGCCGTCCTCGTCATGGAACAGTGCGACTGCATAGTTTCCCGGCGGCAGCGACGAGAAAGCGACGGTTGTACGTCCTTGCGTCGCCGGCGATTGCCTCCGCATACTGCAGCCCCCAGGGAATTCCTCACCGGCCCGACATAGCGTGACGACCACCTGGCCTTTGGCGTTGCGGACACCGACAACCGTCACCGTCAATGTGGCCGTCGCATTCGACGCGACGGCGCTCGCAGCGATGGCGGGGACCGCCGTGGTCATAAGACCGATGAGACTACAGCATCCTGCTTTGAACAATCTGCGCATAATTGACCCCCAATTGACGATGTATATCGAATACTGGAGCGCAATCGCTCTAATCTTTGGCTCGACTGCTCTCGCCGATACAAAAACCATTTCGCGGATGGTCGGTCAACATGACAAACGTCACTCCTCGCCGACGGACCGAGCCGCGGGAGTTTGCGCCAGCAAACGCGGGCATTGTTAGATTATCGTTATTTACCGGCGGTTTAGAAGCTAAACGTCGGCAGGATACCATCCGTCAAATGCAGCCTTTTAAGCGGCCGGTCATACTTCGAGTGACATCTGTCATGGCATCTCGATACTGGCGCGCCCTGCCAGAAACAGTATTTTTGACCGAATGTGACATTTATCACTGGGCAACGCCGCAGCTAATCATCAACCTGGCGTGAGTTATTTCGCAAAGCTGGACAGTTCATTGCAAAGACCGACGTCGAAACATAACGTAGCGCCCGCCGCCGAACTTGCGCAGGTCGGCGTTACCCTGGGCAATATCGCCGTTCTCGACGGCTTCGACCTTGCCATCGAAATGGGGGAGGTAACTGTCTTGCTGGGACCCGCGGGCGCGGGGAAGACGACTGCCCTGCGGGTCTTGACTGGCCATCTCCGCCCGGACCGTGGGACAGCGAGGCTGTTCGGAATGGACCCGCGGGCGATGGCAGCCCGCGCCCGGCTCGGCGTGATGCTCGACTCGCTCGAGCTGCCTCGAACGCTGGGCGTCGGCGAGATCGTCGTCCAGCACAGTGCCTATTATCCGACGGCACGCCCGGTCGACGAAACGCTGCGCCTCGCCGGGCTGGACGCCTTGCGCGACTGCAGAATCGGCGCGCTCGACGCCGCCGACACCTGTCGGCTGCACTACGCGCTGGCGATCTGCGGACATCCGGACCTCCTCGTTCTCGACGAACCGGCGGGACGGACGAACGAGCAACTGCGTCGGCTGCTTTGGACAAACCTTCGCCAGGAGGCCGACGCCGGTGCCGCGGTTCTGATCGTCACCCGTGACCTCGACGACGCCGACGCCCCGGGCGACCGAATCGTCGTCATCGCCGACGGGAAAATCGTGGCGGACGATACGGCCGCCACCATGCGCCCCCGCCTGACCCAGTCGACGATCCGGTGCCGTACCGCGCTTTCGGTCGCGCGGCTGCGCGGACTGGACGCCGTCAGCCACGTCGATCGGGTCGGCGCCGAAAGTCGGATCGTCTCGACCGACGTCGCACAGACGCTGCGGGTCATCCTGCAGCACGATCACGCGTGCGAGGATCTGCGGATCGCACCGCTGCCGCTCCACCTCTGCATCGCGCAACTGACCGGCGCTACAGTCGATCGCGCATGAAATCGCTCGATCCCGCACCAGCTCCAAAGCCGGCGATCGAGGTATGTTTTCACGAAGCACTGGGCGAGGTACGCCGGGCTTGGCGGGTTCCGGGCTTTCCGTTGTTGGCAGCAGCAGCGCCGGTCGTCTTCGTCGCACTCGCGGCGGACAGCATGGTGGCCGGGTCGGGCTGGACCATCCGCGCCGTCATGGTCTCCATGATGTTTACTGTCGTCACGTTGGCGCTGGTCGTCACGGCACTTACCGCGGCGGCCGATCGCGGCGGCCGGATGCTTGCCCTGAAGCGTTCGTCGCCATTGCCCGACAGCATCTATCTCGCTGCCAAAACCGTCGCGGCGATGGTGACGACGGCGCTCGTCATCGCGCCGGCGATCATCCTGTGTCTTGGTTTGGGACCAAATCTTGATGCCGGCCGGTGGTTCGAGATCATCGTCGTCGCGCTTACCGCGACTGCAATGTTCAGCCTCGTCGGAGTCGGGATCGGTCTTACCGCCGGAGCCCATGGCGGGCACGCTGCAGCGACGTTGGCACTGCTCGTGCTGGCGCTCGCAATACTCGGTGGCCGACTGCCGGAACCGACCCGCCCGACACTGGTCGTGCCGCTTGCCTGGCTGTCGCCCTGGTTCCAGATCCGGCAGCTTGCCGTGGCAATCATCGAACCCGTCAACACCGGGCTTCCGACAGCGCATCTCGCCGCGATAGGTGTGATGTCGGTTGCTGCCGCCTTGTTCGCCCGCCTGTCACTGCGCCGCGCTACCGCTTGACGCGGTCCCTGCATCGACCCAAGATCGGATTATGGGCAGTGTTGGCACATCGGAGACGGTGATAGCTCCCGAGCCGTCCTCGTGGTGGCAGCGGCTGTTCGATCCCGACGAGCCTTGGGTATGGCTGTTCTACTCGCCGCTGTATTTCTTTCCGTGGATCAACAAGCCGTTTTCCACGTTCGACCTTGCCGTATCG
Organism: Sphingomonadaceae bacterium; assembly: GCA_031421275.1. Lineage (GTDB taxonomy): Bacteria > Pseudomonadota > Alphaproteobacteria > Sphingomonadales > Sphingomonadaceae > Polymorphobacter_B. The sequence goes on from JANOOK010000064.1 coordinate 4,568, forward strand.
GTGACAGCATTGGCTGTCCTGCTCGCCGTTTACGTCGGCGGAGCGCGCGCCAACGGACGCTGGCTGGTGGGCTGTGCCGCAATCATTCTCGTGGAGTCGATCATCCTGTCCCGGCTTGGCGGCAACTGGACCGTGTTCACGATCTATGCGACATCGATGATCGCCCGGTTGCGACCGTCGCGTCGGGCGATGGGCTTTGTCGCTGGCTTTTGTGGCACGGCATTCCTCGCCGGGATCGTTCAGGGCGGACCGCCGATCTGGTGGATGCCCGGCGTCTTCCTGGCGACGCTCGTCGGCGGGGCGACGGTGTCGCGCACCGCGCTGCGAGAGAAAAACCTCGCGCTGATCGCAGCGCAGGAGGAAGTCCGCAAGCTCACCCGGATCACCGAGCGCGAGCGCATCACCCGCGATCTGCACGACCTGATCGGCCGCACGCTGACGTTGATTGTCATCAAGGCCGACCTCGCCGATCGGCTGCTCCGCGTCGATCAGGCGGCTGCCGGCCAGGAGATCCGCGAGATCGCCGCGGCCGCGCGGCGCAGCCTGAGCGACGTTCGCGAGGCGTTGGCCGGGATGAGCCACCGTAGCCTCGCGCGCGAGGTCAATGCCGCGCGCTACGTTCTCGGCGCAGCCCGGATCGCCTGCACCATCGACGGCGCTCCCGACGACATTCCCGATCCGTCGGGCGCGGTGCTGGCG
>JANOOK010000065.1:0-40090 GCA_031421275.1 Sphingomonadaceae bacterium
CTTCAAACTCTTGCCGCGCCGCTGGGTCGTCGAACGCACCTTCGCATGGCTCAGCCGCAACCGCCGCCTCGCCAAGGACTTCGAGCGCACCATCGAAAGCGCAACCGCTTGGCTGTTCATGGCATCCGCCCAGCTCATCACTCGCAAACTCGCAAGCCATTGTAGATAAACAAAATCATTATGAGTCAGACTCTTAAATGCGAGATTAAGGGAACTGAAATCCAAACTTGGGAGTCGTCGTTTAGTAGCGGCTTTGCTAATGAGCATATCAATATCTGCGGGCTGTTCACGCCGCGGTTTCTAGTTACCAGTCAGCGGTGTGGTCTTGTTCCAATCACGGTAAGCGCTTGCCGCTTAAGCACCTTCTTTGTATCGATTAAGACGAAATCGCCTTCTTGGAGCTCAGCGGTGAACCTGCCGATCACACTGACGATCAACGGTGTCGAGCGGGCGATCACGCTCGATGATCCGCGCATCACGCTGCTTGATTTACTGCGCGAGCGACTCGACCTGACGGGAGCGAAGAAGGGTTGCGACCGCGGGCAATGCGGCGCTTGCACGATTCTGGTCGACGGGCGGCGGATCAACTCGTGCCTCGCTTTGGTGCTCAGCCACGACGGGGCCAACATTTTAACGATCGAGGGAGTGGCGCAGGGCGAGCAGTTGCATCCAGTGCAGGCGGCTTTCATCGCGCACGACGCCTTACAGTGCGGTTTTTGTACGCCAGGTCAGATCATGAGTGCCATAGGCATGATCCGTGAAGGTCACGCCGGCGACGATGCCGAACGGGTGCGCGAAGCGATGAGCGGCAATCTGTGCCGCTGCGGGGCCTATATCGGCATCACCGAGGCGGTGCTCGAGGCGCAGCGCGAGATGACGGCCGCGGACGCGCCGGCAGACGCCACGGTCTTCGAGCGGATGCCGGCATGATCCGCTTCGACTATGACCGGCCCGCGACGCTGGCCGAAGCGGTCGCGGCAGGCGGCGCACCGGGCGCAGCCTATCTCGCCTCGGGGACCAACCTGCTCGACCTGATGAAGGGCAACATCGTGCGCCCCGGGCGTCTCGTCGACATCAATCGCCTGCCCGGGCTCGACCGGATCGAGTTGTTGTCCGACGGTGGTGCCCGCATCGGTGCGCTAGTCCGCAACGCCGACCTCGCCTATCATGCCGAATTCGCGCGCCGCTTTCCCGCCATTGCGGAGGCGCTTCTGGCGGGCGCGTCGGCGCAGCTCCGCAATGCCGCCAGCGTCGCGGGTAATGTTCTGCAGCGGACGCGCTGCCTGTATTTCTACGACACCGCGAGCACCTGCAACAAGCGCGTCCCCGGCAGCGGCTGCGACGCGATCGGGGGCGAGAACCGCCTGCACGCCATCCTCGGCTGGAGCGACAAATGCATCGCGACACAGCCGTCGGACTTCGCCGTGCCGCTGGTCGCGCTCGACGCGATCGTCGAGATCGAGGGCGCAGGTGGACGGCGTGAAGTCCCGCTCGACAGCTTCTATCTGCTGCCGGGTGAGACGCCCGAGCGCGAGACCGTTCTTGACCATGGCGAGCTCATCGTCGCGTTGCGTCTGCCTGCCTCAGCTGCCAGCTTTGCCGCAAACTCGCGCTACCTGAAGGTCCGCGAGCGCACGTCGTACGCGTTCGCAGTCGTCTCCGCGGCAGTGGCGATGCGCCTCGACGGCGGTAGGATCGCCGAGGCCCGCATCGCACTCGGCAGTGTCGCGCTGAAGCCTTGGCGCGCCCGAGCTGCCGAGGCCGCACTCGCCGGGGCGGCACCCCATGCCGCGAGCTTCCGCCACGCTGCCGACGCCGCGCTCGCCGACGCGGAGCCGTCGGGCGACAACGCTTTCAAGATCGAACTCGCGCGGCGCATTATCGTCCGCGCGCTCACCTTGGCGGCGGCGGGGACTCCCGACCGCATGCCCGCGCTGCCTGCCTCGCCGTTCGCCGGAGTTGCCGCTTATGCCTGAGATCATCACTCCCGAGCCGACGCTGACCCGCGACCCAGCGCACCTGCGGATGGGGTCGAGCATCGGCCAGCCGCTGACCCGCCGCGAAGGCGTACTCAAGACCACCGGGACGGCGCATTTCGCCGCCGACCACCATCCGGCGGGGATGCTATACGCCGCGCTGGCGGTCAGCAGCATCGCGCGGGGCCGCGTGACGGCACTCGATGTCGCTGCCGCCAAGGCGCATCCTGGGGTCGTCGAGGTGATGACGCCGGCGAACGCGCCCAAGCTGGCGATCGACCCGGATGCGAAAATGCATCCATTCATGTTCCGCCTCGACCTGCTCCAGAACGACACCGTACGCTACGCCAACCAGCCAGTCGCCGTGGTCATCGCCGACACGCTCGAAGCGGCGACCGAGGGTGCGGCGCTGCTCGCTCCGCACTACGCCATCGATTTCGCGCGGGTCGAACTTGAAAGTGCCGAGGCTTTCGTGCCGGAGGCTGTCGGTGCGGGCGGTCCCGCGGAGGAGACGCACGGTAATCTCGCTGCCGGCTTCGATGCTGCGGCGATTAACTTCGAAGCGACCTACGACACGCCGCCGCAATACCACAATGCGATGGAGCCCCATGCGATTGTCGCGGCGTGGGACGGCGACAAGCTCAGCATCGACACGCCGAGCCAGGGCATGGCGATGGCGCAGCAGCGTATCGCCGGGCTGTTCGGTATCGTGCCGGGCGATGTCCATGTCCGCAGCCCGTATCTTGGCGGCGGCTTCGGCTCGAAGGGGCTGGTGTCCGGACCGCAGGTGCTCGGCATGATGGCGGCGCGCATGGTCGGTCGCCCGGTCAAGCTGGTGCTGCGCCGCGAGCAGATGTATGGCCCCGTCGGCCACCGCGCTCCGACGCGGCAGACCATGCGGATGGGCTCCGACGCGGCCGGCAGGCTGACCGCGATCAGCCATCACACCAAGACCGCGACGAGCACATACGACGACTTCATCGAGCCGGCGTCGAACGCCTCGCATCCGTTGTACGCCAGCCCGGCGATCGGCACCTCGCACGAGGCGGTGCGGCTCGATACCGGGACGCCGCTGTTCATGCGCGCGCCGGGCGAAGCGCCGGGCAGCGCCGCACTCGAAAGCGCGATCGACGAGATGGCGCTGGCCTGCGGCATCGATCCGCTCGCCTTCCGCCTGATCAATTACGCCGAGATCGATCCGACGAGCGGCAAGCCGTTCTCGTCGAAGGCGTTGCGCGAATGCTACCAGCAGGGTGCGGCTAGGTTTGGCTGGGATAAGCGCCCTCTCGAACCCCGCCAGATGCAGGATAAACACGGCATGCTCGTCGGCTGGGGTATGGGAACAGCGGTATTTCCGGCGCTGATGTTCGCCGGCCAGGCTCGCGCCATCCTGAAGGCGGATGGCCGCGGCATCGTCGAGGCGGGTGCGCACGACATGGGCCAGGGCGCATGGACCTCGCTGGCGCAGATCGCCGCCGACGCGCTCGGGCTCGATATCGACCAGATTGAGTTCCGTTCGGGCGACTCGACGCTGCCCGATGCGGGTATGGCGGGCGGCTCGGCGCACACCGCCACCGCAGGAGCGGCGATCCACAACGCCGGCGGCGATGTCATCGCCAAGCTTGCCGAGCTGGCGACGGGTGACGAGCGATCGCCGCTGTTCGGCGCGGGCAACGCCGGCGTCATCGCTCGCGGCGGCCGGCTGCACCGGCGCGACGACGAGAGCCGCGGCGAAAGCTATGCCGACATCTTGAGCCGAGCCGGGCTCGCCGAAATCGAAGGCAAAGGCAAAGGCGCGGCGGACAAGACGGCGCAGGACACATATTCGATGAACGCGCACGGCGCGGTCTTCGCCGAGGTTACCGTCGATCCCGATTTCGGCCAGGTCCGCGTGACGCGGCTGGTCGGTGCATTCGCCGCGGGCACGGTAGTCAATCCGCGGCTGGTGCGCAGCCAATATTACGGCGGCATGATCTGGGGCGTGTCGTTCGCCCTGCACGAAGCGGCGATCACCGACAAGCGCTCTGGCCGCCTGATGAACCCAAATCTCGGCGAGTATCACATTCCCGTGAACGCCGACGTGCCGAGCATCGAGGCGATCATCGTCGAGGAGCGTGACGTCCACGTCAACGCGCTCGGCATCAAGGGTGTCGGCGAGATCGGCATCACCGGCACCGTCGGCGCGATCGCCAACGCGGTCTGGCATGCGACGGGCAAGCGGGTGCGTAAATTCCCGATCACGCTCGACCAGCTGATCGGCACTTAGCGTGGCGGCGGCTTAGATCACGGGGCCGTCGCCGCGCAGCGACCCGAGATAGTCGAGCATCGACTGCGCGGAGGTCTCGCTCAGCTCGATGAAGGTCCGGCGCGCATCCTGCAGATCGACGCGCCGGACGAACATGCCCGCGTCGCACAACGCCTTGATCTGTCGCAGCGCGGTGGTCGTCGGTACCGCCGCGGCAAGGCATAAGCTCGAGACAGCCACCGGCTTGTCCTCGAGCCGTGCGGCGGTAAGGTCCAGCAGCATGTCCCAGACCGGATCGGCGAACAGCGCGGCGGGAAAGAAACGCTCGCGCAGCCGCCGCGCCTTGATGATCGCGCGGACCTGCACCACGGTGACCGGCAGCGGGCCACCCGCCGCAATCCGTCGCTCGCCCGCTGCCAGCGTCGCCAGCGCCGTGACGATGCGCTCGACCTCGGCGCTGAGCGCACCGATCTGGGCAATGCCGGTATCGGAGAGGTCGGCAACCCCCCGCAGGGCGGAATGATCGAGCGCATGTTCGACCGCGTCAAGATAATCGCGCGCGATAATATTGCGTGGTATAAAGCCAACAAGATCGGCTGCCATCGCGACGCCTGCGGCTTCGCTGTCGTGGTCTCCGACGATTGCCAGTATTCTCGGTCCGCCTTCCCGGCTTAACTTTGCAAGCGGCACTGAAGTAAGTAAGGCGACATCGGCCACGACCAGATGAATAGGCCAGATGGTGTCCAGCAGTCTGACGAGATCATCCGCGTCGGCGGCGACGGACACGCCTATTCCAGCCTCCGTCAATATCTTATGACGTTCCGCTTGCGAGGACATTACCTCTAATGTGATGATTTGCATCTCGGTGCCGAGATCGCTGCGGACCTTTCCGGGGCCGCTAATCACACCGATCAATTGCTCTATCCCTATCCAAGCCGAATCATGAGTGCCGTAGTGTTCAAAGGTTGAGAATGTCCTGCTTGTCCCTTTCCCTGGGTGATGATCACGCGGTCCCGAATTGGGATCATTACTCGTAACGTGGCTCGCGGCTCGCGCGCCATGGCCCGGACATGTCTTCAAGCATGAGGTCGACGCACTCCACGGCGATACGCAACGCGGCACCACCGCCGAAACTGAGTGTCACGACGTCGTCGGCATAGGTCATCGCCAGAAGTTCGAGGACAGCAGTTTCGGCACTAGTAAGACCATAACTTGGCCAGCCACGGCGCTGGACAGCGATGACACTCTCGAAGCGCAACGCGCTCCTCACCCGTGTTTGATCGTTCGTTTCCCAGCGATAGCGATTGAGCAACAGCACCAGTCTCCGGGCACGCTGGTCATAAACTGCATAGGAGGCGGACAGCACCGCGGATTGTGTCAGGGCTGAGAGCAGCGGCACTTCGTTCGGCTCCTGTGCCAGCAACAGCAGGCGCTCGTCACCAGGCTCGCTGGACCCCGCCGCCGAGTTGCTCTGGCTGGTCACTGACCGCCGTCGCGTGCCGAAACACCGTGATGATTCGCTGTCGCAAATTGGGCTTTACTCATCCGTCCGAGATCCGTTCGATATCGGCGCCCACCGCCGACAATTTCTCTTCGAGCCGCTCATAGCCCCGGTCGAGGTGGTAAACGCGGCTGACCAGAGTTTCGCCGCGTGCTGCCAGCCCGGCGATCACGAGGCTCATCGAAGCGCGTAGGTCAGTTGCCATTACCGGTGCGCCGTTGAGGTGCCCGACACCGCGAACGATCGCCGAGCGCCCGCGCACAGTTACGTCGGCCCCCATCCGCGCCAGTTCGGGAACGTGCATATAACGATTCTCGAAGATGGTCTCGGTCAGCAGCGAGGCCCCGTCGGCAAGGCTCAGCATCGCCATGAACTGCGCCTGCATGTCGGTCGGGAAGCCGGGGTACGGCGCGGTCGATACCGTCACGCCGTGCAGCCCGTTGGCGCGCTTGACACGCAAGCCCCGGTTGGTCGGCGTCGCCTCGATCCCTGCCTCGCGCAATGCATCGAAAGTCGCGCCGAGCGACGCCTCCTCGGCCCCGATCAGTTCAAGGTCCCCGCCGGTAATCGCCGCGGCGCAGGCGTAGCTGCCCGTCTCGATGCGATCGGGCATGACCGCATAGGTCGCGCCGTGCAGCCGCGGTACGCCCGAAATCAGCAGCCGCTCACTGCCGATACCCTCGATCCGTGCGCCCATCGCGACAAGGCAGCGGCATAAGTCGACAATCTCGGGCTCGCGCGCGGCGTTCTCGATAATGCTGTCGCCGCGCGCCAGCACTGCTGCCATGACGATATTCTCGGTCGCGCCGACGCTGACCGTTGGGAAAACATACTGCCCGCCCTGGAGCCCGCCCGGTGCGGTCGCTCTGACGTAGCCCGCCGCAAGCTCGATCTCTGCGCCGAGGTGTTCCAGCGCTTTCAGGTGGAGATCGATAGGGCGATTGCCGATCGCGCAGCCGCCGGGCAGGCTGACCGTCGCCTCGCCGCAGCGCGCCAGCAGCGGTCCGAGCACGAGGATCGAAGCGCGCATCTTGCGGACAATGTCGTACGGGGCGACGGTCGAGCTGATTCGCCCGGCCTTCAAAGTCATCACCCGGCCGAATTCATCCGGATGCGTGCCCTCGATCGTCGTCGAGACGCCATGGTTGTTCAGCAGATGCCCGAACGTGTCGATATCGGCCAGCCGTGGCAGATTACGCAGCGTTAGCGGCTCCTCGGTCAGCAGCGCGCACGGCATCAGCGTCAGCGCGGCGTTCTTGGCGCCGGAGATGTGGATGCTGCCCGACAGCGCGTGGCCGCCGCGGATAATGATCTGGTCCATGACCGCGACTTTAGCGCGCGGCGAGGGCGGTCGCTAGCGGCAAGACGTGAGCCCGCGCGAGCGGTGCCAGGGCTACGTCGCCGGGGGCTGTCGGGTCGAGCCAGAGCAGGGCCTCCATCTCTGCGTGGACGACCGCGGTCCCGATCAGCTCGCCATGGTAGATCCGCGCCTCGACCATCCGACCGGGCTCGTTCGCAGCGGGTGCGGTAAAGATGCCGAGTGGTTCTATGCTCTCGGCCAACGCACAGCCGAGCTCCTCCAGGACTTCACGCGCGAGTGCCGCCAGCGCAGCCTCGCCGCGTTTGAGCTTGCCGCCGGGTAGCATAAAAGCGCAGCGTCCCGCGCTTGCGAACCAGCAGCACGTGGCCGCTCTCATTCAGAATGAGCGCGGTGACGATGCGGATCAGCGGGGTAGCCATTCCGCTTGTTACGGCGTTATCCGGGATCGAGAAAGGGTGAGTGAATGTATCCTGTCGTCGACTGCATCATCGTCGGTGGCGGACCCGCGGGCTTGACCGCTGCGATCTATCTCTCACGCTTTCTGCGATCGGTCGTCGTCATCGACGCGGGCGGCAGCCGGGCGCGGTGGATTCCGACCTCGCATAATCATGCGGGCTTTCCCGATGGGATTACCGGTCCCGAGTTGCTGCACCGCATGGCCGAGCAGGCTCACCGCTACGGGGCGATCATCCACCGCGCGAAGGTCGACCACATCGCGCTCGATGATGCTGGCGTGACTGGCGGTGACATGAGCCCGACTGCCGGAAACCCTAACAAGGTCGGCGTCCGCTTCGTCACCGTGGCAGGCGACCTCCGCCTCACTTCCCGTGCGCTGCTGATCGCGACGGGCACGACGAACCATCGCCCACCGCAGCTCGACGAGGCGGCGCATGACGCTGCGGTCGCGGCGGGGCTGCTGCGCTATTGCCCGGTGTGCGACGGCTTCGAGGCACGCGGCCAGCGGATCGCGGTACTCGGTAGCGATAAGCACGGCGTCGCCGAGGCGCGGTTCCTGCGCCACTATAGCGCGTCGGTGACGCTGCTACCGGCGCGTTTCGCTGACCTCGACGCCGAGCAGCACGCCATCCTCGCCGACGCTAACATCGCGGTGGTCGAGAGCGCGGTCGACCAATTAGGCTTTGACGGTGGCGTGGTCACTGCCAATCTAGCATGTGGGCGGCAGCTGGAGTTCGACACGATGTATGCCGCGCTCGGCAGCCGGGCGAACTCGCGGCTCGCGAATGAGCTAGGGCTCGAGCTGATCAACGAGGCCTGTATCCCGCTCGGCGATCATATGACGACATCGATCGAGGGTATCTGGGCGGCGGGGGATATCGTCGCCGGGCTCGACCAGATCAGTGTCGCAATGGGGCATGCCGCCATTGCCGCGACGTCGATCCACAATTGGCTGCCGAAGCCGGAATTGCAGGTCAACGGATAGAAGAACGCCCGCCCGCTTTCAAACGGACAGGCGTTCCTTATTCCCGGCAACGATGCCGGGAGCCTGCCGGCCCCCGGCCTCCGCTCGCTCAACGGTGCAGGTCGAAGCGGTCGGCCTCCATGACCTTGGCCCATGCAGCGACGAAGCCGTTGACGAACCGCTCCTCGCCGTCGCTGCTGGCGTACACTTCGGCCAGCGCCCGCAGTTCGGAGTTCGAGCCGAAAACGAGGTCGGCGCGGGTGCCGGTCCACTTCGGCTGGCCGTCGACGATGCCTTCGAACGTCTCGGACTGACGGTCGGTCGGCCGCCACGTCGTGCCCATCGACAGCAAATTGACGAAGAAGTCGTTACTCAGCGTCCCGACACGGTCGGTGAGAATGCCCTGCTTGGTCCCTTTGTGCGTCACGCCGAGGACGCGGAGCCCACCGATCAGCATCGTCATCTCGGGCGCGCTGACGCCGAGCAGATTGGCCTTGTCGATCAGCAGATACTCCGACGGCAGTCGGCTGTCGGGGCTCTTGTAGTTACGGAAGGCGTCGGCGCGCTGCTCCATGTGCGAGAACGATTCGACGTCGGTCGCTTCCTGCGTCGCATCGGTCCGGCCCGGAGTGAACGGCACGGTAAGTGTCCGTCCGGCAGCCTTCGCCGCCATCTCGATACCGACACCGCCGGCGAGCACGATCAGGTCGGCGACCGACACCTGCTTGCCGCCGGTCGCGTTGAAGTCGGCCGCGAGCTGCTCGAGCTTGGCGATCACCGGCTGCAGCGCGGCCGGGTCGTTGCTCGGCCAGCTGCGCTGCGGCTCGAGGCGGATACGCGCGCCGTTGGCCCCGCCGCGCTTGTCACTGTGGCGATACGACGAGGCCGAAGCCCATGCCGTCGTCACCAGGTGCGTCACGGTAAGCCCGCTGTCGGCGATGCGCTGCTTCAACGTCGCGATGTCAGCGGCGTCGATGACCGGGCCGGTCGGCTCGGGCAGCGGGTCCTGCCACAACAAGGTCTCCTGTGGCACTTCCTTGCCGACGTAGCGCGCCTTCGGCCCCATATCGCGGTGGGTCAGCTTGAACCACGCGCGGGCGAAGGCGTCGCCGAACGCATCGAGATCACCGAGAAAGCGGCGCGATACCTGCTCGTAAGCCGGATCGACACGCAGCGCGATGTCTGTTGTCAGCATGCGCGGCTCATGGCGCTTGGTGGCATCGTGCGCATCGGGAACACTCTGTGTCGCCGATCCGTCCTTGGGCCGCCACTGCCATGCGTCCGCCGGACTCTTGGTCAACTCCCAGTCGTGCTTGAACAGCGTCTCGAAATAGCCGTTGTCCCACACCGTCGGGGTCGAGTTCCAGGTGACTTCGAGCCCGCTGGTGATGGTGTCACCACCGTGCCCGGTGCCGAACTTGTTCTTCCAGCCAAGGCCCAACTCCTCGAGCGGGGCACCCTCGGGCTCGGGTTCGACATTATCGATCGGCGGGGCCGCACCATGCGTCTTGCCGAAGGTGTGCCCGCCGGCGATCAGCGCGACGGTCTCCTCGTCGTTCATCGCCATGCGGCCGAAGGTCTCGCGTATATCACGCGCCGACGCGGCCGGATCGGGGTTGGCGTTCGGGCCTTCGGGGTTGACGTAGATCAGCCCCATCTGGACGGCGGCAAGCGGCGCTTCGAGCTCGCGGTCATTCTGATAGCGCTCGTCGCCGAGCCAGGTTGCTTCGGGACCCCAATAGACGTCCTCGTCGGGCTCCCAAACATCGGCGCGGCCGCCAGAGAAGCCGAAGGTCTTCAGCCCCATCGTCTCGAGCGCAACGTTACCCGTCAGCACGAACAGGTCGGCCCACGACAGCGACTGGCCATACTTCTGCTTGATCGGCCAAATAAGCCGGCGTGCCTTGTCGAGGTTGGCGTTGTCGGGCCAGCTGTTCAACGGCGCAAAGCGCTGCTGTCCACCACCGGCACCGCCGCGGCCGTCAGCGACCCGGTAGGTCCCGGCCGCGTGCCATGCCATGCGGATCATGAACGGGCCGTAATTGCCGAAGTCCGCCGGCCACCACGGCTGCGAAGTCTTGAGCAGCGCGGCGATGTCGGCCTTCACCGCATCGAGGTCGAGCGCCTCGAATGCCTTGCGGTAATCGAACTCGCCGCCAAGCGGGTTAGCGACATCGGGATTCTTGGCGAGGATCTTGAGGTTGAGCTTGCGCGGCCACCACTCCTGGTTCTGGCCGCCCTGCGTCGGATGCGCGACGCGGTCGTGCGCGATCGGGCACTTCATCCCGGCCGCGGCAGCGCCGTCGGTGTTCATCTCGGCTTCCACAGCATCGCCGTGCTTAACTTCAGCCATTCGAGGTCTCCTCTTGGGTGGTCAGGTCAGGTGTAAACCGGGGCGCAGGTCCGACGCGCGCGGTCGCACACGACGGGCATAGGCCGCGGTAAGTGACTTCGGCCTCATCGATAACGAAGCCGCTATTATCTGCCGCGCGCAAGCAGGGTGCAGCGCCGACCGCACAATCGATGTCGGCGGTGAATCCGCAAATTCGGCAAACGAAATGATGATGGTTGTCGTGCGTCCGCGTTTCATACCGGGCAGGACCGCCGTCGACCATAAAGCGTCGGAGCAGACCGGCATCGGTCATGTTAGCCAGACAATCGTATACGGCCTGGTGCGAAACGCCCGGCAACACCACGGCGACCGCAACGAGCACCGCGGCCGCGCTGGCATGCGGTGCTGCCTCGACCGCGTCGAACACAGCAATGCGCTGGCGCGTCACCCGCAAGCCAGCGGCGCGGATTGCTTCGTCTGCAGACTGTTGGGGGGGCGAATCGGGCACCGACCGAGTCTACAGCTATTCTTGAATCGTTCAAGAAGAGATCGGGGTGCAGCAATCAGCCCGCGTCCGAATGTCCGCCTTCACTCGCGTGCTTGAACATCAACACCGTCTGCGCCGAGATCACGTGCGCAGTGCAAGCAGCGAAGACCGATTACCGGCCAGCCGAGCGGCCTCGTCTGCATGACCGCTTCGCAGCTCCCCATCATCAACTCTAGGCTCCGATCGCGCCCGATGCGACGACAGCGGCTAACGTCCAGCCCTTACGTCGCTTGCACGACAATAGCCGCTGTCGCAAGAAGTGTGTGCGTAACCTCCGTATCAGTATGGGCGGCCGCTCGGGGAGCTTTGATGGCGAGAATCGGTACTAACGCGGCGAGCGGCGTGGATACGAAAAGCGGCGGCTTTCTCGCCCGCGAGCGGACAATTGCAAAGCCGGGCTACAACCGCTGGCTGTTGCCGCCGTGCGCGCTCGCAATCCATTTGTGCATCGGCATGGCCTACGGGTTCAGTGTGTTCTGGCTGCCGCTGTCGCGCGCGATCGGGGTTAAGGAGCCCCTGCTTTGCAAGACGATGACGCTGTGGCAGGCGATCACCACGACGACATGTGATTGGCGGCTGAGCGACCTGACGTGGACGTACAGCCTGTTCTTCGTCGTGCTCGGGGCGGCAGCGGCAATTTGGGGCGGCTGGCTCGAACGCGCCGGACCGCGGCACGCCGGCGTCGTCGCAGCGTGCTGCTGGGCCGGGGGCATCGCGATCGGCGCGATCGGCGTCGCGCATCACCAGTTGTGGCTGCTGTGGCTCGGGACCGGGCTGATCGGTGGCATCGGCCTCGGGTTGGGCTACATCTCGCCAGTATCGACGCTGATCAAGTGGTTTCCCGACAAGCGCGGCACAGCGACCGGCATGGCGATCATGGGGTTCGGCGGCGGGGCGCTGATCGGTTCGCCGCTTGCCGACATTCTGATGAAGCATTTTGCTAGCTCCACCGACGTCGGTGTCTGGCAGACGATGCTGACGCTCGCCGCGGCCTATTTCGTCTTCATGATGGGCGGCGCGCTCGGTTACCGGGTCCCGCCGACGGACTGGAAACCGGCGGATTGGACAGCACCTGCGGCCCAGGCGCAAATCAGTTCCGGCAATGTCCACCTCCGCGACGCCCACAAGACCCCGCAATTCTGGCTAATCTGGACGGTTTTGCTGCTTAACGTCTCGGCCTCGATCGGAATTATCGGCGTGGCCTCGCCGATGGTCCAGGAGGTTTTCGGCGGACGACTGTTTAATCAGGCGGGTGTGGCGTTCGGCAACTTCGACGCGGCGCAGAAAGCCGCCGCGGCGGCGGTAGGCGCAGGCTTCGTCGGCTTCATCAGCCTGTTCAATATCGGCGGGCGCTTCTTCTGGGCGTCGGTCTCCGATCGGCTTGGTCGTAAGCTGACATATGCGATCATGCTGGCGCTCGGCGCGTTGCTGTATGGCCTTGCCGCGCCATATTCGGCGTCGGCAGCCGCGCTGATGGTGTTCGCGCTGAGCTTTGCAGTGATCGTGTCGATGTACGGCGGCGGCTTCGCGACCGTGCCGTCCTATCTCGCAGACGTTTTCGGGACGCAGTACGTCGGCGCGATCCACGGTCGCCTGCTCACCGCATGGTCAACCGCCGGCATCCTTGGACCGCTGATTGTCACTCGGATGCGCGACGCCGCGATCGCCGCAGGGACTTCACGGGCCGAGATCTACCCGCCGATCTACTTAGTGCTGGCAGCGTTGCTGGCCGCTGGCTTTATCGCCAATTTGCTGATCAAGCCGGTCAACGCGCGCTTCCATATGTCAGCCTCCGATCTTCAGGCGGCGCGTCCGGTTGAGGCGAGCGCGGCATCGACAAATGTCACGATCGGTCTCGGCGGCTTCAGCCTGCCGGTCGTTGTCGCATGGGCAGCAGTCGGTATCCCGCTCGCATGGGGGGTGTCGGTAACGCTGTCCAAGGCGGTCGCGCTGTTCGCTCACTAGCAGATAGCCTAGGGCAATGATCCGTGTAGGCCGATGCGATTTACTTCGAGCACGCCGCGATGCGCGACCCGCTGGCAGCACCGGCCTGGACACCAACGGTATTAGCACGCTTTCCGCCAATACTCCTGCGCAGGTCGACGCGCGATTTTGCGCGAAGCGCCGCCGTTGATACCGACCGCAGGCTCGACGAGGCGGGCGTTTCGCACACACTGGCGATTTGGGACGGTCCGCCGCACTATTTCTATGCCGATCCCGACTTGCCCGAATCTCACGCAGTTTACGCCAAGGTTGCGCAATGGTTTGCTCCCGGGCTGGAAAATAGTGGCGCGTATTAGCGGAGACGAGGCCTTGTTGCCGAGCTTCCGCTAAGGCTTCGCGACCGGCAGGTTAATATTTAAGAAATTTCCGACCGCACCCAGCATCGCCGTTCGCGTCGCGCTCCGCGACAACCAGTGGTCCTCGTCGGCCAGCTTGACGACTTCCGTGGGTCGCCCAGCACGCGTTAGTGCCGTCGCCATCTCCTTGCTTTGCGAGAACTGTACAATGGTGTCATCGGCACCGTGGATCAGCAGTACCGGCACGTTGACCTTCGCTGCCCACTTGACGGGCGAGATCGCATCGAGCGCCGGGTCCGAACTCGATTTCGCGCCCATGAAGCGTTGCCAGAACCGCAGCGTCTGATTTCGCGACCCACCCGTAGCCGTCTCCTCGTAAGACAACATTGAACGCAGGTCCGACGGTCCAGCGAGCGACACAGCGCAGCGATAAATGCCGCTTTGTAAGGTAACGCCAGCTAGCGCGGCGTAACCGCCATAGCTTGCGCCGACGATACAGACGCGTTTCGGGTCGATTTTCCCGGCCGCGGCAAGGTACCTGACCCCATCCGACAGGTCGGTCTGCATCTTGCGGCCCCACTCGCCGAAACCAGCCGCGTGAAAATTATTACCGAAACCGGTCGAGCCACGGAACTGGGGCTGCAGCACGGCATAACCGCGGCTGGCGAGCGCCTGCGACCACCAGTCGAAGCCGGCTTCGTCGCGCGCGCCCGGCCCGCCGTGGGCAAGCACGACCAGCGGGAGGCTTTTTGCCGAACTCTGCCTCGGCGGTAACGTCAGATAGGCCGGTATCCTCAGGCCGTCGGCGGCGGGATAACTAAACGACTGTTTGTCGCCCAGATCTTCGGAGTTTATTTCCGCATACTCATTTGCGAGCCACGTCGCGTGTTTCGAAGCGACGTCGAGCAGAAAGTAGGCCGCGCCTGCCGTGCCGCCCTCGACGCGAAGCATGATCTTGCGCCGGTCATCCGACCACGACTCGAGCCGCACGACGGCGTTGGGAAAGCCGCGGACGACCGCTTTCCATATCGCCTCGTCGCCTGCAGCGAGGAACCGGTAGCGGATATCCAGCCCTTCTTGCAACTCGGTACCGATGACCAGTTCAGTTTTGGGATCGGTGACCAGCGACCGGTTTTTCAGCTCGGCGATAGGGGGCGAAGCGTGATCCTCGCCGAGCGTTAGCTCGCGATAGTCATACTCGTCGTCAACGCGTTGACTGACGATTACCGTTCCCGTGGTCCGGCCGAAGCCCCGAAGCGACGGCGAGTCGATCGGGTCGGTATTCTCCATCGACCGCACCAAGGTGTTGCCGCGCCGCGTCCACAACGTCCAGCGACCGCTGCTCTCGTTCATATCGACCCGCGCCGCAACGACGCCAGCGTCGTCGAGCAGCCAGTGGCGCGTCGCGGGATTGCCGAGTACCAGTTGCCGGGTCCGATTGCTGTCGAGATCGACCCGGAACAGCGTCAAAATGCCGTGATCGCTGGGGAAGGTCGTTCCGATTACGAACGCCACAGGCTTGCCGTCGATAACGCGCGCCACTGGGGCAGCGGCGACGGTATTAAGCCTAACGACGACGTCGCCGTTGCCGCCATCGAGCAACGGAACTAATTTGCGGGTCGCTACATTGAAATCGAGCGCCATGAAATATTCGCGCTTCGGGCCAGTCATACCGTAGACTTCGGCGGTCGCGGAGCGTGTCACCAGCAGATGATGATTTCCGGCCCACTGAAGCGAGCGCAGTTTTGCCTTGCCGGTACCTACCAAAGCGATCAGCGAACTATCCGCAGTGCTGCGCACCTGTAACTGCTGGCTATGCTCGTCGGTCGTCACCAGCGCGAATTGTGAACCGTCAGGGGACAGCGCAATCAGGTCGACGCTCGGCAAGTGGCCGTAGGCTGTGAGCGGCAACTGTGCAGGCGCAACTGATGCCGCCGGTTGTGCGAAGGCTGGCGACCGGTTCAGCGCCACCCCGGGAAGGCCAACCAGCCATAGCAATGCCCACCGCACGATGCTCGTCTCCCCCACTCTTGCCCCGAGACCTTGTCGCGCGACGGGGTCTTTGCGTCAATGATAGGAGCGTGTGACTAACGTCTTGGGGGACAAAGATGCGGGGGTTGCCCCGACTCGCTAGAAGGTCGCGCCGACACCGATCGAAAAGCCCGCGCTCGCACGCCGCCGGTTGTAGGCAGCCGCGCCGCTATCGTTCGCGCTCCACCGGACATTGAAAGTCAACCGTCGACAACGCGCTTCAATGCCTGCACCGTAATCGATTTTAGCACGCGTGCCGCCTTGCAGCGAGCCCGCTTCACGTCCGACCGAAACGCGCAGCGTTACGGGGGTGCCTGGCAGGCCAAGCGACGGCGACAGCGACAAATATAGGTTATCGCGGCCAAGATTGCCTTGCTGCGGGGCATAATTGATCCCGGCGGTAAGAGCTGCCGGGCCGAGCCTTGCAGCAAGCGAACCGAATGCCTCGAAGCTGTCGGTGCGACTGCCGCCCGGGTAAATGTAGCCGATCAATCCCGCCGCGGGCGTGAACAGCCCGAGCGGCTTGCTCCAGCCGGCGGAGACGTCGAGTTCGGAATGACGGCCCTGCGCGGCGGCTGGAGCGCGCGAATAAGCCGAGGTTACCGCGGCTAGCCCGGCGAACCATCCGGCAGCAAACGACGCCTCGATATCCGCCTCACCAACCGGCCGCCGATTGCTGAGCGATTCGCCACGAAAACGATAGTCGCCCACCACCGACGCACGGCTGTCAAGCTCAGTTGAGGTGACCGCTTGGGGCAGCGCGCCGGTGAGCACGACAAAGAGCGACAGCGACACGGACGCTCGCACAGATCACCTCGCCAGCCTTACTTATTGGCAACCTATGGATGCGGAGGTGCCTGATCACTGCTTAACGAAAATGCAACTGCGTAGATATGGCACAAAAAACAAGCAGGTCGATCCGTGCAGACTGCCTTGGTGTTCACGTCAACAGGAGCGGTTTCGCGTTTGCGCGGGGAACGACAGTGACAGCGCCTGCCGCCGCTAGAACATGATGCCGACCTCCAGCAGCCCGCGCGTCTGCGAACGATCGAGGCCATTGTTGCCGAACACCGAGCCCGGCGTCGTGCCGCTTGCCTTGACGTAGGATAGCTCGGCGCGGGCGAACAGCACCTTATACTGATAAGTCGGCGTCAATGTTAGCGAGAAGGCATCGCTGCCGATTCCGTATAGCAGGTTTGCAGCCGTGCCGTTAGCATTGCCCGAACTACTGATGTACTCGGCGCGGACGGGCAAGCTGAACTCGGGCGTGAAGCTGTATTTAGCCAGCACCGCGCCGCCGATCGTACTTGCAGCAGTTGTTCCGAAGAATGGCAGCGCCTGGACATGCGTATATTGAACGTACGGCTGCACGATCACCTTACCTTTGGTATAGGTATAAATTATATTGTAGATCTCGCTATTGTTCAGGATGCCTGGTGTCGAGATCGTGGACTTGTACGTTCGTTTAGTATTTCCGCTAGCGATAAACGACAGCACATTCGCCGGGTTGATTGTATAAGTCGCCGAGCCCGACAGGGTGCTGTACTTCGACGAATAGAAACCGTCGTTCAAGGACAATGATAGCGCCAGCGGGCCATGCGTGTAGTTCGCCTGGATGCCCTTGCTGATCGCGGTCTCCTGATTCCACAGCAAGCCGCGGTCGATGTTCATGTTTTCGAAGGTAAAGGTGTACTCGGCCCCAATCAGGGTTGGCAGCTTACCGATCTCGAGCGAGAACGCGGCGTTGGGCGCAATCTTGATAAACGCCTCAGGTAGTGGACCGTAATAAGCGTCGGTGGCACGAGTCGCGCGCAGATAGCCTGCGCCGAGCGATGGGAGCGAATAGATTCCCGCCTGTGCATAGAATTGTAAGACGCCGTCGACCTTCTGCACGATCACCTGAGCATTGCTGAGGTCGCCGTAGGAGGCGTGATCACCGGGCACCGAATGGTCCTGGAAGCGCGCAATGCCCGAACCGACGCCGGTAACATAAATTTTGCCGAGCACGGGGATATCGAAGTTGATCGGTGCCGCGTTGGCGGCTAACGGGCCGCTCAGGCTCGGTCCGAGCGTCGGTGCGGTTGCCGCGACCGCAGGGGGCGCCCCGACAGGCGCTGCCGCAAGCGTTGCCGGAACTGGCGCATCTTGTGCCATGCCGGGGGTGGCGACAGTTGCGGCGAGTGTCATCCCGGCGATGGTTGCAATCTTCATGATTTTCTCCCTGCTCATCGATGTCGATCGGGCGATGTCGCCGACGCATCGCATTGTGCGATGCAACAACCATGCCAGCGATAGCGAAGATCGCAGTCGGCATAACGATCGCGTAAAATCAGTTTGCCTGATGCATGAAAAAAGGCCGGTGGCGAACCACCGGCCTAGTAAAATCCTTGGGGAGGATCGCCTTTCGGCCCGATTGTTGTGCACTGCAGCAAAATGCATTGCAACCGAAAAATGCATTCGGCAACGAAATGATTGATCGCGTCTGTGTCGCATCGCAGCGACCGCTTGGCGACGCGTGAACATCCCCTATAACGCCGTAATGACCGATCTGTTCGCCGCGCCTTTGGCTTCGACCGACTATGACGCGCGCCACATTGAAGTGCTGGAAGGGCTCGAGCCGGTCCGTCGCCGCCCCGGCATGTATATCGGCGGCGTCGACGAGCGGGCGCTGCATCATCTCGCCTCCGAAGTGCTCGATAACAGCATGGACGAGGCGGTCGCGGGGCATGCGACCCGCATCGAGGTGACGCTCGATGCCGACGGTTCGCTGACGGTCACCGATAACGGTCGCGGTATTCCGGTCGACCCGCATCCGAAATATCCGGACAAGTCGGCGCTCGAAGTCATCATGACGATGCTTCATTCGGGTGGAAAATTCTCGGGCAAGGCCTATGCGACCAGCGGCGGGCTGCACGGCGTCGGCATTTCGGTGGTCAACGCCTTGTCGTCGTCGCTCGTCGTCGAGGTGGCGCGCAACCGCGAGCTCTTCCGGCAGAGCTTTTCGCGCGGTGCCGCGACCTCGGCGCTGGAGAAGCTCGGCGCGGTCAACGGCCGCCGCGGCACGATGGTGCGCTTCGTACCCGACACCGAGATCTTCGGCACCGATCTGACCTTCAGGCCGGCGCGGCTATATCGGCTCGCGCGGTCGAAAGCCTATCTGTTCCGCGATGTTGAGATTCGCTGGAAATGCGCGCCCGACCTGATCACCGACGGCACTCCGGCGACGGCGGCGTTCCACTTCCCCGGCGGGCTAGCGGACCACCTGCGCGAGCAGATCGGCGACCGCGAGCTGATCGTCACCGAGCTGTTTGCCGGACGCGCCGACCTTCCCGAGAACCGCGGCTCGGTCGAATGGGCGGTCGCGTGGCCGATGTACGGCGACGGCGCAACGAGCTATTATTGCAATACGGTGCCGACGCCCGACGGCGGCACGCACGAAGTCGGCTTGCGCGCCGCGCTGACTCGCGGAATCAAAGGCTTCGGCGCGTTGACGGGGCAGAAGAAAGCTGCCGAGCTGACCCCTGAAGACGTCATGACCGGGGCCGAGCTGATGCTGTCGCTGTTCATCCGGGATCCGCAATTCCAGAGCCAGACCAAGGACCGCCTGACCAGCCCCGAGGCCGCGCGGCTGGTCGAGACCGCAGTACGCGATCACTTCGACCACTGGCTGGCCGGGGGCGAAGCGCGGGCGCGAGCGTTGCTTGGCGTGCTGCTGGAGCGCATGGACGAACGGCTGCGGCGGCGGTCGGAATTGGCGAGCAAGCGCAAAACCGCGGTCAATAAGCGCAACCTGCGCCTTCCCGGCAAGCTTACCGACTGCGCCCGGGCCGATGCCAGCGGCACAGAGATTTTCATCGTCGAGGGCGATTCTGCGGGCGGCTCGGCAAAGCAAGCGCGCGACCGTGCAACACAGGCGGTGCTGCCGATCCGCGGCAAGATCCTCAACGTCGCCAGCGCCAACACCGCCAAGATTTTAGCGAATCAAGAAGTCACCAACCTGATCCAAGCGCTCGGCTGCGGTACCCGCCAGCAGTACGACCCGGCGGCACTGCGCTACGAGCGCGTCGTCATCATGACCGACGCCGATGTCGACGGCGCGCATATCGCGACGCTGCTGATGACGTTCTTCTTTCAAGAGATGCCGGGGCTGATCCGCGACGGCAAACTATTCGTGGCGCAACCGCCGCTGTACCGGCTGGCGCAGGGCGGCACCGTTGCCTACGCCCGCGACGACGCCCACCGCGAGGAGCTGATGGCGACGCAGTTCAAAGGTCGCGGCAAGGTCGAGGTCGGGCGCTTCAAAGGACTGGGCGAGATGGCCTCGACGCAGCTGCGCGAGACGACGATGGATCCCGCCAAACGCACCCTGCTGCGCGTCACCATGCCGACCGACTATGACGAGCGCGCGGTGGTCAGCGATCTCGTCGAGCGGCTGATGGGGCGCAATCCCGAACACCGCTTCGCTTTCATTCAGGCGAGCGCCGCCCAGGTCGATGTCTCGGCGATCGACGCGTGAGCCTACAGCGGAGTACGGCTCAGCTCGGGCTGAGCAGAAACTCCACAAGCGCGCGTACCTTCGCCTGCCGCCACTGCGGCGTCGGCGCGATCAGCCAATAAGCCTCGTCGGTCGGCTCGGGCTCGCCGAGTACGACGACGCGCCCGCTGGCGAGATCACCCGCCGCGAGCGTTGCCGGCACTCGAGCAAGGCCCAGCCCTGCCGCAGCTGCATCAATAGCCAGCCCGGCGTCAGCGACGGTGAACGTCGCGGTCAGGTCAGGGATGGCCGCGTCGCTGAAACTAATCCGCGGCCGGTCGAGCGCGGCTTGCGGTTCGCCGACGGTAACGAGGCGCTCGATACCAAGCGGCTTGCCGTGCAGGCCTTCGGCATCTGGCGCAAAGCCGTAGGTTATTGCCAGGTCCAGGTTCGCTTGGGTGAAGTCGACCGCACCGCCGTTGCCGGCGTCCAGGTCATGCGCGGCGACGACGAAGCGGATGTCGGGGTGCCGCTGCGCATACGCCGCTAACCGCGCGCTCAGCCACTTCGCCGTGAGATCACGCGGCGCAGCAATGGTCAGCACCTTCGAGCCCTGCCCGTCCTGCATGACGCGCACCGCTTCCTCGAATTGCAGGAAGCCCGCCCGCAGCGCCGGCAGCGCGCGCGCTGCTTCAGGGGTAAGCTCCAGATTGCGCGTCAACCGGCGGAACAGCACCGTGCCAAGCACATCTTCAAGCGCGCGGATCTGCTGTCCGACCGCGGCGGGCGTCACCGCGAGTTCGTCTGCCGCTTTGGTGAACGACAGATGACGGGCGGCGGCGTCGAACACGCGCAGCGCGTTAAGCGGCAGATGGGTTCGCTTCACTCCGAACTCATCCGCTGACGCTCGCGCCGGGCCCGGTCATCATTCACGGACATCGGGCCGAACGTGCCGGCTTTCGAGCTGGAAACGGGGAATGGTGACTTCGAACAGCCCATCGGAGCCGAGCATGGCATAGCTGCCGCGCATCGAGCCTCTCGCGGTCGGCAAAGGACAACCCGAGACGTAGTCGAACGAGCCCGCCGGAACGATCACCGGCTGGGCGCCGACGACGCCTTCACCCCGAACCTCGTCGGTGTCGCCGTCAGCATCGGTGATCACCCAATGGCGCGCGATCAACTGCACCGGTGCAGCGTCGTCGTTTTCAATCCGGACATGATAGCTCCAGACAAAGCGACCTGCCGCCGCATCGGATTGGTCGGGCAAGAAGCGCGGATTGACGCGCACCGTGATGCGCCCGGTCGTGGCACTGTACGGAAAAAAGGCCTCCACGCTGCGGCTCAGAGCCCGACGCTCGCCAGCGCCTGGTCGAGATCGGCGATCACATCGCGCGGATCCTCGAGCCCAACCGACAGCCGTAGCATACCCTCGGTGATGCCCATTTCAAGCCGTGTCGCTTCGGCGACTCCCGCATGCGTGGTCGATGCCGGGTGCGTCATCAGGGTGCGTGAATCACCGACGTTGTTCGAGATATCGATCAGCTGCAGCGCGTCGAGCAAAGCATGCGCTTGAGGCCGACCACCATCGACAAACAGTGCCATTATCGTCCCGCCGGCGCTCATCTGACGCGCTGCCAGCGCGTGCTGCGGATGGCTGGCGAGGCCGGGATATAGCAGCCTGGGAATGCGGGGGTCGAGGAAGCTGGCGATTAAATGGGCATTCTCGGCAGCGCGGTGCACGCGTAAATCGAGCGTCTCCAGCGACTTCAGCACTACCCACGCATTGAATGCGCTCAACGTCGGCCCGGTGTTGCGGGTAAATGGCAACAGTACGTCGTTGATGAATGTCGCGGAACCTAATACCGCGCCAGCGAGCACTCGCCCCTGCCCGTCCATCAGCTTCGTCGCCGAATGCGCCACTACATCCGCTCCTAGTTCAAACGGCCGCTGCAGGACGGGTGAGGCAAAGGCGTTGTCGACGACGACGAGGGCACCGGCATCATGCCCGATGTCGGCGACGGCACGGATGTCGACGATGTCGAGCGTCGGATTCGCCGGCGTTTCGAGAAAAAATGCCTTGGTGTTGGGTCGCCGTGCCCCGGCCCACGCCTGTGTGTCACGGCCATCGACGACGGTGGTCTCGATGCCGAAGCGCGGCAGCAACTGGTCGACGAGCCAGCGGCACGAGCCGAACAGCGCGCGGCCCGCGACGAGGTGATCGCCCGCCGATAATTGGCATAGCAGCGCCGCGGTCATTGCCGCCATGCCCGTCGCGGTGGCGCGGCAAGCCTCGGCACCCTCGAGCAGGCACAGCCGCTCCTCCAGCATCGCCACCGTCGGGTTCTGCAGCCGCGAGTAGGTCATGCCGGGCTGGTCGCCGCGGAAACGGGCGGCCGCCTGTTCGGCATTGTCATAGGCATAGCCGGAGGTGAGGAAGATCGCTTCCGAGGTCTCGCCGAACTCCGAACGCGCTGTACCGCCGCGCACCGCCCGCGTCGCGGGATGCCAGCTGGCGGTGACCGCCCGATCCTGTCCAGTGCTGCGCTTCATCGCGGCGAGGCTTAGCCGCGGCGACGGAGCCGCGTCAACGCGGGTTAATATTGCACGTGGAAGCGCGCCGCGAATACCGCGACCGGGCCGCGATCGCGGTTGTAAGCGGGATGGTTGAGCAGCTGGAAGTCTGCGGTGACGTGCGCCGCCTTGACCACCGCATAATCGTAGTAGGTCTCGACGATCTGCTCGTCGCCCGGGTGCGGCAGCGCGCCGTCGCCGATCAGGATGCCGAGCCCGCCCGCGGCAAGGAAGCGCTTGCGAGCTGCAGATGCGCCGTTGATCACCGCTGCTGCACCGATGCGGTCGTCGGCGCGACCCCAGCTGGTACCCTTGAGTGACAGCCCGGCGGCGACCGAGCGGTCGACGTCGGTAAACTCGAAAGCCTCGTAGCGACCGTCGGCGATACCAGCGCGGGCGAACACGCCGAGGTTGGCGGTAAGCGCTTG
This sequence comes from Sphingomonadaceae bacterium, assembly GCA_031421275.1. Classification (GTDB taxonomy): domain Bacteria; phylum Pseudomonadota; class Alphaproteobacteria; order Sphingomonadales; family Sphingomonadaceae; genus Polymorphobacter_B. Next base: position 23,147 of record JANOOK010000065.1, read on the forward strand.
TTCGAGATTGGCGCTGACCCCGAAGCGCGAGGCGAAGCGGCGTACCGGCGCGGGGTCGGGAATGGTCCCGGTCACCAGTCCGCGCGCCGTCGCGTCGTCGAGGCGCGCCATATTGCCGTGGCTTACATAGCCGGTAATCTTAAGCTTACCGGCATGCCCGCCGATTGCGTAATCCTCTTCGGCCTCGGCGATCAATTGGTACTGGTGGAAATCACGCTCCAGGCTGACGCTGTTGGGCACCTTCGACAGGTTGAACATTCCGGCGCGCAGCGCGTGCCGCCCACGATACAGCTCGACCGCACCGCCGGTGCTGTAGCCCCACGCGTCCGCGGCATAGTCGAAGCTGCCGCCGTCGAGCAGCGTCCAGTTAAGGAAGTCCGCGCGCGGATCGTGCGCATAGATGCTGCTGTCGAAGATATCGCCGACGCTGAACTTGCCGAGCGTGACGACGACGCGGTCAAGCGCGCGGTGGCCGCCGAGCTGATTCAAGTCGGCAGCGACGGCTTCACGCTCACCGCCGAGCCCGATGGTCTCACGGAAAAAAAGCTTATGCAGGCGGAAATAGGGAGCTTTTTTACCGATCTTGTACGCTTCACCGCTCGGAAAACCCGCTGCGCCTAGCGTATTCGACAGGCCGAAGCCTTGGTCGATCTCGGGAGTAATCCACAGTTCCGCATCGTGCCATGGCCGGACACCCACATAGAGCGTGAGATCAGCAGTCTCGCGTGTTTCGCCGCGACCACGCAGGCTGTTGTCGCCCGCAAGCGCCGCGTGGAATGCCGGGTTACCCTGCACGACGAAGGTCGCTTGCGCATGCAGCGCAAAAGTTTGCTCGGCGGCCTCTGCTGGCACCGCAGCCACCGGCTTGGTGTCCGAAGGATTGGCTTCGGTTGTCGGCGAACCTGTCTTTTGCGCGCCTGCGCTGGCGGCAGCACACAGCAATGTCACGCTGATCAGGGCGACAGTTCGCTGCCGCCAAGCCGATTTTGTAGCCATCGTCCGCCCCGCTGAACCGTGCGGGCAGCCTTAGACGCCGCGACAATCGTCGCCAAGATGGGGACAGCCACGCAAGGTTCTGCGCGCGGCGCACGCCGGCTAGACCGGCAAGGTCAGTGCCGGGGCCGGCGTTGCTCAACGGCAGCCTGCATCTCGCCCCAGTGACGGTCAGCGAGCTGATCCCCTGACGGAGACTAGCCGGCAGCTCTGGCTGGATCGCGCGGCCATTGTTCCGGCACCGGTGCTTCGACGCCGATTGGCGCTGCATTTTCGACATACGGCACCGTCAGCGCCCGCGCGTGGAGCAGCATGGGTCCCTGCCCTGCGCCGTACACCGGATCACCGGCGATTGGACAGCCGAGCGTCGCCGCATGGACTCGGACCTGGTGCGTTCGCCCGGTCTGCGGATAAAAAGCGATCAGGCTGCGTTCGCCGCGCGCCAGCACCTCCCAGCGCGTCAGCGCCGACTTGCCGCGCGTGTCGACAATCATTCGCCAGCCGGCTGCCGCGCTCGATATCTTGAGCAGCGGTGCGTCGACGATGCCGCTGTCTTCGGCGGGCGCACGGTCAACCACTGCCCAATAAGTCTTGCCGACCCGTCCGGCCTCGAACAGCTGGGTCAGCCGCTTGTGTGCCTTGGGGTGCCGCGCCAGCAGCAAGCAGCCGCTGGTGTCGCGGTCGAGCCGGTGCGCTGGCGTCGGCGCGCGCCTGAAGCCTTGCCGCATCTGGTCGAGGTGATCTTCTAGGCTGTGCGGCGTGCGGGGCCCCGGATGGACCGCCAGCCCGGCGGGTTTGTCGAGCACCAGCAGATGCGCGTCGATGTGCAGGATGCGTCGGCTCAGGTCGGTGGGATCGTCCATAGCGCCCGCTATGGCATCCCGCAGTAAAGAAGTCCCGCGGGCCGCCGTTCCTGATGCATCGAACGCCCGTGCTTGTGCGGGAACTACGCAGGGAGAACCGCCGTGACCGTCATCAACACCAACCTCAATGCCCTGACCGCGCAGTCGGGCCAGCGCATGGCGCAAATGGAACTGCAGGCCGCGATGCAGCGGCTGTCGACCGGCCAGCGCATCAACTCGGCGAAAGACGACGCCGCCGGCCTCGCCATCTCGCAGCGGATGACCGCCGACGTACGCGGGCTGACGGTCGCCATCCGCAACGCGAACGACGGCATGAGCATGGCGCAGACGGCGGAAAGCGCGATGGGCGAGGTCACCAACATGCTGCAGCGGATGCGCGAACTATCGGTGCAGGCCGCCACGGGTACCGTCACCGGGGACGACCGCAAGGCGATGCAGATCGAAGTCAAGCAGCTGACCAGCGAGATCGACAACATCGGCCAGCGCACCAACTTCAACGGCATCAAGCTGCTCGACGGTTCGGCGAAGAACCTGCTGCTGCAGACCGGCAGCCGCGCCGGCGAGACCGTCAACTTCGGCATCGGTTCGGCGCGTGCGACCGACCTCGGCACCGGTGCCACGGCGGCGCTCAGCGCCACTGGCGCATTCGAGGCGACGTCGACCAACCTGACCGCCAATCAGTCGCTGATCGCCGCCGACCTGATCATCAACGGCGTCACCATCGGTGCCTCATCGGGGGCGGACGACAGTGTCTCGTCGGGCGAGAAAGCCGCGAGCGCGGTCGCCAAGGTCGCCGCAATCAACCGCGCCACCGCGCAGTCGGGCGTCTCGGCGATCGTCGGGAAGACCGTGATGACCGGGTCGGCGATGACCGGCGCGGCGCTGACCGGCACAATCACGATCAACGGCATCACCACCGCCTCGGTGACGACGACTACCGATGCCGCCGCCAGCCGGACGCTGGTGGCGAACGCGATCAATCTGATCTCGGGACAAACCGGCGTTCATGCGGTCGACACCGGCGACGACAAGGCGGGGATCCGGCTCGAGGCGGCCGACGGCCGCAATGTCATCCTGTCGTTGACGACGCTGACCGCCGCGACCACCGGCCTGAAGGTTGGAGCGCAGTCGGGCAGCTACAGCCTCGTCTCGCAGAACGGCAATGCCGTCACCGTGTCGTCGACCGCGGCCGGACGACTCAGCCGCTCGGGGCTGGCCGAGGGCAGCTATGCCCGCGGTGTGTCGTCGGTGACCAGCGACGCGCGCGCAATCGCGGCGACGTCGGCGGGAGCCCTGACGTTGAACGCCGGCGACCTCAACATCAACGGCGTCGCCATCCGCGGCGCGACCGCCTCCGACGACACGTTCTCGGACAGCTCGGCGCTGTCCAGCCTGAAAGCCGGCAGCGCCATCGCGATCGCCGCCGCCATCAACGCCTCGAGCACGGCAACCGGCGTCACCGCCTCGGCGAACGCGCTGACCCTCGACGGCTCGGCCCCGACGACGGTGATCGCGACGACGGCGGCGACCACTCTGGCGATCAACGGCGTCCAAGTCGCGATTACACTCAACTCGACCGACACCGCACAAGCGACCCGCGAGAATGTCGCGCGGGAAATCAACAAATATACCGGGCTGACCGGCGTCGTCGCCAGCGACAGCGGCAAGGGCGGGCTGTCGCTGACCACCGCCGATGGGCGTAATATCAGCGTCAGCTTCAACAATACCGCTGCGGTCGCGGCGAACTTCGGGCTCGGCAATGTCACGCAGCGCGGCACCGGCACGGCCTATACCGTCACCGGCCTTGCCGACACCACGGTCTACAGCGCCGATACCGTCCAGACCGCATACGCCACGGTCGCACTCAGTTCGTCCAAGAGCATCAACGTCACCGCCGGCACCCAAGGCTTCGCCGCCGCGTCGAACTTCACCAAGCTCGGGCTCGAGCAGAACACCTACGGCTCCGACGCCGGCGGGCTCAAGGTCTCCGACATCGACGTCTCGACGCAAGGCGGTGCCAACAGCGCGCTCGACGCCATCGATCAGGCGTTGAGCTCGGTGTCGCTCGACCGCGCCAACCTCGGTGCGGTGCAGAACCGGCTCGATGCGACTGTCAACAACCTCAACTCGAACTCGACCAACCTCGTCACCTCGCGCTCGCGGATCACCGACGCGGACTTTTCGGCGGAGACGACCAACCTCGCCAAGTCGCAGGTGCTGAGCCAGGCGGCGCAGGCAATGCTGGCGCAGGCCAACCAGAACCAGCAGCAGGTTCTATCGCTGCTGCGGTAAACGTCCCCGCGTAATCGGCTCCCCCCTCCCTCTCCCGCGCCCGCGGGAGAGGGCTTTTGCTTGTCGCTGGCCAAGCCGCCTGCTACGGCCGACCGCCGGTGCGGAGCGATGGCCGAGTGGTTTAAGGCGCACGCCTGGAAAGCGTGTTCAGGGCAACCTGTCCGGGGTTCGAATCCCCGTCGCTCCTCCAGACCGGGTTCGACTGGATCGGGTCACCTTCCCGCTGGACGCCGCGCCGACGAAACGGCATGCACCGGCGGTGACTGCGATCCTGAGCATTTCCCGCCTGTCGAAGACCTATGCCGGCGGGCCGGCGGCGCTGAAGTCGATCGATCTCGATATCGAGCGCGGCGAGATCTTCGCGCTGCTCGGGCCGAACGGTGCGGGCAAGACGACGCTGATCGGCGCGGTCTGCGGCCTCGTCCGCCCGACCAGCGGCACGATCCGCGTCGACGGCGTCGATATCGCCGCCAACCCGAAAGCCGCCCGCGCGCGCATCGGGCTGGTGCCGCAGGAGCTGTCGACCGACATGTTCGAGCGGGTCGAGGATACCGTCGCGTTTTCGCGCGGGCTGTTCGGCAAGCCGCGCGACCCCGCCGTGGTCGAGCGGGTGCTGCGCTCGCTGTCGCTGTGGGACAAGCGCGCCTCGAAGATCCTCGCGCTGTCGGGCGGCATGAAGCGGCGCGTGCTGATCGCCAAGGCGCTGGCGCATGAGCCCGACATCCTGTTCCTCGACGAGCCGACCGCGGGTGTCGACGTCGAGCTGCGCCGCGACATGTGGCAGCTGATCGGGCAGCTGCGCGACGCCGGTACGACGATCATCCTGACGACGCATTACATCGAGGAAGCCGAGGAGATGGCCGACCGCATCGGCATCATCACCAATGGCGAGCTGGTGCTGGTCGAGGACAAGGCGACCCTGCTGACTAAGCTCGGGCGCACCGAGGCGACCTTCCAGCTGCAACAGCCGCGCCACGATCTCCCGCCCGAGCTGCACGACTGGCCGCTGCGGCTGAGCGACGACGGCTGCACGCTCGCCTATACGATCACCGCCGACGAGGCGGCGAAACGCGGGCTGGCCGCGGCGGTGCGCAAGCTCGCCGAGCTCGGCATCGACTACCGCACGCTCGACGTCCAGCGCAGCTCGCTCGAGGACATCTTCGTCGACCTCGTCGGACAGCACGCATGAACCTGCCCGCCATCCGCGCCATCTATATGTTCGAGATCAACCGGACCCGGCGGACCTTGCTGCAAAGTCTGTTCACCCCGGTGCTGACGACATCGCTGTACTTCATCGTCTTCGGCTCGGCGATCGGCAGCCGCATGCAGACGATCGGCGGGGTCAGCTACGGCGCGTATATCATCCCGGGGCTGCTGCTGCTGACCATCCTGTCCGAGAGCGTCTCGAACGCCTCCTTCGGCATCTACCTGCCGCGCTTCACCGGCACGATCTACGAGCTGCTGACCGCTCCGGTCGGCGCGGCGGAGACGCTGCTCGGCTATGTCGGCGCGGCGTCGACCAAGACGGTGGTGCTCGGGCTGGTCATCGTCGCGACCGCGCGGCTGTTCGTGCCGTTCGACATCGTCCACCCGTTCTGGGCGATCGGCCTGCTGATCCTGATCGCGATCAGCTTCTGCCTGTTCGGCTTCATCCTTGGACTGTGGGCGGACGGCTTCGAGAAGCTGCAGGTCGTGCCGTTGATGATCGTCACGCCGCTGACGTTCCTCGGCGGCACCTTCTACTCGGTCACCATGCTGCCGCAGCCGTGGCGGACGCTGACGCTGTTCAATCCGATCGTGTATCTGGTGAACGGGCTGCGCTGGGCGTTCTACGGGGTGTCCGATGTCGACATCCGGGTCAGCGCCGGGCTGACGGTCGCGTTCATGCTGGCGTGCCTGGCGGTGATCACTTGGATATTGCGCACGGGGTACCGGCTGCGGACTTAGACTTGGTTTCGTTTTGATTGAAGCAGAATAAGCCCGCTCATCCCGAGCGAAGTCGAGGGACGCACTGCCTGTCGATCGTGCGTCCCTCGACTTCGCTCGGGATGAGCGGGTTTGGTGCCGGTTGCCCAAGGTGCAGCGGATCCTATTTCCCACCCACGAACACCGCCTTCGGCAGCATGACGTGCACGCCCTTGTTGCGGTCGACCAGCTCGGTGACCTCGACGTCGCCCGCGACGCTGACCAGCATATAGGCGTCGTCGCGACTCATGTGCTTCGCCGCGACGAGGAAGTCGATCATGTTGCGTACCGCCTTGCGCGTCGCATTGCTGAGGTCGTCGTCGAAACCCATCGCGATATAGTGCGTCGGCGTCTCGGCGCGCGGATACGGGCTGAGCTCGTGCTTGTGCAGGACGAACTCGAGCGTGCCCACCAGCGAGGTTTCGAGCGCGGTGATGTCGACCTCGCCGTTGCCCTGCCCCGCATGGCCGTCGCCGATCTCGAACAGCGCGCCGGTGGCGTGCACCGGCAGGAACAACGTCGTGCCCGCGACCAGCGCGTGATCGTCCATATTGCCGCCGATGATCGTCGGCGGTGCGCTGTCGTAGCGCCCGAACGCGGGCGGCGGCGCGACCCCCATGCTGCCGAAGAACGGGTGCAGCGGCACGCGCACGCCGGGCGCGAACTCGGCCACCATCGCGGCGCGGTCGAGCGGGATGATCTTCATCCGCGTATAGGGAAAGTCGTCGGTCAGGAAGCCGGCACCGTAGCGGAAGGCGTTGTAGGCGTACGGGATCGCCAGCTCGACCTTGCGGATGCGGATTTCGAGCGTGTCGCCGGGCTCGGCCCCCTCGACGAACACCGGGCCAGTCAGGATATGCCCGCCGGGGCCGCGGTCCTTGACCTGATCGAACACGGTCCGCAGCGCCGGCTCGACCGCAGCCGCAGCGACGCCGGCCTTCTCCAGCCCGGCCGGGCTGTTGGTCAGCAGGGTATGGAAGACTACCGTGTCGCCCGACCTGATCCGCAGCACCGGCTTGGCGGCGGCATCGTAATTACCCCACGCGACGGTGGCGGGGGTCGCTTCGAGCGTATAGGTCGCCGCGGCTGCGGGCGGCGGCAGCGACCCGAACGAGGCTGCGAGCAGCGCCGCGGCGCGCCAGGTGTCGAGCATAGACGGGGTCATCGGCGTGTGTCCTGGGCTATAGTGAAGCTGGTCCGACAGCGTAGCCCGGTCGGCGACCCGTCGTGAGCAGCTTATCCGCGCATCGGAAGTTCCCTTACTATTTTGCGAAAACGATGCTGTAACAAGGACTTGGCGTCGTCGGCAGAGGGAACTTCCGGCTCGACCGCGGTCGGGTAGGCACGGCGGGCCGACATCCGGGCAAACCAGCTAGATCGAGACGCGGCGAATCGGCACGATACTACGGACATAATATTCCAAAGTTGACAAAGTTGACCACCCTGCCGCTGGACAGGAGACCATCATTATCCGCCGATATCGACCCGCACGCGATCGTTCGGTAGGCACGGCGATCGGGACGGGACTGAGTTCGAGGCATTTTCGCGGACTAACCGGTCTGGCGCTTTTTGTCAAGTCAAGCGCTTCACCCCTTCGAACGAACCGGCTCACCCGGCCTTGCGAGCTCTGGTCTTTGCCGGCTTCGGCTTGGCCTTGCTCGCGCTCGCCTTCGCAGCGACCCCGGCGCCCTTGCCCTTCCCGCGCAAACTCGCCTGCAGCGCCGCCATCAGGTCGATGACGTTGGTGTTCTCGGGCTCGGGGACGACCGCTGGTTTATGCCCCTTCTTCTTCTCCTCGATGAGCGCCTTCAGCGCGTGCTCGTAGCGGTCGACGAACTGGCTGGGGTCGAACGGGCCTTCCTGCTGCTCGATGATCTTCTCGGCGATAGCGATCATCCCCGCGTCGGCCTTGGCATCGCTGATCCCGGCGAAAATCTCGTCGGGCTTGCGAACCTCGGCGTCGGAGCGGATGGTGTAGGCGAGGATGCCGCGCCCGCGCGGTTCCAAGGCCAGGATGCGCTCGCGCGTCGCCATCACGATCCGCCCGAGCGCGATCTGGCCCGATTTTTCCATCGCGGTGCGGATGACGCCGAACGCTTCCTGCGCCAGCTTGCCGTCGGGCGCGAGATAATAGGGATTGTCCCAGTACAGCCGGTCGATCTCGTCGCCGGCAACGAACCGCTCGATGTCGATCGTCTTGGTGCTCTCGAGCTTGACCGACTTGATCTCGTCATCGGTGAGCAGGATATATTCGCCCTTCGACACCTCATAGCCCTTGACCAGCGCCGACCGCTCGATCGGCCCGGTGTCGGGGTCGGTGGTGATCATCTTGATGCGGTTGTTGGTGGCGGGGTTGATCAGGTTGAAATGCACGTCGCCACCGGCGTTGGTGGCGGTGTAGAGCGCCACCGGGCAGGCGACCAGCGACAGCTTGAGATGACCCTGCCAGCTCGGACGATACGCCATGTGAGGTCCCCTCGTGCGACGCCGGACTGGCGCTCCCGAGAAGGATCAACGGTCGGGGCAGGATTTCGTTCGATGAGCAGCCTGCGTGCGCGATCTGATGATAGCATCGACTCAGAGTGGCCAAGTCCCAACAAGTTTTGTCATCCCGGCGAAGGCCGGGACCCATGACCTCGAGTTTCGACGAGTGTGGTCATGGGTCCCGGCCTTCGCCGGGATGACAATTATTGACCAAGTTCAGCCCAACATCGCCGCTCCTCTCACCCGCAGGGCGCGCTCTCGCCCGAGTCGACGTTGATCCGGAAGCAGTGCTGGTGGCCGGTGCCGACCTCGCGGACGATGACGCTGACCTCGTTATCGGCGTCGACCGCCGGGTGGAAGTCCTCGACATATGCCACCGCGGCCGCCTCGAACGAGGTTTCATCGAGCAGGCGGGCGTGGTGGTGATCGACGTGGCGCGCGTGGACGCTGAAGCGGCGGGTGTCGGCGGCGGCTTGATTCATGATGTGTTCTCCCTTGCCCGACAACGCGCCCGGTTCGAAAAGGATTCATCGCAGCGCGGGTTTCGGAGCCTGTGCGCGAACTGATCGTTGAGGCTCCGCAACCTGCCCCGGAGCGACCATGGCCGCCATTACCCTAGCGAAATATCAGCAGATGCGCGACTTCACCGCGACCGCCGAGCCGTCGGGCGATGCCGCCAAGGTAGTGCCGTCGGCAGCGCTGCGCTTTGTCATCCAGAAGCACGACGCGACGCGGCTGCATTTCGACCTCCGGCTCGAATATGAGGGCATTTTCCGGTCGTGGGCGGTACCGCGCGCGCCGTCGCTCGATCCGCACGATAAACGCATGGCGGTCGAGGTCGAGGACCACCCGCTCGACTATGGCGACTTCGAGGGCACCATCCCCAAGGGGCAGTACGGCGGCGGCACGGTGATGCTGTGGGACCGCGGCTATTGGGCCCCGGAAAAGGGCTTCGAGGACATCGGCACGGCGCTGGCCAAGGGCGAGCTGAAGTTCGTCATGGAGGGCGAGCGCATGCACGGCTCGTGGGTGATCGTCCGCACCAAGGGCTTCGGATCGAGCCAGCAGAAGAATTCGTGGCTGCTGATCAAGCACCGCGACGCCGGCGCGGCCGAGGGCAACCCGACCGGCCCGACCGACGACGACCGCTCGGTCGCCTCGGCGCGGACGATGGCGGAGATCACGGCGGGCAAGGGCAAGGCGGCGACGCCGTTCATGACGGCCGAGGGGGCCGATGCCGGGGCGGTTTGGCAGCGCACCCGGGCGGCGGCTCCCGCGGGCGAGAAAGCGACCGTTACCGCGGCGGCTCCGGCCAAGGCGAAGGCGGCGGCCAAACCGAAAGCTGCCGTCGGCCTGCCCGCCTTCATCGAGCCGATGCTGACGGTGCTGCGCGACAAGCCGCCGGCGGGGCCGGGCTGGGCGCATGAGATCAAGTTCGATGGCTACCGGATGCAGCTGCGGACGCAGGGCGGCAAGGCGACGCTGCTCAGCCGCAAGGGGCTCGACTGGTCGGGCAAGTTCCCCGAGATCGTCGCGGCGGGTGCGACACTCGGCGACGGCATCGTCGACGGCGAGGTGGTCGCGCTCGACCACAGCGGCGCACCGAGCTTTTCGGCGCTGCAGGCGGCGATCTCCGACGGCAACACGACGGACCTCGTCTACTTCGTCTTCGATCAGCTGTTCGACGGCACCGAGGACCTGCGCCCGCTGGCGCTTGCCGAGCGCAAGGCGCGGCTGCACGAGCATGTCGCCGCCCACCACGGCAACATCCGCTACGTCGACCACTTCACCATCGCCGGCGACGCCGTGCTGCAGTCGGCGTGCCGCATGGACCTCGAGGGCATCGTCTCGAAGCAGGCGGGCGCGCCCTATGTGTCGGGCCGCAGCGACAGCTGGGCGAAGTCGAAGTGCCGCCACGGCCACGAGGTCGTGATCGGCGCGTGGACGACCACCGGCGATGCGTTCCGCTCGCTGATCGCCGGGGTCTATCGCGACGGCAGGCTTGTGCACGTCGGCCGCATCGGCACCGGCTTCGGACGCGACGTCGTCGCCGCGATCCTGCCGCGGCTGCAGGCGGTCGCGACCGACGTCAGCCCGTTCACGGGCAAGGGCGCGCCGCGCAAGACGCCCGACATTCACTGGGTCCGCCCCGAGCTGGTCGCCGAGATCCAGTATGCCGGGTTCACCGGCGACGGCTCGATCCGGCAGGCATCGTTCAAGGGCCTGCGCGACGACAAACCCGCGGCCGAGGTCGCGGCCGAAGCGCCTGCTCCCGCAGCCACCACCGCGCTGCACGATCCGGTGCCGCCGACCACATCAGCGAAGACCGCTTCGGCGAAGGTCTCCCCGGCGACGGTTCACACCGGCACCGTGACCCCGCGCGGTTCGGCGGTCGTCATGGGCCTGACGATCTCGCACGCCGACAAGCCGTTGTGGCCCGATGCTGGAGACGGCACGCCGGTCACCAAGCTCGAGCTCGCGCAATATTACGCGGCGGTCGGGGCCTGGATGCTGCCGCACCTCAAGGGCCGGCCGTGCTCGATGATCCGCGTGCCCGACGGCATCGACGGCGCGCAGAACTTCTTCCAGCGCCACGCCGCCAAGGGCCAGTCGGCGCTGATCACCGAGGTGACGGTGTCGGGCGACCGCAAGCCGTACATCCGCTTCGACCGGGTCGAGGCGCTGGTCGCGGCGGCGCAGACCGGCGCGCTCGAACTGCACCCGTGGAACTGCGAGCCGTTCAAGCCCGACCAGCCCGGCCGGCTGGTGTTCGACCTCGACCCCGCGCCCGACGTGCCGTTCGACGTCGTCATCGCCAGCGCCCGCGAAGTCCGCGACCGGCTCGACAAACTGGGGCTGGTCAGCTTCTGCAAGACCACCGGCGGCAAGGGGCTGCACGTCGTCACGCCGGTCGACGGCAAGGGCGTCGACTGGCCGACAGCGAAGGCATTCGCGCGCGATGTCTGCAAGGTCATGGCGGCCGATGCGCCGACCAAGTATCTGATCAACATGGCCAAGAAGGAGCGCACCGGGCGCATCTTCCTCGATTATCTCCGCAACGACCGGATGGCGACCGCGGTCGCGCCGCTGTCGCCGCGTGGCCGTCCAGGCGCGCCGGTGTCGATGCCGGTGGCGTGGAGCGCGGTCAGGAAGGGCCTCGATCCGGCAAAGTACACGGTCCGCAGCGTGCCCGCACTGGTCGGGAAGCTGACCGCGTGGGACGGCTATTGCGACGGCGAGCGCTCGCTGGCCGCGGCGATCAAGGCGCTGGGCAAGGTGTGAGCCACAACCCACGAGCCAGAGTCGACCTCTCAAAACTAGCTCGTCACCCCCGCGTAGGCGGGGGCCCATACACGTCGAACATTTGACGAGTATGGGCCCCCGCCTTCGCGGGGGTGACGGGCTAGTCAGAGCCGACTAACTCTAGAACGACGCCAGCTCGACGCCGACCGCGGCGCAGTCCGGATAGATATCAGGCTTGCGCGTCGAGACCCGCAGCGCGGTGACGCCGCGCCGGGCAGCGACGGTGTCGTAGACTTCGCGGCAGACGGTCTCCTGCAGGTTGAACCGGCGCTTGGCGGTCAGGGTCAGGATCGCGGTCCGCAGCGTGTCATAATCCCACGCCGCCTCGGCGCTGTCGCACTCGGGGAAGTTCGCCGCGTCGAGCCAGACCTCGACGTTGATCCGCAATCGCTGCGGGTGACCGATCTCGAAAGCGTGGAAGCCGATGTCGACGGGCAGGTCGAAATCTTCGAGGACGATCTTGCGCGTCCGCGGGGTCAGCTCGGCCGGTACCATGCCGTCAAGCTCGGCAAAAATCTGCGTCATTTGTCCACCATGAAGGCGACGTCGCGCGGCAAGCCCAATAGCCGCTGCCCGCCGTCGAGCGTGATCGTCTGGGCGTTAAGCGTCGGCGTCGCAATGATAAAGCGCAGCGCCGCGACGATCTCGGCAACCTCGACGCCGCGCCCGAGCGGGTTCAGCACATGCGCCGCCGCAAAATTCTCGCGCGATTGCGGCCCGCTGACCATGGTCACCGCCGGCGCGATAGCGTTGACCCGCAGCCTGGGGGCAAACGCCCGCGCCGCCAGCTCGGTCAGGCCCTGCAGGCCGATCTTGCTGACGGTATACGTGAAATAGTCGGGGTTCAGGCTGGCCAGCTTGGCGTCGAGCAGGTTGACCACCAGCCCGGTCTCGCCGGGGACGATGGTCGCCGCGAACGCCTTCGTCAGCAGCGCTGGAGCGCGGACGTTGACCGCCTGATGGGCGTCCCAGCCGGCGGCCTCGAAATCGTCGAAGCTGTCATAGCTGAACCGTGAGGCGCTGTTGACGAGCAAGCCGAGCGGCGGCGCATTTACCTGTGCCTCGGCGATGACGTGGTCGAGCCGGGGCTCGCCGAGGTCGGCGACGATGACCGCGACGCTGCCGCCCGCGCTGGACAGCTCGCGCTGGAGCAGGGTCGCCGCCTCGACCGAGCCGTTGCAGTGGATTGCGACATGCCAGCCGTCGGCCGCCAGCGCTCGCACCATGGCGGCACCGATGCGCTTGGCCCCACCGGTGACGATCGCGGTCTTTCGGGGTTGGTTGACCATGGATGCCGGCCTAGACGCGGCACTTCGGGGGGGCAAGGCGGGTGTGACGACGGCGCAACGAATTGGTTCCATTGTGACAGATTAAATAATGGGCACCGCGCGTCGTGCTTCGACAATGCGCCAATCTTGCCCGCTTCACTGCGGTTCGTGCACTGGCTTATCCACAGCCGTCGTGGATAAAAGCCCGGCCCCTCTTGAGCGGTTGCATCGCCGGGCTTAGGTCATTGCGACGATGGCCCAACCTCCCCTGCCCGACCGCTTTTCCGAAGGGTCATCGACCTTCACCGTCCGCGGCAGCGAGATGCCCGACCGCGATGCCGGGATAGCTGCGATCCGTAACGTGTTGAGAACATTGCCGCAGCGCCCCGGCGTCTACCGCATGTCGAACGCCGAGGGCGAGGTCCTGTACGTCGGCAAGGCCAAAAGCCTGAAGGCCAGGGTGACCAACTATACCCAGGTCGACCGGCTGCCGCGGCGGCTGCAGCGGATGGTCGCGCAGACCCGCGCGATGACGATTGTTACCACCAACTCCGAAGCCGAGGCGCTGCTGCTCGAAGCGCAGCTGATCAAGCGCTTCCGCCCGGCCTACAATGTCCTGCTGCGCGACGACAAGAGCTTCCCGTTCATCTTCCTGCGCGAGGACCACGCCTTCCCGCGCATCTCGAAGCATCGCGGCGCGCGCGTCGGCAAGGGGGTGTTCTACGGCCCGTTCGCCAGCGCCGGCTCGGTCAACACGACGCTCAACGCGCTGCAGAAAGTGTTCCTGCTGCGCTCGTGCAGCGACAGCTTCTTCGCCAACCGCTCGCGGCCGTGCCTGCTGCACCAGATCCGCCGCTGCTCGGCCCCGTGCACCGGGCGGATCGAGGGCGCGGCCTACGAGGAGCTGGTCGGCGACGCCAAGGCGTTCCTGTCGGGCAAGTCGCAGGACGTCCAGCGCAAGCTAGGGAGCCAGATGGAGACCGCGGCGGCGGCGATGGACTTCGAGCTGGCGGCGGTGCTGCGCGACCGGCTGCGGGCGCTGACCTATATCCAGGGCAGCCAGGCGATCAACGCCGCCGACAGCGCCACCGATGCCGACGTCATCGCGCTGGCGTGCCAGGGCGGCGTCATGTGCATCCAGCTGTTCTTCATCCGCGGCGGCCAGAACTGGGGGCACCGCGCGTTCTTCCCGGCGCACACCGCCGATGTCGCCGAGGACGAGGTGTTCGCAGCCTTCCTGGCGCAATTCTACGAGGACGTCCCGGCGCCGCGCGAAATCCTGCTCGACCGCGAACTGACCGAGATGGCGCTGCTCGCCGATGCGCTGTCGGAGCGTGCCGGCAAGCGCATCGCGCTGCGGGCACCGCAGCGCGGCAGCTCGAAGCGGCTGGTCGAGCAGGCCAAGCGCAACGCCGAGGAAGCGCTCGACCGGCGCGTCGCCGAGGCAACGACGCAGGGCGTCCATCTGCGCGAGCTGGCCGAACTGTTCGACCTCGACACCGTGCCGGAACGCATCGAGGTTTACGACAACAGCCATATCATGGGCACCAACGCGCTCGGCGCGATGATCGTCGCCGGGCCCGAGGGCTTCCGCAAGAACCAGTACCGCAAGTTCAACATGACCGACGCGCAATTGAACGGCAAGGCGATCGTGCCGGGCGACGACTTCGCGATGATGAAGGCGATGCTGCAGCGGCGGTTCGTCCGGCTCGAACGCGAGGACCCCGACCGCGAGAAGGGCGACTGGCCCGACCTCGTGCTGATCGACGGCGGCCGCGGGCAATTGAATGCGGTGCTCGAGATCATGGGCGAGCTCGGGGTGTTCAACGTCTGCGTCGTCGGCGTCGCCAAGGGCCCCGACCGCAACGCCGGGCGCGAGACCTTCTATCTGACCAACGGGCGCGAACTGACCCTGCCGCCGAACTCGCCGGTGCTGTTCTTCCTGCAGCGGCTGCGCGACGAGGCGCACCGCTTCGCCATCGGCGCGCACCGCGCCAAGCGCGCCAAGGCGATCACCGCCAATCCGCTCGACGATGTTCCCGGCATCGGCCCGGCGCGCAAGCGCGCGCTGCTGATGCACTTCGGCACCAGCCGGGCGGTCCGCGGCGCGACGCTGCCCGACCTCGAACGCGCGCCGGGGATCAGCAAGGCGATGGCGGCCAGCATCCACGGCCACTTTCATCCGCGCGGGTGAGCGCGTAGGATTGGGTCATGGCCACCCGCTCGAACCAGTATGACGTGCCCACTTACGACGGTGACTTTGCCGCGTGGGCCTTTCATCAGGCGATGCTGCTGCGGTCGGGGCAATTACACCTGCTCGACCGCGCGTGGATCGCAGAGGAGCTGGAGGACTTGGGACATGAGCAGTTCGACAAGCTGGAAAGCGCGTTGCGAGTGCTCCTGATGCACATGCTCAAGTGGGATTTCCAGCTTGAACGGCGTGGCAGAAGCTGGACGACGTCGATCCGGACTCAACGCAAGCACGTGTTGAAACAACTCAAGCGCAATCCGAGTCTTGCGGCACGCGTCGATGAGGCAATTACCGAGGCCTATGACGATGCAAGAGACTTGGCCTCGGGCGAAACTAACCTGCCACTAAGCGTCTTCCCGGCCGAGTGCCCTTATGACTGGGAGGCAATTATCAATCGTCGGATCGCCATGCCGGATGACATCGAATGACCCTCGCCCTCTACACCGCCGCGACCCCCAACGGCTACAAGGCTTCGGTCGCGCTCGAGGAGCTGGGGCTCGACTATACGGTGCATCGGATCGACCTGCTCGCGGGCGATCAGAAGCAGCCGTGGTTCCTCGACATTTGTCCGAACGGCCGCATCCCGGCGCTGACCGACGACGGTTTTGCGGTGTTCGAGTCGGGCGCGATCCTGCTGTATCTCGCCGAGAAGACCGGCCGGCTGATGCCGACCGACGTGCAGGGTCGCAGCCGGGTGGTGCAGTGGCTGATGTTCCAGATGGGTGGCATCGGCCCGATGATGGGGCAGGCCAACGTCTTCTACCGCTATCTGCCCGAGAAGATCCCGCTCGCCATCGCGCGCTATCAGGGCGAGGCGCGGCGGCTGTTCACCGTGCTCGACGGCCAGCTCGGCAAGACCGAATATCTCGCCGGCAACGACTACAGTATCGCCGATATCGCCAACTGGTGCTGGACGCGCATCGCCAGCTGGTCGGGCGTCTCGGTCGAAGGCCTGCCCAATCTGGCGCGCTGGCACGCGGCGATCGGAGCGCGGCCGGGGGCGCAGCGTGGCATCACGATCCCCGAGGACACCACCGCGCGCATGCAGGATGAAGACTATGCCAAGCGTGCCTCCGAGCAGGTCCGCAGCATGCTCGAACTGGGCAAGCCCGCTTAAATTCCCCGGAACGTCGCGAATTCGCTCAGCCCGGCGCGCTGCGCGGTGAAGCTGTTGGCGGCGTCGCCGGGATCGCGGTAGCCGATCGCCATGCCGGTGAACAGCATCCGCTCGGGCGGTATGCCGAGAAATTGACGGATCGTCGCGGGGTAAATCGCCCAGCATTCCTGCGGGCACGAGTCGAGCCCGGCTTCGCGCAGAAGCAGCATGAGCGTCTGCAGGTACATGCCGAGATCGCTCCACTGCGGCGGGCCCATGCCGCGCGCCACGGTGCAGAACAGCGCCACCGGCGCGCCGAAGCACTGGAAATTGCGCGCGAACCACTGCAGCCGCGCGGCCTTGTCCTCGCGCGGGATGCCGAGCGCGCCGTACAGATCCTCACCGACCTGGAAGCGGTGGCTGCGATAC
>JANOOK010000066.1:0-23997 GCA_031421275.1 Sphingomonadaceae bacterium
GCGTCGGGGCAATAGGAAGTAACGATCAGCGCGTCTGCATCGAGCAGGCTATTACGATATGCCAGCACCTCGGCCCAGTCGGCATAGAGCAACAACTTGGCACCCGGCAGCCCGGCCAAGTCACGGTGCGCGGCGTACCAAACGACGTCGCGTTCGACGAAGACGACTTCGTGGCCGACAGCGGCAAGTGCCCGGATCAGCCCGCGCCACAGCGTCGCGTGACCGTTACCCCACGACGAACTAACCGTCAGGCCGAAGATCGCCAGCTTCACGCACCGCTCCTACCGTGACGGTCGGCCAACGATGGTAGGCGCGACCTGTTCCGCGGTTGGCTTGGGAGGGTGCGGTGCCGCTTGCGATATAGCTCGCTAATGCAGCAAACTCGCCGCCCTTTGCTCGCTGCATCGTCCACCCCTATATCGTTGCCGAGCATCATGGAGTTGATATGTCTTTCCTCGGTCCCTCGCGCGATGCGCCGCTTGCCGAACAGATTGCCGCCCTGCCGACCTCGCGCTGGATCATCGCTGGATTGTCGTTGCTGGTGACCATCGTCGTCGTCACCGGCTTCCTGCTCGAGTCGCGCTCGGGATATTCGGGACGCGTCGTGCCGGTGGTCTTCTTCAAGAGCTGGAAGGCCGACCGCAGTGCTGCCGATGTACAAGTCGACCGTGCCGCCGATGCAGCTGCGATGCAGGTCAAGATGGCGGAGTCGCAACGCTACATCGCGACGCTTCCGCCGGCGAAGCAGAAAGCCGCGCGGGCTCAATATGATGCTTACGTCAAGGCGCTGCCGGCCGAACTCAAGCCTTGAGCAGCGCGGACGGAGCGACGCTGCGAGCCGTCGCGGATGTGCGCTGGATGGCGGCTGCGCTGGCCGTGGCCGAGCGCGGCGTCGGTCGGACCGCACCCAATCCGAGCGTCGGCTGCGTGATCGTCACGAACCGCGACAGCGCTGGCCCGCATCCCGACCGTGTCGTCGGGCGCGGCTGGACGCAGCCCGGCGGCCGGCCGCATGCCGAGGCCATGGCGCTGGCGCAGGCGGGAGCGGCAACAAGCAGCGCGACCGCTTATCTGACGCTCGAACCGTGTGCGCACCGCTCGCCGCGCGGCCCGGCCTGTGCCGATGCGCTTGTTGCGGCTGGCGTGGCGCGGGTCGTTGTCGCCGTCGTCGATCCCGATCCACGCACCGCTGGTAATGGCGTCGAGCGCCTGCGAGCCGCCGGCGTCGAGGTGACGACAGGTGTCCTTGCAGCCGACGCGATGGCACTGAACGCCGGGTTCTTCAGCCGTCAGCAGCGCGGGCGACCGCTGCTCACGCTCAAGCTGGCGTTGTCGCTCGACGGCAGCCTCGCGCTGGCGGACGGGACCAGCCGCTGGATCACTGGGTCGCAGGCACGTGCGCATGCGCACCTCGAACGAGCCCGCAACGATCTGATCGTGGTCGGCCGTGGTACGCTCGAAGCGGATAACCCGTCGCTCGATGTGCGGATCGACGGGCTGGAAGCGCGGGCACCGCGCCCAGCGGTGCTTAGCCGCACGCTCGACGGCATGCCGGCGGACAAGCGCCTTGCTGGCGCACTGATGGTTCGCGACATCGCCGAAATCGACGCCTTTCCAGAAGTCCTGACCGTGCTCGTCGAAGGCGGGGCAGGCGTCGCGACCGCGCTACTTGCCGCCGACCGAGTTGACCGGCTGCTGATCTACCGCGCCCCGCTGTTACTCGGTGGTAAGCGCGGCATCGATGACCTTGGGCTGCACGATCTAAGCGCGGCGCATGGACGCTGGTCGCTGACCGAAAGCCGCCCGCTTGGGGTCGACCGGCTTGAGCGCTACACGCGGACGCGGTAAGCGCGTCTTATGTTCACCGGCATCATCACCGACATCGGAACGGTTACCGCAGTCGAGCAGCGCGGCGACCTGCGCGTCCATATCGCCTCGGGGTACGACATGGCGGGCGTTGCGCTCGGCGCATCGATCGCCTGTTCGGGGGTGTGCCTGACCGTCGTCGACAAAGCTCCGGGGCGCTTTGCCGTCGATGTCTCGGGCGAAACGCTGGCGCGCTCGGCACCGGGGCACTTTACCGTCGGTGCCAAGCTCAACCTCGAACGAGCCCTGAAGATCGGCGACGAGCTCGGTGGCCATATCGTCACCGGCCATGTCGATGCGGTCGCGCAGGTCGTGCGCAGCTGGACCGACGGCGGCTCGACCGGGATCGAGTTGGTCGCGCCGCGCGCGCAGGCACCGTTCATCGCCGCCAAGGGTTCGCTGACCATCGACGGAGTATCGCTGACGATCAATAGCGTGACGGACGTGCCCGACGGCGTGCACTTTACGGTCAACATCATCCCGCATACTGCCGAGTGGACGACGCTTGGCGACAGCGCCGTGGCGGGCACCAGCGTCAATATCGAGATCGACGTGCTGGCGCGCTATCTCGGGCGCATGCGCGAGGCGCTGGCGGCCAACCCCGACGTCGTACATGCGAGTGCCGCTTGACATTATAGTGTGAGCGGCTGCTTAGTGCTCACACTGCAGTGTTGGAGCAAGCTGTGAGCGTAATCGATCGGGTCAGGACTTTGGTCGCCGAGGGTGCCGCGACCCGTTCGGGGCTGGCCCGTGCCGCCGGGCTGCATGCCAACTCGCTGCGCAGTCTCGACGAAGGCGACTGGAATCCGACCGCCGACACGCTGCGCAAGCTCGAATCGTATATCGATGGCCACCACCCCGAGCAGGCTATGGTGACGGTTGAGGTTATCCTCGACGAGGCGCGCAATGGCCGGATGTTCATCCTCGTCGACGACGAGGACCGCGAGAATGAGGGCGACCTGATCATCCCGGCGCAAATGGCGACGCCCGCGGCGATCAACTTCATGGCCAAGCACGGGCGCGGGCTGATATGTCTGGCGCTCGGTGCCGACCGGGTGCGCCAGCTCGGCTTGCCGCTGATGGCGAAGCACAATGGCACTCGCCACGAGACCGCGTTCACCGTGTCGATCGAGGCGCGGGACGGCGTCACCACCGGAATTTCGGCGGGCGACCGCGCCCGTACCGTCTCGGTCGCGATCGATGCCGCCAAGGGTCCCGAGCACATCGTCACGCCTGGGCATGTCTTCCCGCTCGTCGCGCGCGACGGCGGCGTGCTGGTCCGCGCCGGGCATACCGAGGCCGCGGTCGACGTCGCGCGGCTGGCGGGGCTGAACCCGTCGGGGGTGATCTGCGAGATCATGAACGATGATGGATCGATGGCGCGGCTGCCCGACCTCAAGCTGTTCGCCGCCGAGCACGGGCTGAAGATCGGTACGATCCGCGACCTGATCGCCTACCGCCGCCGCAACGACAACCTCGTCGCCTGCATCGCCGAAACGCGGCTCGAAACGCACCACGGCGGCGCGTGGACGGCGAAGACCTATATCAACAAGGCCGAGTATGCCGAGCATATGGTCTTGCAAAAGGGCCATATCGATCCGGCACGGCCGACGCTGGTGCGGGTCCATACGCTGTCGATGTTCACCGACCTGTTCGACGAGGCGAACGAGCGCAGCGGGCAATTGCAGCGAACGATGGACCTGATCGGCCGCGAGGGCGCCGGCGTCGTCGTGATCATCCGCGACCCGAGCCCGACCGCGATCTCGTCGCAGATGCGCGCCAAGGGCACCGGCAGCGAACCCGACGAACTGCGCGACTACGGGATCGGGGCGCAAATCCTCGTCGATCTCGGGGTGCGCGACATGGTGCTGCTGACCAATGCCCACCGCAATATCGTCGGGCTCGACGGCTACGGGCTGAACGTCGTGGGCGAGCGAGCGATCCCGCCTGCCATTGCCTCGGAGAGCCACTAGGATGCCGCACATCCTCATCGTCGAAGCGCGCTTCTACGCGGCGCTCGCCGACGCGCTGCTCGACGGCGCGACGACAGCACTGACCGCCGCCGGCGCAAGCTTCGACGTTGTCACCGTTCCCGGCGCGCTCGAAATCCCCGCCGCGGTCAGCCTTGCCGCCGAACATTACGACGGCTTCGTCGCGCTGGGCTGCGTCATCCGCGGCGAGACCTATCACTTCGAGGTCGTCGCCAGCGAGAGCGCGCGCGGGCTGATGGCATTGACGCTCGACGGGCTGGCGATCGGCAACGGTATCCTGACCGTCGAGAACGAGCGCCAAGCGTGGGCGCGCGCCAACCGGTCGGAGAAGGACAAGGGCGGCGAGGCGGCGAAGGCGGCGCTGGCGATGCTGGCGTTGAAGGCGCGGTTTGCCTGAAGCCCCTGCGGCCCCTACATCTCCGCGGATGAGTTCATCACCGAAGAAGAAAGCCCGCAGCGGCAATGCGCGGTCCGCCGCACGGCTGGCCGCGGTACAGGCGCTGTACCAGCGCGAAATGCAGGGCGACGCCATCCCCAAGCTGCTGATGGAGTTCCACCATCACCGGCTCGGCAAGTGCATCGGCGACGACGAGTACCGCGCCGCCGATATCGTGTTCTTCGACGATGTCGTCGCCGGCGTGGTGGCGCGTCACGAGGAGATCGACACGCTGATCACCGGCAACCTCGCGACCGGCTGGGCGCTCGACCGGCTCGACCGGCCATTGCGGCAGGTGCTGCGCGCCGGGGTCTATGAGCTGATCGCGCGGCCCGACGTGCCGACCGCGGCGGTCATCGACGAATATGTCGATGTCGCACACGCCTTTTACGAGGCGAAGGAAGCCGGTTTCGTTAATGGCCTGCTCGACGCGGTAGCGCGCGCCGTCCGCAGTTAGGACGCCAATAATGAAGGAGCGCGCGCTGATCGCCGAGCTGCTCGCGCCGCTGGCGACCAGCACGGCGGCGCGCGGGCTGCGCGACGATGCTGCCGTGCTCGCCCCGCCGCTCGGGCGCGAACTGGTCCTCACGCACGATATCTTGGCGAGCGGCGTACACTATCTGCCGAGCGATCCGCCGTCGGACGTCGCGTGGAAGCTGCTCGCGGTCAACCTGTCCGATCTCGCCGCGATGGGCGCGCGGCCGCTCGGCGTGCTGCTCGGGCTGGCATTGAGCGCGGCCGAAGACGATGATTGGATCGCCGCCTTCGTCGCCGGTCTGGCGCGTGGCTTGGAGCATTGGGGCGTCGCGCTGTACGGCGGCGATACCGTGTCGGGGCTGGCGCAAGCCGTGCTCGGGCTGACCGCGGTCGGCCAGGTCGAACCGGGCCGGGCGCTCAGCCGCAGTGGCGCACGGCCAGGGGATATCCTCTACGTCAGCGGCACGATCGGCGATGCCGGGCTCGGACTGAGCATCGCCAGGGGCGAGGCCTCGCCCGACAAGTTCCTGCTGAACCGCTTTCGCCGTCCCGAACCGCGCTTGGCGCTCGGACAGGCGTTGCTAGGGCTCGGGACGGCGGCGATGGACGTTTCCGACGGTTTGCTGATCGATGCCGAGCGGCTCGCGACGGCTAGCGGCGTGGCGGTAACCGTCGAACTGGCGCGGCTGCCGCTTTCAGAAGCTGCAGTGGCGCGGACCGGTCCGGGCGACGCGCCGCGGCTCGAGCGGGCGACGGCGGGCGATGATTACGAGCTGCTGTTCACGCTGCCGGCGGGCGTCGAGCCGTTGGGCGGGTTTGCGGTGACGCGGATCGGCGACGTCAGCACTGGAGCAGGCTTGGTCGTGGTAGGAACCGGCGGCGAGGTGCTTCGACCCGTGCGGCTCGGTTGGGAGCATGGCTAAGTCAAGAAGGCCGTCCACCAAGCATGGTGTCATCCCGGCGAAGGCCGGGACCCATGACCTCAATCTCGCCAAGTGAGGTCATGGGTCCCGACCTTCGCCGGGATGACCATGGTTGTTCAAGCGAGCCTCATCCGGTTTTGGCGGCGTCCCCGGCAGAGCCGCGCGGGGTTGGCCGCACAGCTTACTTCACGAAGCGCAACGTCATCCGGTCCGACTCGCCGATCGCGGCATATTTCGCACGGTCGGCAGCACCGCGAGCGTAAGTCGGCGGCAGCGTCCAGACGCCGTCGGGGTAGTCTGCCTTGTCCTTCGGATTGGCGTTGATCTCGGACCGGCCCGCCAGCTTGAAGCCCGCCGCCTCGGCGAGTTTGATCACGGTTGAGGTCTTCATGTAACCGCTGCTGTCCTGCATCTTGTCGGGGCGGTTCTCGGACAGCCGGTGCTCTTCGACACCGAGCACGCCGCCGGGCTTCAGCGCTGCATAGAAGGCCTTGAAGGCGTCGGGCGCAAACCCGCCGATATACCAGTTGTGGACGTTCCGAAATGTCAGCACCATGTCGGCGCTGCCGTCAGGGGCGATCGCGAAGGCGTCCTTGCCGAAAGCGGTGACCTCGACTTTGCCGAAGCTGGCCGGATTGGCGGCTAACTTCGCCTCGAACTTCGCTCGTGCGGCAGCGGCGCGCGGTCCGAGCGCTGGATTGTCGGCGGCGGCTTCGAGCTTGCCGTGATCGCGCAGATAAGGTGCCAATATTTCGGTATACCAGCCCCCCTGCGGCGAGATCTCGACGACGGTCATCGTCGGCTGCAGCCCGAAGAAAGCGAGCGTCTCGACCGGGTGCCGATAAGCATCGCGAGCCTTGTTCGCCACGCTGCGTTGCGGTCCGGCAACGACCTCGGCAAGGCTGCCGGATGCCGCCGGAGTGAGTGCGGCCGCAGGCAATGACGCCGCGAGCGCCATTGCGGCGAGGAGGGTTGGTGATCGCATGCGTGGACCTCGACTTGCGGGAGTGACGACGACGTCCTAGCCCAATGCGGGCGCGAGACAAGTGGCGAGGCTGAGGGTGGATAGCAGCACGACGTTCGTCATGTTTGCGGTCGGGGTAGGCATGACACTTGTCGCTGCCTGGGGCGACCACGTGCGTCGCCGTAAACCCGATGCGCCGCTCGCGCTGCTGCCATGGCATGCCCTGCTCTTCGCCGGGGTTGCGGTCATGCTCTTCATGGTAGCGCATGCGCTGACATTAGTTCGGGAGTAATCGTCTTCTGCGCCCTTACGGCGAGGTCACCTGCTGCGGCCACGCTCTTTCATTGGCGCATTGGGCAGGATAGGATGGCGGGCTGGACGGTTGCCGATACCTTCCTCAGTTCAGTTACGATACCGCCTTGACTTGCGAGGACGAGAGTTGCCGTACGACCTCAACGCCGTTCGCGCCGAATTTCCGGCGCTCCGCGTCAGCGACGACGGACGGCCGCGGATTTATTTCGACGGCCCCGGCGGCACCCAGGTCTGTCGGCGGGCGATCGATGGCATGGTCGCGCATCTGACTTCGGGGACGGCCAACTCCGGCGGTGCTTTCGCGAGCGGGATCGCCACCGACGCGCTTAGCGAAGCCGCGCACGAGGCCATGGCGGACCTGCTCGGCGGTCGTGCCGACGAGATCGCCTTTGGTCTCAACATGACTTCGCTGACGCTGTCGGTGGCGCGCGCGCTCGGGCGACCGTTTTTCGCCAATGACGAAATTGTGCTGAGCCGCCTCGATCACGATGCCAATGTCGCCCCGTGGCTGCTGCTGGCGCGCGACAATGGGCTGACGGTGCGCTGGCTCGATTTCCGGCCCAGCGACGGGCGGCTCGATGTCGACAGCCTGCCCAATTTGCTCGGGCCGCGGACGCGCATCGTCGCCGTCGGATTGGCGAGCAACGCGCTCGGCACGGTCAACGACATCCACCGCATTGCCGAGATCGTCCGCAAGCGCTGCAAGGCGCTGCTGTTCGTCGATGCGGTCCACGCTGCGCCGCATCTGGCGATTGACGTCGCGACGCTCGGGGCCGACTTGCTGGTGTGCTCGCCGTACAAATTCTTCGGTCCGCATGCCGGTGTGCTGTGGGGCCGGGCGGCGCTGCTCGGTGAAATCGAGGCGTATAAGGTACGCCCGGCGGCCGAACAGCCGGCGGCGGTACGCTTCGAGACCGGCACGCCGTCGTTCGAGGCGCAGGCGGGAACGCTCGGCGCGATCGAGCATCTGGCGTGGGTCGGCACGACGATGGGCCAGCCGTCGGGTCAGGACCGGCGCGCGGCGCTGCTGGCTGCAATGGCAACGATTACGGGTTACGAGGCGGGGCTGGCGGCCATGTTACTCGAAGGCTTGCTGAAGTTGCCGAAGGTGAAGCTGTACGGCCCGGCAACGCTCGAAGACCGGGTACCGACGTTCGGCTTTACGGTCGCCGGTCACACGCCCGATGCAGTTGCGGCGGCGCTCGCGGCGCGCGGCATTTGCGCGTGGTCCGGCAATTTCTACGCCCGCGAGGCGATTATCCGGCTGGGGTTAGAGGCGAGCGGCGGGTTGGTCCGGGTCGGACTGATGCACTATAATACGGTCGACGAGGTCGAACAACTGCTGACCGTGTTGGGCGAGCTTTAGTGCGTCAGACAAACCCCAGATTCCGCGACGCCGGGGCATAATTTCCGATGTACGGCAGCACCGTCGGCAGGTCGGTTGCGGTGACCCCGAACCAGTTCGCCAAGGTCGCTGCATACTGATCGACGCTGGTCGTCGGCACCAGCCGTCCCGAGCCCACGTCGTCGGGGCCGTTGTTGGCGTACACCGGCGGCTTGCCATAGAACGCCTTGCCCTTGACCGCGCCACCCACGGCGAAGTGCATGCTACCCCAACCGTGATCGGCCCCGCTGGTGTTATTGACCAGGGTTCGCCCGAAATCCGACGCGGTGAACGCGGTCACCCGGTCGGCGACGCCGAGCTCGATGGTCGTGTCATAGAACGCCCGCATCGCGCGCGCGACCTTGTCGAGCTGCACCGGTTCGGCGGCGACGAGGTTCTCGTGCAGGTCGAAGCCGCCAAGCGAGACGAAAAACACCTGACGCTTGGCCCCGAGCTCCTGCGCCACCGAGATCATTCGCGCGACGATCTTGAGCTGGTCGCCAAGCGGGTTCGCAGCCGGGAACGCCGTCGCCAGCGTCGGGCCGCCAGCAAGTGCCGCGGTCACCGAGCTGTAGGCGTCGAGCGACCGCTTGGTGACCCGGTTGTACTCGTTCTCGATCAGCTGCGTACGTGGGGCGGCGATCATCGCGCGCAGGACGCTGTTCGCGGTTGCCGAGCCGAACAGCGTCGAGCTGTTGCCGTTGAGCGCGATCGGGCCGTTCGAGCTGATGCTGTACTGGATGGCGGTCTTGCCGGTCAGGAAGACAGCGTTGCCGCTCGCGTTGATGCAGGTCAGCGTTGCCGAGCCGTTGCCCGACTGGAACAGGTCACCCATCCGCCCGCCCCAGCCCGATGCCGCGCCCTCGGGCGACTGCGCCTGCCAGAACGACTGCTGGTCGTTGTGGCTGAACAGCTTGGGCGGCAGCGCGACGCTCTTCGCCAGATACTGCGCCTTGGTCGTCGGCTGCGTCAGCGTGCCGACATTGAGCATTACCGCCAGCTTGCCCGCATCGAACACCGGGAGCAGCGGAGCCATCGCCGGAGCCAGTGCATATTGCAGCCCGCCGCCCAGTGGCGTCGTCGGATTGAGCACGGTCGCGGCGAGATCGCTGCGCGCATAGGCGATATTCGGACGCAACGCCTGATAAGCGTTGTACGTCGCCGGATCGTACGGGGTCAGCGTGTTGGCGTGATCGTTGCCGCCGAACATGAAGATGCAGACCAGCGCCTTATAGTCGGTCGCGGTCGCCGCCGCCGCCTCGCCGATGCCCGCGAGGTTGAGCACGAACGGCGTCGCCTGCCCGGCGAGACCGAGCGCCCCGGCGCGCTTCAGGAAAGCCCGGCGCGATTGTTCGGAGGTCATCGGCCCGCTCCCTACTTCAGCACGAGATATTCGGGCGACGCGAGCGTCAGCACGATCGCGGTATAGACCCGGTTGAGCAGCCCGCCCGCGGTCGCGCCCGAGATGCTGTCGACTGCGGTCTTGAACTGCGCGATGGTGGAGGCACTGACCTGTCCCGCCGCGAGCGTCAGGTTGACCGCGTCGAGCAGCATCTGGCTATCCGCGGCCTTGGTCAGGATGGCGGTATAGTCGGCCTTGAAGTCGCCCGCGCCGTTCATCACCAGCGACTGCATGTAGTTGATATAGGCGATCACGGTCGGCTCGCTGGTCAGCTGCAGCTCGGGCGCGAGCAGCCCCGCGGCCGAAATCGCGCTGTTCGGCGGCGTGTAGCCGGGGCGGAACCAGCCGAAGACGCTTTGGCTGCGGCCGGGACTCTCGGCGAGCCGCGCGGCGGCGCTGCTGGTGTCGCCGATCGCCCAGGCGTCGGACGGCGAGGTCGCGCCGAATGCCCGCGCCCAGCTGGTCAGCCGCGCGAAGGGCTCGCGCAGCTTGCCCGATTTGGTGCTCGCGGCGGCGGCGGCATCGTCGCGCGCTTCGCTGTCCATCAGCACAGCGCGCACGACGGCCTTCAGGTCGCCGCGGACGCCGCTGCCGTTGTCGGCGAACATTGCGGAGACGCGCCCGACATAGACCGGCGACGGGTTGCTGGTGACCAGCCGCTGGATCAGCTGCTTAGACACGAACGGCGCGATGTTGGGGTGCGCGAAGATCGCATCGAGCGCGAGCTTCTTGCTGTCGACGCCGCTGGTCCCCGCCGGAACCGTCGTGCCGAGGAAGACCTTCGCGCCGGGCTCGTGGCTGGCGGCGATGTTGATCAGCGGGCGGCGGTAGCGGTCGGGCGTCGCGGTGTCGGCGGAATCGAGCGTCCAGCCGGTCCACACCCGCGCCATGCCGCTGACGTCGGCCTGCGTGTAGCTTTCGATCGGCACGCCGCTCACCAGTTTTTGCGAGCCGTCGGCATTGAGCTGGTAGAGCCCGAGCGTGAACAGCTGCATCAGCTCGCGTGCGTAATTCTCGTCGGGGAGCGAGCCGGTCGCGGCGTTGGCCTTGTTGTTGTTGAGATAGGTCAGGAAATACGCCATCGCGGCGTTGGTGGTGATCTGGTCGAGCAGCGTCCGGTAGTTGCCGAACGCATTGTCCATCAACACGTCGAGATACGCCGCCGCCGCGAACGCCCGCCAGTTGCTCGTCACCCCGTCGATGCCGACGACGATATAGTCGAGCAGCGCCATGCCGACGCGCTGGCGGAGCTGGTCGGTGCCGCCGATCAGCTGCCGCCAGAGGCTAGCGTCATGCCCGGCCTGGCTGTTGATGTTGGCGACGACATTATAGCCGCCCGCGGTCAGCCAATCCCAGTGCGCGGTGGCGCGCGGCGTGCCGAACTGCTCGGCCAGCCACGCGTCGAAACCGATCGTCTGGATATGCGCGATGTCGGCATCGGTCGCGCCCATCGTCGCCTGGCCGAGAAAGCGCGCCGCGGCGGGAGCGCCGAGCTTGGCGACCGGAACGGGTGTCGGGGTCGGAACCGGTACGGACGAGGTGCCCGCGTCGCCGCCACAGGCTTCGAGCGCGAGCGAGGCAAGCGCTGTCAGCGCACTGGCGGGCAGTGGCGGTGCTCCGGCGGCTGTGACGTCGCCGGCGATCTCACCGTTATTGCGCGGCCTCAGGTCGAGCGCAGTATCTGCGTCGTGCATCGAGCTTGCTCCCCAGATTGCGCCGACGCTAGACGGGCGATCGTTTCAGCACAACAACGGTACGTTGGCCGCCACCGCGAACACTCGCTGCCAATAAAACTTCATCGCAAAGCGTTTAGTCTTTCTTGCATTCAGGTCGAAGCACCACCCCCGCTCCTCCCGAGCGAAGTCGAGGGACGCACAATCTCCGGGCAGGTCCCTCGACTTCGATCGGGAGGAGCGGAGTTGGTTCGACAAAAATGCAAGAGCTTCTAGCCCTACATCCCGTAAGCCATCAGCAGGAAGGCATACTCCTCCGCCGTCTCTTGCAGCGCGATGAAGCGCCCCGACTTGCCGCCGTGCCCGGCACCCATGTTGGTCTTGAGCAGCAGCAGGTTGCTGTCGGTCTTGGTCGCCCGCAGCTTTGCCGTCCACTTCGCCGGCTCCCAGTAGGTGACGCGCGGATCGTTCAGCCCGGCGGTGATCAGCAGCGCCGGATAGGCCTGGGCGCGGACATTGTCGTACGGGCTGTAGCTGCGCAGCAGGTCGAACGCCGCCTTGTCCGTGATCGGATTGCCCCATTCGGGCCACTCGCCCGGCGTCAGCGGCAGCTGATCGTCGAGCATGGTGTTGAGCACGTCGACGAACGGCACGTGCGCGACGACCGCCTTCCACAGCGCCGGATCGCTGTTGACCACCGCGCCCATCAGCTCGCCGCCCGCCGAGCCGCCGCTCGCCGAGATCAGGCCCGGCTTCGAATAGCCCGCCTTGGCCAGCCCTTTCGCGACATCGACGAAGTCGGTGAAGGTGTTGGTGCGCTTGGTCAGCTTGCCGTCGAGATACCATTGATAACCGAGGTCGTCGCCGCCGCGGACATGCGCGATGGCATAGGCAAAGCCGCGGTCGAGCAGGCTGAGGCGGCTGGCGGAGAAACTCGGCGGGATCGCGAGGCCGTAGGCACCGTAGCCATACAGATGCAGCTTGCCGCGGCCGTCCTTCGGAAAGCCTTTCCGGTAGACGATCGACACCGGGATCCTCGTCCCGTCGCGGGCCGGCAGCAGCAGGCGCTCGGTCGCATAGGCGCTCGCGTCATAGCCCGACGGCACCTGCTGGACCTTGCGGCTGATCAATCTCGTGGTCGCGGTGTCATAGTCGAACACCGTCGCCGGCGTCACCATCGAGCTGTAGCCGAGCCGCAGCAGCGGCGCGTCGGGTTCGGGGTTGATGCCGACCGACGCGGTGTAGCTCGCTTCCGGGAAGGCGACGTAGTGCTCGTGGCCGTCGTCGGTTCGCAGCCGCACCGCATCTAGCCCGTCGACGCGCTCCTCGATCGCGAGATAGCTGGTGAACGCGGTCAGGTTGCGGAGGTAATGGCGGCTGCTACCGGGGATCAGCGTCGCCCACCGCCCGGGATGCGCCAGCGGCGCGGTCGCGACGCGGAAGTTGACGTGGTCGTCGTTGGTGCGGATGAACAACGTGTCGCCGCGGACGTCGACCTCATACTCGCGACCGGCGTGGCGCGGGCTGACCAGCAGCGGCGGTGCGGCGGGGTTTGCGGTCGGGATCAGCCGGACTTCGCTGGTGACGTGGTCGGCCGCGACGATGACGAACTGGCTGCGGTCCTGGCTGCGCCCGACGTGCACCCGGAAGCCGTTGTCGGGCTCTTCGTAGAGCGTGCGTTCGGTGCCGCCATGCCCGCCAGCGCCCAGCGTGTGCAGCACGATACGGAACGGCCGCCAGTTGTCGTTGACCTCGGTCCACGCCAGCGCCTGCGAGTCCGCCGTCCACACCGGCACGCCGATGCTTTTCGTCGCCACCGTCGCGGTGTCGACCCCGGTGGCGAGGTCGCGCACCTTGAGCGCGAAGCGCTCCGAGCCATTGTCGTCATAGGCGTAGGCGAGGCGCTTGCCGTCGGGGCTGACCGCGATCCCGGCAAGGCGGAGGTAATCCTTGCCCGCCGCCAGCATGGGTTCGCTCAGCAGCACCTGCTCGGCCCCGCCCTCCGCCGGACGCCGCAGCCAGACCCGGTACTGCCCGCCCTTGTCGAAGCGCCACCAATAGTCGAACGCGCCGTCCTTGACCGGCACGCTCGCATCCTCCTGCGGCACACGCGCCTTCAGTTCCTCGAACAGCGTCTCGACGAGCTTGGCATGCGGGGCCATCTGCGCGTCGAAATAGGCGTTCTCCGCCTTGATGTAGCTCAGGATGTCGGGGTCGCTGACCTTGGGATAACCTTTGTCCTTGAGCCAGGAATACGGATCGCTCAGCGTCTCGCCGTGGAAGACCTGCGTGAGCGGGCGGCGTTCGGCAACAGGGGGCGTGAGCACTTGGGCATCCAGTTGGGTTGAGAGGAGAATGAGGAGCAGCGCTGACGAGCGGATCATGCGGCGGCGCTCCCCGATCGAGCGAACATGGTAGCCGGAGCTGCAGCTTCTTTCCAGCCCCTCTCCGGTACGCGCGGGGAGGGCTGGAACAAAGCCCCGCCGCCCCCTACACTTGCCGCCATGTCCACCCATGCCGACCGCCTTGCCGCTCTCCGTTCGCAGCTTGCCGCCGACCACTTGACCGGCTTCGTCGTGCCGCTCACCGACGAGCATATGAGCGAGTATGTCGGCAGCTATGCGCAGCGGCTGGCATGGCTGACCGGCTTCGAGGGTTCGGCAGGTGCGGCGGTGGTGCTGGCCGGCAAGGCGGCGATCTTCACCGACGGGCGCTACACGCTCCAGGTACGCGAACAGGTCGACGGTGCATTGTATGACTATGTCGCGATTCCGGCGACGTCGACCACGGACTGGCTCGCCGCCAACGCCCGCGCCGGCAATCGTATCGGTTATGATCCGTGGCTGCACACCAAGGGCTGGGTGAACGCGACCGCGAAGGCGTTGGCCGAGATCGACGCCAAGCTGGTTCCGGTGCTCGCTAATCCGATCGACGTCATCTGGTACGACCGGCCGCTACCGTCGGCAGCACTCGTCGAGATCCACCCGGACGCGCTGGCGGGCAAAACGGCTGCGGCGAAGCGCGACGAGATCGCATCGTGGCTCGAGAAACGCAAAGCCGACGCGGTCGTGATCACCGCGCTCGACTCGATCGCCTGGGTGTTCAACATCCGCGGGCATGACGTGGCGCATACGCCGGTGGCGCTGGCATTCGCGCTCCTCCACGCCGACCGCAGCGCCGACCTGTTCGTCGACCCGAACAAGGTTACGTCCGAGGTTGCAGCATATTTCGAGGCCGACGTGCGGCTGCATCCGCGCGAAGCTTTCGCTGCAGCACTGGCCGATCTCGGCGGGCGCACCGTTGTGGCCGATCCGTCGAGCGCGGTCGCGGCGGTGTTCGCGGCACTGGCGGGCGGCGGGGCGCGCGTCATCGAAGCGCGCGATCCCTGCGTGCTGCCCAAGGCGGTCAAGAACGCCGCCGAGATCGCCGGTGCGCACGCCGCGCACCGCCTCGACGGTGCGGCGTTGACCCGCTTCCTGCACTGGTTCGCCGACGAGGCACCGCGGGGTGAGCTCGACGAACTTGCCGCGGCGGCCAAGCTGCGCCAATTCCGCGAGGCGACCAACCAGTTGAAGGATTTGAGTTTCGACACGATTTCGGGAGCCGGGCCGAATGGCGCGATCGTCCATTACCGCGTTTCGGCCGCTACCAATCGCCGGATCGAGTCGGGCAGCCTGTTCCTGATCGACTCGGGCGGGCAGTACCGCGACGGTACCACCGACGTGACCCGAACGCTTGCCGTCGGTACGCCGACGCCCGAAATGCGCGACCGCTTCACCCGCGTGCTACGGGGCCATATCGCGCTGTCGAGCGCGGTGTTTCCGGTGGGCACCCGCGGCGCGCAGCTCGACGTCCTGGCCCGCGGTCCGTTGTGGGAGGCGGGGCTCGATTACGCCCACGGCACGGGCCACGGCGTCGGCAGTTATCTAAGCGTCCACGAGGGTCCGCAGCGCATCGCGTCGATGGCCGGCGGCCAGCCGGGCGGTGACGAGCCGCTGGCGGCGGGCATGATCGTGTCCAACGAGCCCGGCTACTACAAACCGGGCGCGTACGGCATCCGCATCGAGAATCTCGTGCGGATCGAGTCCCGCGATGTGGCCGGGGCGGAGAAATCGATGCTGGGCTTCACGCCGCTGACGTTGGCCCCGATCGACCGCACGCTGATCGACATCGACCGGCTGACTGCGGCCGAGCGCAGCTGGATCGATGCTTACCACCAACGTGTCGCCGACGAGATCGGGCCGCTGCTCGATCCGGTCGAGCAGGCTTGGCTCGCGTCGGTGACGCTGCCGCTCTGACGCGAGCGGCAGGGGAGCTGTAACAAGAGAGAACGATGTCAGCAGATCACCTTCGTCCCGTCGCGATCGCCGCCACGGCAGCGCCGCCGCGGGTCAAGCCGTCGAACTATCCCCCGCCGTTCGCGAGGTCGATGGACGGGCGCGTCAAGCAGCCGCTCGGCGACCTGTTCGGCCTGACCAACTTCGGCATCAACCGCACCAGCTTGGCGCCCGGCGCGGTGTCGGCGTTGTTCCACGCGCACAGCCGGCAGGACGAGTTCGTCTACGTCCTCAGCGGCGAACTCGTGCTGCGCTGCGGCACAACCGAGACGGTATTGACGGCCGGCATGTGCGCTGGCTTCGCCAGGGGCGGCGTCGCGCATCAGCTCATCAACCGTTCAGATGCGGTGGCGGAAATATTGGAAGTTGGCGATAGATCCGTCGGGGACGCGGTGACCTATCCCGAAGACGATCTGCAGGCAGTGATGGGCGAGGACGGCAAGTGGCGGTACACACGCAAGGACGGCAGCGCGTGGTGAAGCCGCCATCGATCAGGATATGTCGATGAAACGAGCACCGCTGCTACTGGCGATCGTCCTGCTACAGACCGCCGCCGGGCATAAGCCGCGTACGACATCGCTCGGACGCATCAGCGACACCGGTTCGGCATTTGCGGCAACAACCCAGCTGCTTGGACCAAGTGGTGAGCTGCTGGGGACCGCGGCTTTGACCGCTACCGATACCGGTACGCGCGTCTTGGCGCAGCTCGAAGGCCTGCTGCCAGGCCCTTACGCGATCGAGCTGCACAAGGTCGGCCGCTGCGGGGAGGCGGGGTTTGCGGGCGCTGGAGAAAGCATCGCCCGTTCGGCGAACGTCATCGTGGGCGTCAACGGCAGCACGACCATCGACCTCATCATCGATGGGCAGCCATTCATCGGTGGCGTTCATCCGGTTCTCGGCAAGACCGGAGCGGCGGTGATCCTCGAAGCCGCGCCGCGCGACGGGCACGGTGCCGCGGGAATCGCGTGCGGAGCTCTGGCGCCTCGTTGAGCGATGTTCCGCCTGCACGCGGTGGTGAACCGCGCCACCCCTGAACGCTCCCGAATACCCGTCCTTGACGCTGGCCGGCCGGCCCCGTATCTGCGGGAGCGCTCGTGTGGCGGTCGTAGCTCAATTGGTTAGAGCGCCGGTTTGTGGTACCGGAGGTTGCGGGTTCAATCCCCGTCGTCCGCCCCAGCGACCCCCCCGGACAGCGCACTTTCACCAGCCGCGAACAGTCGCGGTCATGCCTGTCAACGAACAGGGCGGGCACCAGCCGTTCGTTGGCCAGCGTCGAGACGACCGGCTGCATGGTCGCAATCGGAGTATGGCTTACGCTAATAAATGTGTCGGAAAACCTTACAATCCGAATGATTTGCACCCGTTACGATCGCGTGATTGCAGTTCCGTAGGCGGTTGGCCCGGAACTTGCTTAGCCTCCGCTCGATGCGCCCCCGCATCCTGTAAAGGAGTACCCATGTCAAAGCTCGCACTCGCAGCGCTGGTCGCGCTCGCGACCGCCGGTTCGGCCCAGGCGGTCGTTACCGTCACATCGACCAACGGTCCGGACACCCAGCCGCTGCCGACCGGCCAGAGCATCATCTACGATTTCGAGAGCGGTGCACCGGCGGGTCTCGTCGGCAACTTCGCCATTGCGCAGGGCTCGACGCCCAACCTCTATGCCGCGCCGCTCGGTGATGCGACGCATTATCTCGCTATCCCCGGTACCGGGAAGGCCGGCACCGCGACGTTGGTGCTGAACCAGTCCTATCGCAGCCTGAGTTTTTACTGGGGTTCGATCGATGCCTATAACAGCGTGACCTACTTCAACGCCGCCGGCGTCAGCCTGGGGACGTTCGCGGGCAACATGATCCCGTCCGCCCCGGCCGACGGCAGTCAAGGTAATGCGCTTAACAACCGCCGCGTCAACTGGGACTTCGGGGCTGATTCGGTGAAGAGCATCACCTTTACCTCGAGCAATAACTCGTTCGAGCTCGACAATATTGCCGGTGCTGCGTCCAACCAGACGTCGCCGACACCCGAGCCGACGACCTGGGCGATGCTGATTACCGGCATCGGCATGGTCGGCGTATCGATGCGCGCCCGCCGCCGCTCGCGGTCGGTCGCCGCGTAGGCAGCCTACCGCTACTCGGCCAAGATGATGCCGCGGTCCAACTCCGGTTGAGCCGCGGCATTTTTCGTTTTGATCTCACCCCTGCGGCAAGCCATTGAGATGCGTCGGGCACCGGTCGGTGCGGCGATCGGCGTCGAGTAGCGTTATATACCCATGCGAATTTACCTGCCGCTATTGACGCTGATCACGGCTGCCTGTGCGGGCCAGTCCGAGCCGCACCTGCCCGCGGCACCCGCGCCGGCATTCTCGGCGCAGCGTTTCTTCGACGGTCGCACGCACGGCGACGGCGAACTCAAGATCGCGCTGTCGAAGCCACGGCATACCGTTGTCGAGGGTCGCGGCCGGATCGAGAGCGACGGCACGCTGGTGCTCGATCAGACCGTGACTCAGGACCAAGCTGCGCCCGAGCACCGCCAGTGGCGCATCCGCGAAACCAGCCCAGGGCGTTATGCCGGGACCTTGAGCGACGCCACCGGGCCGGTCAGCGGCGCGGTCACCGGCAACCTGCTACACCTGCACTTTACGATGAAGCACGGCTTGATCGCCGATCAGTGGCTCGACCTCGCGGCGGATGGGCAGCGCGCGCAGAACCGTATGACGATCACGAAATTCGGGCTGACGGTGGCGCGGCTGAACGAGACCATCCGGCGGGTCTCTTAAGCCGCTCCCGTCACGGCGGGCGAGGGTCAGGCCATTCGCCCCGGCACCGTCGGGTGCGAACTCGACAGTCCGCCGTCGACGGCGATCGCCTGACCGTTGACATAGCTCGCCGCGTCCGACGCGAGGAACAGCGCGACCGCGGCGATCTCCTCCGGCCCGGCGGCGCGCTTCAAGGGGTTGAGCTGCCCGAGCTTGTGCTCGGTGCCACGCGCCCGTGCGCCGTCGAACCACATCTGCGTCATGCCGGTTTCGGTCAATCCCGGGCACACCGCGTTGACGCGGATGCCGGTGTTGGCAAGCTGGTTTGCCGCCGTGGTCACCATGTTGATGACGCCCGCCTTGCTGGCGCTGTACGGCATGCCGCCCGCGCCCGAGCGGATGCCGGCGACCGACGCGGTCGCGATGATCGAGCCGGGCGTGCCCGCGGCGACCATCGCCCGCGCCGCCGCCTGCATGGTCAGGAACGCCCCGACGAGATTGACCCGCAGCACCGCGTTCCACTCGTCGACGGTCAGGTCGAGGAAGGTCGACATGCCGCCGCCGACCCCGGCGTTGGCGAAAGCGATGTCGATGCCGCCGAACTCGGCGACCGCGCGCGCCACCGCGGCATCGACCTGCGCCTTGTCGCCGACATCGCCGGTCAGTGCGACGGTCGCACCGCCGGCGAGCTTGGCGGTTTCGTGAACCGCGTCGGTCAGGTCGAACGCGACGACGTCGGCGCCCTCGCGGGTGAAGGCGATCGTCGCGGCGCGGCCGATACCGCTGCCCGCACCGGTGATCAGCGCCGTTTTGCCGGTGAGGATGGACATGCGAGCAGCTCCCAAGGTGTTTGACCGGATTGTGGCGCGGCCGCGTGCGGGCGTCCATAGTTTACCGGCGCGAAGAAGGCTCGCGTTGCGGCCGGTCGCCCGTTACACCGTCGGTATGCCATTCCGCCTCATGCTCGCCGTGCTGCTGCTGCTCGCAGCTTGTGGGACTGCGCCGGCTGCGCCGACGACGCCGCCGGTGCCGCCGGTGTATCCGTGGGTCAACGGGCCGCCGAAGTCGCGCGATTTCTTCCCGATCGCGGTGTGGTATCAGAATCCGCTGAGTCCGGGCGGCGGGCGCTATGCCACTGTCGCCGATGCGCTGGTGGGCGAGCATATCAACACGATCATCGGGATGGCCGGCTCGGCGGGCGGCGGCACGCCGTGGCCCGAGCGCTTCGGCAGCGACGACGGCGAACTGATGGCGATGAAGTCGCGCGGGCTATATCTGGTCGGGGCGGTCGCGACGCCGTATGATGCGGTCGCCCCGGCGGTCGACAGCGTTGCCTCGATCCTCGCGCTGATCGCCAAGCACAAAGCCACTGCCAGCTTCATCGGCTACAATATCGGCGACGAGCCGTTATGCGACAGCACGACCTTGCCCGCGCAACGTCGCATGAACATGGTGCCGACCGCGGTCGCGGGGATCACCGCGAAGGACCCCACGCGGCCGGTGTTCGACAACTTCAACGATTGGCCGTTGCTGCCGCAATGGGGCGGCGGCTGCCGTGCCGACGAGGAGGCGGCGCTGAAGGCGGTCGGGGTGGCATCGTTCGATTATTACTCGATGACGATGCCGTGGACGGTCGCGTCGTTGAAGATCGACGGCGGCGACTTCACCTCGGTGCCCAACGACGCGCTGTTCCAGCAGGGATTGATGGTCCAGGCGCTGATCGAGATTTCGGCACCGGGTAAGCCGGTGTGGCCGTTCGTCGAGAGCGGCAGCGACAACTTCGGTTTTTCGGGCGCGGTCAACTTCATGGCGGCGGCGACCAGCGCGGGCTCGACGACGCTGACCAATAACTATTGGTGGACGCGGTTCACCCCGACCTGGATCGGGCTGACCGTCAGCGGCCCGGGCCTTGCCAAAGATACGCGGATCACCGGCGTAATCGATGCCAACCATGTCGTGCTCAGCCGGCCGGCGACCGCAACCGGCAGCAACGTCACCGTCACCATCGGCGGCGGCGGCAAGCAGGACAGCGACTGTGTCGAGGCGGCCAATATTTGCGTTGTTCAGGGCAATGCGATGCGTCCAACGCCCGAGGAGGTCAATGCCGAGGTCTGGATGACGCTGATCGCCGGCGCGCACGGCATCCAGTATTTCTGCCACGACAGCACCGACATTCAATATTGCCTCGGCGGTGCGGGCAGCCCGGGCGCGCTCGCGACCCAGGCCAACCTGACCTATATCAACGCCAACGTCCTCCGCTTCGCGCCGATGCTCAATGCGCCGGCGCTCGGCCAGTGCTCGCTACGGCGTATCAATCCCTTTCCCGGGCACCGCACCTCGGGGCAGTGGGCAACCACGCCGGCGTGCCATAACGGCATCGTCACGCTGGCGACCAGTGACGGGAAGGTGCCGGCGCGCGTGCTGGTCAAGGCGGCCGACGGAGTGACCTATCTGCTCGCACAGTCCGACGCGCGGTCGCCGACAGGGGCGAGCTTCGCCTTTACGCTGACCGGGCTGGGCGGCAAGACCGCGACGGTCGTCTACGATAGCAACGAACATTACCGTGCCGGCCACACGCAGATCGGCAGCGTCCATAAACTCGATACCGGCGGCAGCTTCAGCGACACCATCGGCGCGTTCGGCAGCAGCTACCAAGTCAAGATCTACGCAATCCAATAGCCAAGCGACGGTGCCATTGCCGACCGCTGAACTAACCGGCATGTTCGGCCTTGGGCGCGGCAAGGGGCATCACGGGTAATGAACACGGCAGTCAAGGCGCGTTCGCTCACCCGCTCGCTCGGCGGCGTCGGCGCGCTGATGGTGACGCTGTCGGCGCTGTCGCCGACGATCGGCGTGTTCATCGTCGGCTCGGACGTCATCCATCAAGCGGGAACCTCGGTGCTGCTGTGCTTCGCCGCCGCCGCGCTGCTCGGGGTGCTGATGGCGAACGTCTATGCCGAGCTCGTCTCGGCGTTCCCGGAAGCCGGGGCCGAATATACGATGGTCGGGCGCGCGATCGGGCCGACGGCAGCGTTCGCGATGCTCGGCCTGCTGTTGTTCGGGCTGACGATCGCGCTGGCGCTGTCGGGGCTGGGGACCGCGGGCTACCTCGCGGTGGTGGCTCCCGGGCTGCCGCCGGTGCCGACGGCGATGGCGCTGACCGCGATCGTCACGGTCATGGCGGTGTTCGACGTCAAATTGAACGCGGTAGTCACCGGTATTTTCCTCGCTACCGAGATCGCTGCGCTGCTGTTGCTGACCGCGATAGGCCTGCTGCATCCGGTGCGGTCGCTTGGCATGGCATTGCACCCGGTAATGGCGGGCAGCGGTACCGCGCTCATTCCGGCAACGCTCGCCGTCATGGGGACGGCGGCGGCGGGCGCGGTCTATGCGTTCAACGGCTATGGCAGCGTGGCGGGCTTCGGCGAGGAATTGCGCGACGCGCCGCGGTCGAGCGCGCGCGTTATCTTTTGGGCGCTCGGCATTGCCGCGGTCTTGCAGCTGATGCCGCTGATCGCGGTGCTCACCGGCGCGCCCGACCTAAATGCGCTGACCCACGCCGCGAAGCCGCTGCCGGCGTTCATCGCCACCGCCGGCGGGCCGGTGGTGGAGACCGTGATGAGCCTCGCGGTGGCGCTCGCCATCTTCAATTCGATGATCGTCGTTGCGTTGCTGGCCGGCCGCGTGCTGTTCAGCACCGCGCGCGACCGCTGCTGGCCCGAAACCGCGAACCGGGCGCTGGTCCGCCTGCACCCGCGCTTCGGGTCGCCGTGGATCGCCACATTGGTCATGGGCGCGATCGGCATCGGCTGGTGCCTGATCTCCGAGCACATCCTGCTGACGATCATCTCGGGCGGCATCGTCGTGATCTACGCGCTGCTGTGCAGCGCGGTGGTCGGCGGACGGCGGCGGGGCACGACCGCGCATGCCGCGTACCGCATGCCGCTCTACCCGGTGATCCCGGTCGTCGCACTGCTCGCGCTGGCGGGCATCGTCTGGACCAGCCTGAGCGATGCCGCGGTCGGGCGGCCGGGACTGCTGGCGACCGGTGCCATCATCCTGCTGTCGCTCGGCTACTACCGGCTCGCGCTGCATGGCCGCGATCGCTGGGCACACCGCAGTTCCGGCGAATGAGCGAGGCGGTCTCGACGCCAGCGGCGCGGCGCGGACTGATCGCGCTGCTGTTCGTCGCGGTGGCGCTGAACTACGTCGACCGGCAGGTGCTGGCGCTATTGAAGCCGACGCTCGAGGCGCAGTTCCACTGGGGCGACGAGCAGTTCGCGCACCTCGGCTTCGTCTTCCAGATGACCGCGGCGGGGGCCTTGCTGTTCGTCGGCTGGTTCGTCGACCGCTTCGGCGTGCGTGTTGCACTGGGGCTCGGCGTCGCAGTGTGGAGCCTCGCGGGCATGGCGCACGCGTTTGCCGCGACGGTGCAGCAATTCGTCGTGGCGCGCGCCGCGCTCGCCGCCGCGGAGTCGGTCGGCACACCGGCGTCGGTCAAGGCGGCGGCGGTGTATTTGCCTCTGAAAGAACGCTCGTTCGCGCTCGGGCTGGGCAACACCGCGCCGAACATCGGCGCGATCCTCACGCCGCTGCTGATCCCGCCGCTGGCACTCGCGTTCGGCTGGCGCGCGGCGTTTCTCGTGACGGGCGGGCTCGGGCTGGTGTGGCTCGCGGTGTGGTGGCTCGGCACGCGGCGGCTGATCCCGGTACCGCGCGCCGGGCATGTCGTCAGCGTCGCCGCTCCGCGGGTGCCGTGGCGCGAGCTGCTGCGTGACCGGCGCAGTTGGGCGATCATCGGGGCCAAGCTGCTCAGCGACCAGACGTGGTTCTTCCTGCTGTTCTGGATGCCCGACTTCTTCCACCGCGTCTTCGGCATGAGCCAGGCGAGCCTCGGCGGCCCGGTGGCGCTGATCTACAGCTTCGCTGCGATGGG
The DNA here is from genome assembly GCA_031421275.1 of Sphingomonadaceae bacterium. Lineage (GTDB taxonomy): Bacteria > Pseudomonadota > Alphaproteobacteria > Sphingomonadales > Sphingomonadaceae > Polymorphobacter_B. The sequence continues at coordinate 23,454 of JANOOK010000066.1, forward strand.
CGCGCTGTCGTCGGGGCTGCTGTTCCCGCGGCTCGTCGCGCGTGGTTGGAGCGTCAATGCGGCGCGCAAAAGCTCGATGCTGTTCTACGCCAGCGTCATCGTCGTGATGCCGCTGGCGCTGCTGGCGAGCAGTCCGTGGACGGCGGCGATCGTCATTGGCATCGCGCTATTCGCGCATCAGGGTTTTTCGACCAACGTCTTCGGGCTGACCGCCGACATCGTGCCGACCGCGCGCGTCGGCACCGTCATCGCCGCGGGCGCGGTCGGCGGCAACATCTCGGGCGCGCTCATGATCGAGCTGGCGGGGTGGTCGCTGAAGCACGGGCACGGTTACTGGCCGATGTTCGTGATCTGCGGCAGCGGGTATCTGCTGGCGACGGCGTGGGTGCAGCTGCTGCTGCCGGTAATCAGGGTGGCGGAGGAGTAGAGCCGGACGCGCTGTAAGCCCCCTAGAAATTCAGCCGCGCCGTCACCCCGTAATAGCGGTCCGCATCGCGCGGAATTTGGTACCGATACGCGCCGCCGGTGCCGCCGTTGCTGATCG
>JANOOK010000067.1:0-36821 GCA_031421275.1 Sphingomonadaceae bacterium
GTTTGCTGCCAGTCCTCTCTTGGTACCCAATTGCCTTTAAGCAGCCAGTCCGCTTCTGGTGAACGCCGGTTGAAGCCTGTAATGTCGGAAAGTGGGTGGAAAGCGGACATTGAGCATTCCTTGTAACCCAGCACAACCTGCGTGCTTTTGGTATTCGGCCCCCGTCAGGCCAGAGCGCTCTCGGCTCTGAGAGCCGTATACTATGCATGTATCGAGTTGCGTGGTAGACGCACGGCAGCAGAGGAAGGGGGAAACCGATGCCATATCCAAGCGCACATTATTACGTTCTAGGCTCAGGACTCATTGATCACAGCCAGAAGATGACGGTGGCTGCGATGGCGATGGCCGAGAAGAAGGTGTGTGCGCATCGGTCGTAGCGGGTGTGAATGCGCCGCCAGTCCTTGAGCTTGCCGAACATGTTCTCGATGCGGTGACGCTGGCGATAAAGCGCCCGGTCGTGTGGGATCGGGTTTTTGCGGTTGGTCTTTGACGGGATGCACGGCGCAATGCCCTTGGCGATCAGGGCGGCGCGGAACCAGTCGGCGTCATAGCCCCGGTCGCCGAGCATCACCTTGGCCTTGGGCAGCGCGTCGAGCATCAGCGCGGCACCCTTGTAGTCGCTGGTCTGCCCTTCGGTGAGCAGCATGATCAGCGGCCGGCCCTGGCCGTCGCAGACGGCGTGCAGCTTAGAGTTCAGGCCGCCTTTGGTTCGTCCGATACATCGGGGAAGAGCCCCTTTTTGAGCAGGCTGGCGGCGGTCCGGTGTGCCTTCAGGTGGGTCGCGTCGATCATCAGCTGGTCCGGCTTGCCGCCTTTGGCCGCGAGCGCGGCGAAGATGCGGTTGAACACGCCCAGCCGGCTCCAGCGGATGAAGCGGTTGTAGATCGTCTTGTGCGGGCCGTACTCCGCCGGCGCATCGCGCCAGCGCAGGCCGTTCCGGATCACGAAGATGATCCCGCTGATCACCCGACGATCATCGACCCTCGGTACACCATGCGACAGTGGAAAATGCGGCTCGATCCGGCGCATCTGCGCCTCCGACAGCCAGATCAAATCGCTCATGGCAACGCCTCCTCAGCGCCGCCATTGAATCAGATCATCGACGTCGTGGGAATCCCTTTAATGGGTCCTGAGCCTAGTTGACCAGCGCCAATTGCGGCCCGTCGACCGCGGTCAGCTTGACGCTGCTGACACCGCGCAGCCGTCCGACCTTGTCGCGCAACTCACCGTCGATGGCGAAGTCGCGGCCGAGCGAGATTTGTGCTCGATGGCCACCATCTAGCGTCAGCCACGTCAGCACCTCGCCGCGCCCACCACGGGCTGGACCAAGCACCGAGCCCAGCGCGTCGACGGCAGCCATCCCAGCGACCTCGATCGTCAACCGGCAGCGTGAGCGTCTCGCCAGCGTACCCAGCGGCTGCACCCCGCGAACGGTGACCCGTGGCGTGTCCTCGCCAGCGCGCCACATCAGCTCGCCGTGGACCAGCACCGCATCGCCCGCCGCGACGGCGGCTTCGAGCTGGACCTGCGCATCGTCGTCGAAGCAACTCGCCACATATTGCCCCGACGCGTCCGACATCGTCAGCAGCAGATAGCGATTGCCCTTGCCCGATTGCGGTGTCCGCCACTTTGCCTCCTCGATCAGCCCGGCGAGCGTGCACGGCAGTCGCCCGCCTCCCGGCGGCGGCTCGATCGCAGCCGCTTGCGCATAGGTCCGCACCCCATGTGCTTCGAGCAGGTACCCCCATGCTTCGACCGGGTGCCCCGAGAAGTAGAAGCCGAACGCCTCCTTCTCATGCGCCATCGCCTCGGCCAGCGACCAGCGCCGCGACGGCGCGACCAGCAGCGCTAGCCCGCGGTCGGCCTGCTCGCCAAATAGCGCCACCTGCGCGCTGTCCCGCGCTTCGGCCTGGCGCTGCGCGGTGGCGAGCACCGCCTCGGTGAGCGCGTGCACGCCGGCGCGGTTCGGCTCGATGCCGTCGAACGCGCCTGCGCCGATCAGGCTTTCGAGCTGGCGCTTGTTCAACTGCCGCGGGTCGACCCGGCGCGCGAAGTCGGCGAGGCTGGTGAAGCGTCCGGCGGCGCGCTCCTCGACGATCGTCGCCATCGCCTTCTCGCCGACGCCCTTCAGTCCGCCGAGTGCGAAGCGGACGTGGCTGCCCTCGACGACAAAGTCGGCTCCCGAGGCGTTGATGCACGGCGGCAGGCATTTTACTCCCATGCGCCGCATGTCGTCGACGAACACCGCGAGCCGGTCGGTATTGGTGATATCGTACGCCATCGTGGCAGCGTAGAATTCGACTGGATAATGCGTTTTCAGCCACGCGGTCTGGTAGCTCAGCACGGCGTAGGCGGCGGCGTGGCTCTTGTTGAATCCGTAGCCCGCGAACTTGTCGACAAGGTCGAAGATGCCGGACGCCTGGCGCTTGTCGACGCCGTTCGCCTGCGCGCCGTCGATGAAGCGCGCCTTTTGCGCGTCCATTTCGGCCTGGATCTTCTTGCCCATGGCGCGACGCAACAGATCGGCTTCACCGAGGCTGTAGCCCGCTAGGATCTGCGCGATCTGCATCACCTGTTCCTGGTAGATGATGACGCCGTAGGTCTCCTTGAGCACCGCTTCGAGGCTCGCGTGGAGGTAGTCGGGCGCTTCCTCGCCGTTCTTGCGACGGGCGAACTGCGGGATATTGTCCATCGGGCCGGGGCGGTAGAGTGCACCCAGCGCGACGATATCGGCAAAGCAGCTTGGGCGGACCTGCGTCAGCGCGCGGCGCATGCCCTCCGATTCGAACTGGAAGACACCGACGGTGTCGGCGCGCGCGATCAGGCGATACGTCGCCTCGTCGTCGAGCGGCAGCGTCGCGAGGTCGATGTCGACGCCGCGGTCCGCCAGCAGCGTCGTCGCGCGTTCGAGCACGGACAGTGTCCGCAGCCCGAGAAAGTCGAACTTCACCAGCCCGGCTTTCTCGACCCATTTCAGGTCGAACTGCGTCACCGGCATGTCCGAGCGGGGGTCGCGGTACATCGGCACCAGCTGCGATAGCGGCCGGTCGCCGATGACGACGCCCGCCGCGTGAACCGAGGCGTGCCGCGGCAAGCCTTCGAGCTTGAGCGCGACCTGCAGCAGCCGCGCCACCTTCGGATCGCGGTCACGTTCGGCGACCAGTTCGGAGACGCCGTTCAGTGCCCGCGCCAGCGTCCACGGGTCGGTCGGATGATTCGGGATCAGCTTGGCGAGCCGGTCGATTTGGCCGTAGGGCAGCTGCAGCACGCGGCCGACGTCCTTCAGCACCGCACGCGCCTTCAGCTTCCCGAAGGTGATGATCTGCGCCACCTGCGCGCGGCCGTAACGGCCCTGGACGTAGCGGATGACCTCGCCGCGACGGGTTTCGCAGAAGTCGATGTCGAAGTCGGGCATAGATACCCGCTCGGGATTGAGGAAGCGCTCGAACAGCAGACCGTGAAACAGCGGGTCGAGGTCGGTGATGGTCAGCGCCCAGGCGACGACGCTGCCGGCGCCCGATCCGCGCCCCGGCCCGACCGGGATGCCCTGCGCCTTAGCCCAGACGATGAAGTCGGCGACGATCAGGAAATAACCGGCGAAACCCATCCGGTTGATGACGCCGATCTCGAAGTCGAGCCGTTCGCGGTAGGGGATGGCAGCGTCGCTTGCGAGACCGAGCTTCGCCAGCCGCAGCTCAAGCCCCGCCGCGGCATCGGCGGCGAGTGTGCGGCACTCGGCTTCGGGATCGCCCGCAAGGCTCGGCAGGATCGGCGCGCGGGCCGGGGCCTTGGCCGCGCAGCGCTGCGCCACGACCAAGGTGTTCGCCAACGCTTCGGGCAGGTCGGCGAACAACTCGGCCATGTCCTTCGCCGACTTGAGCCATTGATGCGGGTTCGAGCGGCGGCGCTCCTGGGTTTCGACATACGCGCTGTCCGCGATGCACAGCAGCACGTCGTGCGCGGCGTGAACGCCCATGTCGGCGAAGCGCACCGGATTGGTGGCGACCAGCGGCAGATCGCGGGCATAGGCAAGCGCGATCAGCCCGGCCTCAGACTTCTGCTCGACGGGATCCTCGGTACGGCTAATCTCGACGTAAAGTCGCTTCGGAAAAAGCGCTTCGAGCTGATCGGCATAGGCGCTGACATCCTGTCCCTCGGCGAGCAATCGGGCGAGTGCGCCTTCCGGGCCGGCGGTCAAGGCGAGCAGCCCGTCGGTACGCCCTGCGAGGCGGTCGAGTGTCAGTTGCGGGTCCTCGGCCGCGCCTGCGTCGAGATGCGCGTCGCTGACCAGCGCGATCAGATTGGCATAGCCGGTGTCGTCCTGCGCCAGCAGCACCAGCCAGTCGGTCGTTGGACGGCTGACGCTGGTCCGGCTGCCGGGCCGTTCGATGCCGAGCAGCGCCCCGACGATCGGCTGGACCCCCTCGGCTTTGCAGGCGTCGGAGAACTCCATCGCCGCGAACAAATTGTTGCGGTCGGTGAGTGCCACGGCTGGAAACCGGGCGCGTCGGCACAGGTTGGCGACGTCGGCGGGTTGCACCGCGCCTTCGAGCATCGAGTAGGACGAGTGGACGCGCAGCGGCACGAAGGCGGCGTGAGACATGAGGCATAGATGGCGTGCTTAGGCGATTCGCGCGAGGGGATACCGCGCCGCCAGTCGCAATCAGCTGGGGATAACCAGCCGCCCGTCGTGAAGCGTAACGACGCGGTCCATCTGCCGCGCCAGCGCGAGATTGTGGGTCGCCACCAGCGCGCTGCTACCGAGGGTGCGGACGAGCTTGAGGAATTCGGCGAGCACGGTCGCCGCGGTCGCCTCGTCGAGGTTGCCCGTCGGCTCGTCGGCGAGCACGAGCACCGGCTGGTTGGCGAGCGCGCGGGCGACGGCGACGCGCTGCTGCTCGCCGCCCGACAGCTGTGCCGGCCGGTGCGTCAGCCGGTTGCCCAGCCCAAGCTTGCCGAGCAGGTCGGCGGCGTGAGTGCGCGCCGACACGGCCGCAGTGCCGAGGATCAGTTGCGGCAGGACCACATTCTCCAAAGCCGAGAAATCAGGCAACAAATGGTGGAACTGATACACGAAGCCGAGCTTGTCGCGGCGTACCCGCGTGCGGCCGCGCGCGTCCAGTTTTTCCACACGTTCGCCGTCGATACTGATTGCCCCGCTGAACCCGCCCTCGAGCAGGCCGACGGCCTGTAGCAAGGTCGATTTGCCCGATCCCGATGGCCCGAGCAGCGCAACGATCTCCCCGGGCGCGACGGTCAGGTCGACACCGCGCAGCACCTCGATGGTGACGCCGCCCTGCTGGAAGCTGCGGCATAGGCCTTCGACCCGCAGCACCGCTTCGCTGGCGGCCTCACTCATAACGCAGAACCTGCACCGGATCGGTGCTCGCCGCCTTCCACGCCGGGAACAGTGTTGCCAGAAACGACATCAGAAGCGTCAGCGCGACGATGCCGACCACCTCCATCGGATCGGTCCGTGACGGCAGGTCGGTCAAGTATCGCACCGACGGATCCCACAGCTGCGCGCCGGTCAGCGCCGAGACGCCCGCGACGATGCTCGCGCGAAACTGCAGCACTGCGAAGCCGAGCACCAGGCCGAGCCCGATACCCAGCCCGCCGATCACCGTGCCCACCGTCATGAAAACCCGCATCAGTGCGACCCGGCTTGCGCCCATCGTCCGCAAGATGGCGATGTCGCGGTTCTTGGCGCGGACCAGCATGATCAGGCTCGACAGGATATTGAAAACCGCCACGAGGATGATGATCGACAGCACCCAAAACATCACGGTGCGCTCGACGACCAGCGCCTCGAACAGCGCACTGTTGGTCTGCTGCCAACTGGCGATCACCCCCGAGCGCCCGACGCTCCCCGCGAGCGGTTTCAGGATCGCATCGACATGATCAGGATCGTTGGTAACGATCTCGATCAGTCCGACCGCATCGCCCAAGCGCAACAATGTCTGCGCGTCCGCCATTGGCATGACGACGAAGGCTTTATCGTAGTCGTAGATGCCGACTTCGAACACGGCGACAATGCGGTAGGCGACGATGCGCGGCACGGTCCCAAACGGCCCGGTCTGGCCATCCGGCGAAATCACGCTGATCGTATCGCCGACCTGCGCGCCGAGGTTCTCTGCCAGGCGTGCGCCGATAGCGACGGTATTGGTACCGGGCACGAGATTCCGCAGGCTGCCCTGACGGACATTCCCGGTCATCACCTTCGTTGCCATGATGTCGGGCAACGTCATGCCTCGAACCAGCACGCCTTCCACCCGATTCTTGAAGGTCGCCATCAGCGGCTGCTCGATCAGCGGCGTCGCCTTGACCACCCCCGGCAAGCCCCGGACCTGCGCCGCCAGCGGCCGCCAGTCGGGTAATCGGCTGCCGTAACCCTGGATCACGGCATGGCCGTTCAGCCCGAGGATACGGTCGAACAACTCGGCGCGAAAACCGTTCATCACCGACATCACCGCGATCAGCGCCGCGACGCCGAGCGCGACCGCAATTAAACTGATGCTGGCGACGAGGAAGATGAAGCCCTCGCCGCGGCCGGGCAAGAGGTACCGAGCGGCGATCATGCGCTCGTAGCGGGTGATCATCGGCTTGCAATCACGCCAAGCGCGCCAGCGCCGCCTCGACCGTAAGCTCCTCGCGGCCCCCTGCGCCGCGGCGCTTCAACTCGATTGTGCCCGCCGCGACGCCCTTCGGCCCGATCACCAGCTGCCACGGCAGCCCGATCAGGTCCATCGCGGCGAACTTCGCCCCGCCGCGCTCGTCGCGGTCGTCGTACAGCACCTCGACACCGGTGGCCTCGAGCTGCAGGTACAGCGCGTCCGCCGCGGCGGCGCAGACGGCATCGTCGGACCGCAGGTTGATCAACCCGACCTTGAACGGCGCCACCGCCTCGGGCCAGATAATGCCGTCCTTGTCGTGGCTGGCCTCGATGATCGCCCCGATCAACCGCGAGACGCCAATGCCGTAGCTGCCCATCAGCGGCGTTACGGCCGTCCCGTCAGCCCCCTGTACGGTGATGCCCAACGCCTTCGTATACTTGTCACCGAAGTAGAATATCTGCCCAACTTCGATGCCCCGCGACTGCTTGAGCGCGTCGCCCGCCTTTGCCTCCGCCCGTGCATCGCGCTTCTCGTCGGTGGCGGCGTAATCGGTATTGAGCGCGGCGACATAAGCGGCAAGCGCCGTAGCATCGTCGGCATCGACCTCGGTCGAGCGCTCGGCTTCCCAATTGCGATGATAAAACACCTCGCTTTCACCAGTCGCCGCGAGCACGATGAATTCGTGGCTGAGGTCGCCGCCGATCGGTCCGGTGTCGGCGCGCATGGGAATGGCGTGGAGGCCCATCGCCGCGAAGGTTCGCAGATAGGCGATGAACATGCGATTATAGCTGTGCCGCGCGGCGTCGAAATCGACATCGAAGCTGTACGCGTCCTTCATCAGGAACTCGCGTCCGCGCATCACACCAAAGCGCGGCCGGACCTCGTCGCGGAACTTCCACTGGATCTGGTAGAGTATCTTCGGCAGGTCGCGGTAGCTGCGCGCGCCGTTCTGGAACACCGTCGCGAACAGTTCCTCGGCGGTCGGGCTGAACAGCATTTCACGGTCGTGGCGGTCGGTGATGCGCAGCATCTCGGGGCCGTAAGCGTCGTAACGGCCCGACTGCTTCCACAATTCCGCCGCCTGGATCGTCGGCATCAGCAGTTCGACTGCCCCGGCCCGGTCCTGCTCGGCGCGCACGATACCCTCAATCTTGCGCAATACCCGCAGGCCGAGCGGCAGCCACGCATAGATGCCCGCCGCGGTCGGCCGGATCAGCCCGGCGCGCAGCATCAATTGGTGGCTGACAACCTGCGCGTCTCCTGGCGTTTCCTTCAGCAACGGCAAAAAATAACGGGAAAGACGCATAGCTTGGGGGTCGACCTCGGCACCGATGGAGCGCGGTGTCTAGCTGTGCTGTTGCAACCGCACAACAGTCCGTAATGAACTGTCGGAACACCATGAATGTCGCATGACAAACTTCATGCATCGGCATAGCGCTAATGGCGTACCGGCAATCACAGTGGCCGGGAGTTCAGGGAAGACGGCCATTAAAGGCCGCAACCGCGTCATGCCGAGCCGGGGGCATCCCTTGGCAGGCGCGAGCCACGTAGTTAGGTCTCGTCACCGTTGACGCCCGGGTAATTCCCGGGCGTTTTCGTTAATTTACTCCCCCGACACACGTCAAAATGCATTGCGTGGAATGATCAGGGCCGCAGCGGTCCGCGCCACGATGTACAAGTCGAACCAGATCGACCAGTTTTCGATATAATAAAGGTCATGCTCGAAACGCTTGATCAGCTTGTCTTCGGTGTCGGTCTCGCCCCGCCAGCCGCAAACCTGTGCCCAGCCCGTGATCCCGGGCTTGACTTTGTGCCGTGCCGCATAGGACGATACGACTTCGGAAAACAGCCGTCCGCCGGCACGGGTCGAGGCCGCGTGAGGGCGCGGCCCGACCACCGACATGTCCCCCTGCAGCACGTTGAACAACTGCGGTAGCTCGTCGAGGCTGGTCCGGCGAAGCAGCCCGCCGACCCGGGTGATACGCGGATCACGGCGACTGGCCTGGACGATAGTATCGAGTTCGGCATGCCGGTCGAACATCGTCCGGAACTTGTAGACCCGGAACGGATGGTTGTTAAAGCCCTCCCGTGGCTGCCTGAAGAAAATCGGGCCCGAGCTGTCGAGCCGAATCGCCAAGGCAATCAGCAGCATGAGCGGGGCCGCAAGCAGCAACGCAAGGCTCGCAATGATACGATCCTCAACCAACTTCAGTCCCGCATCGATGCCCGATATCGGGCGCTCGAACAACGTCATTACCGGCAGCTCGCCGAGCAGTACCACCGGCCGGCGGGCAAAGACGAAGCTCGCAAGATCGGGAGCCAGCCGAATCCGTACCGGGGTCAGTGCCAGCCGGCTGACGACCTGCTGCAGCCGCACTTCGGCCGACCACGGCAGCGCGACGATCACCTGATCGATCCGGCTCTCGCGAATCATCGACATCAGCGCCGAAAGATTTCCGAGTACCGGAATGTTGTGCGTCATCAGCGGCACGCGGCCGTCGAGCCGGTCATCGAAGAAACCGACGATGGTGATCGTGAGCTTGTCGGTGCCGAGAATGTATTCAGCGAGCCGTGCGCCTTGCGCGCCGGCACCGAAAATCGCGACACGCTGGTTGAAGATGCCTTGGCGCTTCAGACGCCTGATCCAAATCGTCATGGCTAGTCGGCCGATCAGCAGCGTCGCGCCGCCCGATAGAAACCAGAGCAGCGCCCACTCCCGCGAGATTTGGTCTGACGCCTTTAGCAAGAAGCCTAGTGTCACCAGGAACAATGTTGTTGCGATCCACGCCGTCAGCATGCGCTGCCACGCCTGGCGCAGCGAAAACTGGGCGTCGACGTCGTAACTGCCGACAGTTTCAGCAAGAACGGCGAAGGCGATCGCCGCGACGAAGGCGACCCGCGCGTAAACCGCCGCCATACCGGTGCCGTCGACGTCGGGTCGAAGCTGATTCAGGATCAACCCCGATCCCAAAACCAGCAAAAACTCGATAACCCGCACGGTCACGATGACGATGTCCAGCGGGATCCCCGTCCGGGTCGCGATTTGGACAACCGGTTGCGGCGTTTGGATCATCCCGTTCATCGGCTGGCAGGTGGTCGGCGCGGAAGTTCAAACCGGGCAGAAGCTTGCGACTTACGGCGGTAGCTTAGACCAGCAAAGCGCGTATAGGATGCGAAACGACGGCACATACCTCGCTCCGTCGTCAGATAGAGGGTCTCAGCATGCAGACTATTTACGACTGGATTACGATGGTCGTCTTCGCTGGGCTCGTCGTGCTGTTTCTGCAACGCTCGCAAGGGGAGGTGCGTGACCAATTGTGGCAATACATGGTCGCGGCGCTGGGCTGTGCTGCGACCAATTACGTTGGCAACGAGGGTCATGATGTGCTTGCTGCGGCGATGCTGGCGGCGACCCTGGTGTTCATTTTCATCATCTTGCGCCCGCTCGATGGGTTTCGAAGCTAGGCACCGGCCGTCCGCATGCTGGCCGCCAGCGTCGGCCCGATCAGAACTAGCCGGTCGGCGGCGGCGATACTCGCGACCAGCGCCGTTCCAAAACGGCGCAACTCGCTGAAGACTTCAGGAGTCGGAGCACCGACCGTCGACATTCGCACAAGTACACCGTCCGAGATCACGCCGTTCATCTGCTGCTGGAGCTTTGCCCAACGCTGCTGGGTACCAGTGGTCGGCATGGCATCGCCGATCCGCGTCCAGTAACAAATTGGCTCGACCCGACTATCGGAGGTCGCGACGAGCTCGCGTACCGGCAGGTGGACGTTCCGCGCCAGCTGCAAATCTGCCAGCGTAGAGCTAGAAATCTGAAACCCTACCGCTGAATAGCACACTTCCGGACGGTGGAGTTGAAGTTGATCGTTCTGTACATTGCCGTAGGCGATAACGGTCATCACCGGTATACTGTGGGGCGATGTGTACAGGCGCGCAACGGTGTCATTATATAGTTGCGCACTCAGACTGTCGGGATCCCGTGGCAGGATGAATGCTTCGGATGGATGATCTGTCCATTCACCGATCTGGCGTGGGATCAGATTCTCAAGTTTGCGTGTTCCTAAAAACTGCACATGTCTATGCGGTGTAAGCGCCATTGCCCCCGCGGCGGCAGACAACATTGCACCGCCCAATAGGACGTCCCGGCGATCGATCATTTAACCTCGCCTTCGGCTTGCCCGTGGCTCGCTCGCCCCTCGAGCGCATGCCGAACCGGTTTCAGGGCACCATCGATAGCGAAAATAAACAATAGCGCCGAAGTGAAAGTCACCATGCCGGCAAAGTGATGTAAAAAGCCCTGTGCCACTGCATCACCAGCGTAAAATGTTAACAGGACGAGCGCGGCGACACGAATACAGTTCGCCAAAATTGCGATTGGGATCACCAATGCAAGTAGAAGCACGGAGTAGCGCCAATTCGTGTTATGCAGGATGTAGACGTAGAATAATCCGATTGCTGTTAAGCTGATCAAGGAGTTGAGCCCCGCGCATGCGTCCTCGACCAGCAACTGATATTGCGCGACGTAGATCGTTACCCCGACCCGCGCCACGGGGTAACCGAAGTCCGCAAGAACCGCGGTCACCGATTGCGACACAAGTGCTTTTAGCGGTTGGGTGACGACGTCCAGCACCCACCCCGGTATCGGAATGACGAACCCGAGATACAGAATTGGAAACCAGAGTAAGCCAAGAACACGGCGGCCGCAGAACACATATGCAGTAACGACCAACGCCAATAACATCGCAGCAACTTCGGTACTGATGAAGTCGAAGGCACGGCTGAACACGTAGATCGCGACCGCAACAAGCATTCCGATCAGACCGACCCGCAATGATCCGGGGACAGCTTGCGCCGTGATTTCAGGCAATCGTCGGCCGATCAGCCAGATCCCGGTTGCGAGTACCAATGGCCCGTGGACACCAGCCTCGGTCGACCAAGGTCCATGACCAAGCGAGATTATCGTCGGGACCGAGATCGCAAATATGCCAAGCAACAGAACGGCGTGCCCCGACCAGAGCCGGGACCAGTCGACGGCTGCATGACGCGTCAGCGTTGCCACGCCTAGAATTCGCTCAACACCGAGCCGACTAGCGTGCTGCGCGATGCGACAAGCTGATTGGCCAATGCCGAGATGTCGTTGACGAACGTGTGGTCGCGCCGCGCCACGATAACGCTGTAACCGATAGCGGATGCAACCGTCAGCGCATCGGCACAGCTGTTCGCCGGCGGTGTATCGAATATCGCGATGTCATATTCGCGCAGCAGCATATTCATGCCGTCGCGAAAACGTGAGCTTGACAGCAATTCCTGCGGCCGTGGGACGGGCGGTCCCGAGGCGATAACGGACAGATTGGGTAGGACATTGGCATGAACGACGCGCTCGGGTCGAGCGACTTGCAAGCCGAGATAGCTCGACAGGCCAGGTCCCGCCGGCTCGAGGCCGAAGATCTGATCGACCCGCGGCGAGCGCAGATTGGCGTCCACCAGCAACGTCTTGGTACCGATTTGCGATAGTGCAGCGGCGAGGTTGGCAGCGATATAGCTACAACCAACGCCCGCGATCGGCGCAACGACGGCCAATGCGCGCCGCCCAGGCTTGATGTGCTGCGCGATGACCTGGGTCCGCAAGAGCCGGATCGATTCGGATCTGACGCCTGCCGGATCGCTGATAACGACCAGTTCAGCCGATACCGGGCGGCGTTGTGCGTCCTGTAATGCCAGGCTGTTAACCAGTTGCTCGCGAGCACGATTGAGATCGTCGGTGCTGATAAAGCCGAGTTCAAGTGCAGCTTGGTCGAAATCGAGATTGCGCTCGCGCTGATGTTCGGCGACGCGGGCAGCCTCTTCGTCGGTCAACAAGCCGAGCCGCAGCAAGGTGTCACGGATCGGTGCGTCGACCTGCTGAGTGCCATCGTCGATCGACGTCGAGCGGGGTGCGGCGTTTATCAAGTCGGTCACTGTGCGGCTTGCCAATCTAGGTTTGCGCTACTGGATCTGCGTCGGCCAAACAGCCGCTGCGCCCAGCTGCGGTTCGGCTTTTGTGGGTCACCGATCACCGCCAGCACCGGCACCTTTGCAGCGTAGGTGAGATCCTCGCTGCTGCGTACCCGGCGCGACAGCAGTTCCACGACGACAGCGGCGAGCAGTCCCAACGCCAAACCGCCGCCGAGTGCAATCGCCGCAATGAGCGGCATGTTCGGGAACGACGGCCGCGGACTCGCCAGCGCCTCACCAAGGACAACGAGCCCGGTTTCCGAGACGCTCGCCTGCAGCCGAAGATCTGCAGCACGCTCGGCGGCTTTCTCATACTGCTGACGCCGCAGATCAGTTTCGCGCTGCAGCTGCGCCAACTGGTCAAGCTCAGGCTTCATCGCCAAGACCTTGGCGCGCTGCGCATCGTATTCGCTTTGCAGCTGCGAGACGCTCGCCCGTGACGCGGCGGTCGAGCTGCCGCCCACCGAACGCGCCGAGCTGGTTTCGCGGGCCAACTGCGTTGCGAGCAGTCCGCGACGCTGGACGAGGCCGATGTACGTCGGATTCGACGGCCCCAACTTCTCCGCCGCCTGGGCGATCGCATCATCCATCGCGTTGAGCTGCGAACGGATTGCCTCGACCTGCGGTGACATCTGCACCGATTGCGCGACATTCGCCTCGACTGTTCCCGAAGAGCCGCGCGCCATCATCAATGCACTCTGCAAACCATCGAGCTTTGCGGTTTCCGCATCGCCGCCGCCCGGCACGATGACGATGTTCTTATCACGCTCGAACGCCGATTTCGCAGCTTCTGCAACCGCAAGGGCGCGTTGCGCCTTCGCCGCCTGGTCGAGGTACCAATCGGCAGTGCGCCCGGCCGCATCGGTACGAAAGCGCAAGCTCGCGTCGATGTACGCATCGCGCAACGATGACACGACACGTTTGGCTGTGGCCGGATCTTCGGCAGTATATGTAATCTCCAGAATATTGCTACCTTCGAGCAGATCGGCCTTGGTGTGATCGATCACCCGCTTGACCAGCCAGCGCCGCAGATCGTCCTCGCCGCCCGAATTTCGTTCGAACTTGCTGATCAAAGCTGGGTCTTCAGACATCTTCAGCCGGTCGACAACCTCACCGGCGACACGCTGATCGGTGATAAGTTCGATTTGTGTCAGCGTGTAGCTGCGCTCGAACTGCGAGGCGATAACGGCCCCGGTCACCGGGTCGGGCTTGATCACGTCGAAGACCACCCGCGCCTTGGCAGGATATTGCGGCGGCAGCAGTTTGGCGACCGCCACGGCGATAATCAGCGCGGCAACGATCGCCCCGGCGATGATCGTCCATCGCGCCATCAGCACCCGGACAAATTGGACCAGACTCATACTTCCATCCCTGCCGAACGGTGTCCGTCGATACGGCTAGAATAGCCGTTCCTTGACGATCAGCACATCGTTACGCTCAATCAGTTGATCGAGCGTTGCTTCGCTATCTTTACTGCCCGGCCGATGCAGGGTGACCTTGCGCTCCGAACCCGCCGCCGTCACGCCGCCCGAAAGCGCCAACGCCTGTCGCAAAGTCATATTTCGCAGCACGGGATAGGTGCCGGGCTTGGCGATCTGACCATAAATGTAAAAAGTGTCGGCGTCGGGCACGAACAGGGTATCACCCGGCTCCAGCACAGGATCCTTGTCGGGCGCCCCGCGCACCAGAGCTTCGGTATCGAGCTGGATTTCCTTATAATCGCTACCCCGCCGCAAGTAGACATAATTGGCACCCGCGTCCTTGATCCAACCGGCCTTGAGCAGCATCTCCAGCGTCCGATAGGTTTTATCGAGGGGATACACGCCCGGCGTCGCGACCTTGCCCGCGACGTTGACGGTACGACTGACGTACGCCCCGATCTCGATATTCACCACCGGGTTCTTGAAATAGCCGCCTTTGACGAACTTCCGGGTGATCTCGTCGGCGAGCGCAACAGTTGTCTGCCCGCTCGCGGTGATCACGCCGATCAACGGCATCACAATGGTGCCGTCAGGCTTGATCCGCGTCGTGATGCCCGCATCAGGTTGCCCATAAACCTGGATTTGAACAGTATCGTTTGGACCGAGTACATAGCCGCGGTCGACGGGATCGACGGTCTTCTTTGCCGGCGCAGCGCTGGCCACGCCTTGCAACCCGATCACACCGAGGATCAGCACGGCCAAGAATGCGCGAACTGCTGCAATCAAAAACTTTGACATCATCCTCGTCCTTTGTCCGTCAGAACTTCACGTGCAAGCCGAGCAGGGCGGTCGTGCTGTCGTAGTCGAAGGTGTTCGGTTTCGATCGCAATCCTTGCTGTGCCACTGTAAGATTTAGACTGTATCGCCGAACCGGCGTGTACGACAGCTGTACATAGGTACGATAAAGTTTGTCGTTCGAACGCGCCAGCGGGTCGGCAACGGAAGCGAACGAACCGCGATAGTCACGAGTGTTGTACGACCCACCGACACCCGTCGAGAGCCGCGGCGACAGTTTATATGTCAAATCGAGCCCGTAATTGGCGTTGATGACGTAAAGCGCACCGACGTTGGCGCTCGCGGTAACGTCGCGGGACGCGCTCAGCACGCCGGACAGGCGTACACCCGGATGATAGTTCAGCGAAATGTTGAAACCCGGTCCGGAATAGCCAGGATTGGTCCGCACGCCGGCAGCATCGAACGCTGCAAGCTTGGGCACGGCCTTGATGTATGACGCACCGACATCGCCGGTTAGCAGTGGTCCGATATCGCGCCGATAGGAAATTTGCCCCGTGTAGACCTTGACGCCGTCGGTATTGGCGAACAACGGCGGGCCACGGCCTGGGTAGCTCACATCTGCATAACTTCCGGTCAGCACCAGCGCTCCAAGCGCGCCACTATTATAGCGGACGTTACCACTTACCGTCGACGTATTCGAATCGAACAGGCTATAGACCGCCGACCCGTTCCGCGTTTCGCTGCGCGTATAGCCTCCGCCGAACCCCAACCCGCGAGCGCGGCCGCAGCCGGCGTTAACCTCGTAAACGGTATCCTGCTGTTTATTAGGCACCACCGCGATCAGATCGAGCTGCGTCCCCTGCCGCTCGCTATACTGGCCGAACAGCGAGCCTTGGCAATTCGGCCCGGCCCGGAGGTTTACGCCGCCGCCGGCGCTGATCCGGGTACGGTCGTAGACGGTGTTTCGCGCATAGAAATCGCGTCCGAGGGTTACCGTCGTAAACAGCTGCTGTCGGCCGACCGGCAGTCCCGCCCGCAGCGTCGCGTTCGGCGTGAAGACGAAATCGCTTCGGCTGCCGGTTGTTCGGATGAAGCTGCCCTCACGCAGGACATTGCTGTCGTACAGCGAGTCGATACCGATATCGAGACTATACCCGCGACCATCTATGGCGCTCTTGGCTTGCCCACCGACGAACTCACGCGACTCCAGTCCAGCCTGGCTGGGAAGCTGGTCCGCGGCAACCGAGCTTGCCAACGATACTGCGAGCAACATCGCCAGTCCGGTAGGTGCACTGGTTTTCGGTCGGTTCAAGCTTTGGCCCCCATGGCATTCGCACGCAACAAATATGGTAATCTGAGGAGCCGATAGCAGGCAGATGCCCGACCGGCAACTCGTCGGTTTCGGATTCGGAACGAGATTTCGACTGGCCTATTCCATTCCGGTGCCGTGATCGCTAAGCGCTCCGTTCAGAGCCGAGTTAACTCACCTGCAGTAGCCTAGCCTTATGCTACGCTGGCTGACGGTGTTCGGCACGAGGAGAGACGTCACCATGGCGATGTTTAAACGATGGTCTCGCAGTGCCCGGCACGAGAACGTGTTCGACACGGTGTCCGTCGATGAAGCCGCGACGCCGATAACTTCGGCGCTGGATTTGGGACCGCGTCGTCCGGCTTTTCTCGATACGCTCTGGCGCGGCGATTCGCCCGCCGATCGGAGCGAAGACCTGCCGCGCTTTTCCGCGCTGGCTTCGGACGATGTCACCGGCTTCGGACAGTCGCCGACCTCCGCGCGCTCGATGCTGGCGCTGCGCGATGCGCTCGGGGCGTCGCAGCCAGTGGTGGCACGCGAGCAGTTTTCAGGACGGCAGGATGCCCTTGCGCAGCTCATTCTCGCAATCGAGCAGCAGCGTGTGCATGTCGTTATCTATGGAGAGCGCGGTATCGGCAAAACTTCGCTGGCCCATGTCTTCGCCGAAACCGCTCGGGAGGCACGTTACATCGTGCTTTACGGCAGCTGCGGCACCGAAGGCCGGTTCGACGACATCTTCCGTACCTTCGCCAGTAAGATACCGATGCTGTATCACCGTAGCGTGTTGCCGACGACAGCCGAGGTCGAGGCTGGCAAACATTTCGACAGTCTTTTGCCCGAGGGCAGCTTCGGACCCCGGGAGGTAAGTGATCTTTTCGCCGATGTCGTCGGCACACGCGTAATTCTCATTCTCGACGAGTATGACCGCATACCTGACCCGAATTTCCGCCGGGACGTCGCCGAACTCATCAAGAATCTGTCGGACCGCGCTGCACGCGTGCAGCTCGTACTGACCGGGGTCGCGGCGAATCTCGACGAACTGATCGGCTTTGCGCCGTCTATTCGTCGCAATATCGTCGGGCTGCCGATGCGGCCCTTGACGCCGGTCGAGGTCAAGGCAATCCTTGCGCTCGGTGAAGAGGCAACGGGACTGCACTTCAGCGATGACGTGATCGCGATGATCGCCACGGTGGCATCCGGCTCCCCCTATCTCGTGCGGCTGCTCGGGCATCAAGCAGGGCTGGCAGCGCTCAAGCAGAACCGCACGCAAATCGACGAGAGCCATGCGCGCGCTGCGGTCGAGGCGGTGCTGACCGACTGGAACGCGACCTTGCCGCGGCGCGTACAGGGCATCTTGAGCCGTCATGACGCACAGGCCGAATGGCCGGTGCTGGTCGGTGCAGCGCAGGCGGGAACGCATTCCGATGGCTGGTTCGGTGTCGAAGACATCCGCAGCGTACTCGGCGATGCGGTCTCAAAAAGCGAGATCGAGCGCAGTCTCGCCAAGTTCGCCCATCCAGGCGAATTGCTCGACATCGACCAGGTGGACGGTGAACAGCGGTTCCGCTACCGTTATCCTGGCGTCGCCTCCTTGCTGTTGATGTCCGCCGCGTTGGCGCGTTTACCGGCCTGACTGCATCGTGCTGCCTGTCGCTAGTGCCTCGACGTAACCCACCGTGCTTTGCTCGAGTATAGTGCAGTGAACGGTGCTGCGCGGCTGGGCGTCGTACTGGTCAACTGGAACGGCTGGCCGGATACGCTCGAATGCCTCGAATCCTTGTTGCGTAGCACCATTCCGTTGCGCGTAACCGTGGTCGACAACGCCTCCACCGACGGCTCCTTGCGACATCTCGCCGAGTGGGCCGAGGGCGGGGTCGCGGCAACCGCGACCGCCACCGCAATGGCGCGCTTGTCGTCACCGCCCGTGCCCAAACCAGTTGAGGCCGTCACTCTCGACCCGACCGCAGCGCGGATTAGCTCACCCGGCAAAGGGTGGCTGACCTTTATCGACGCTGGCCGTAACCTCGGCTTTGCCGGTGGCAACAATCTCGGCATGGCATATCTGTTGCGGGATCCGGCGATCGACTACGTTTGGCTGCTCAACAACGATACCGTCGTTGAAGCAGGCGCGGCGGCAGCTTTGCTGAGCCAACTCGACGCCAGTTTCAACGTCGGCATGTGCGGTACCGTAGTCTGCTATTACGATCGTCCCGACACCTTGCAGTGTCTGAACGGCAGCCGCTTCAATCCGTGGACCGGCGTGTCGACAGGAATTGCCACGAACCTGCCGGCGACGACTCCTTACGATCCTGCGGCAATAGCCAGTGCGACGGATATGGTGCTGGGCGCATCGCTGGCGGTGTCCCGGCGCTTCGTTGACGTCGTCGGTCCGATGGCGGAAAGCTATTTTCTCTATCTGGAGGAGATCGACTGGGCTTATCGCAACCGGGGCCGCTTTCCGATCGGCTTTGCCCGCGGTGCAGTCGTCTACCACAAGGACGGCGGCTCGATCGGTTCGAGCGATACGAAAGGTGCGCGCAGCCCCAAGGCCGATTATTGGCTTCTGCGTTCGCGCCTGATGTTCGTGCGCCGACATTTGCCCTTGCTGCTGCCATGGCACTGGCTGCTGACAGCCGCTTTGATCGTTCGCCGTTTGCTCCGCCGTCAACCGGCCAAGGCACGCGTGATGCTGCAGGCCTTGTTCGGGCAGCACTTCAAGCCGTAATAGAACCCAAGGAGAGCCGGGACCATGATGACCAACAAGATCGCAGCACTGATGGGGTTATCGCTACTCGCGATGACGGCCGCATGTGACAAGAACGGTGCCAAGGCTCCGACGGGGCAGGTCGTTGCGACTGTCAACGGCACCGACATAACGGTGCGCGAGCTGAATGCCGAGCTGGCGCAGACGCAAGCGCCGCCCGAAACGCCGCGTAAGACGGTCGAGTCGGTCGTGCTTGCACGTGTGATCGAACGTAAGATGCTCGCCGACGCGGCGCGCGCGCGGAAGCTCGATCAGAATCCGAACTTCCTGCTGACGCAGCGGAAGGTCGATGACGGGCTGCTCGTTCAGGCATTGCAGGCTTCGATCGCACAGAAAGTCGCGGCACCGACGCGGGAAGCGGCTGAAAAGTTCATTGCCGCGCATCCCGAACTGTTCAGCAATCGCAAGGTGTATACGATCGATCAGATCCAGTTCTTACGGCCGAAGAACCTTGCGCAGCTCGGTCTGGGGCCGGCCAAGACCATGAGCGACGTCGAACAGGTGTTGACGGGTGCCAATATCGAGTTTCGCCGTCAGCCGGCGACGGTCGACGCGCTCGCGGTCAATCCGCAGCTGACCGCCGAGATCGAGAAGATCACCGCGCGCAATCCGGACGAAGTCTTCATGTTTGCCGACCAGCCGCAGGGTGCCCCGGCTCCCGTGATGATCGTCAATAAAGTGACGAATAGTAAAGTCGTGCCCTTTTCCGGCGAAAAGGCGATCAGCTTCGCGCAGCAGCTGCTGCAACGCCAGCAGGTTCAGGAACGCCTTGTGGCCGAGGAAAAGACGATTTCGGCGGCCGCCAAGCCGAAGATTGTTTATGCAAAGGGCTACGGACCGCCGGCCGATCCCGCCGTTGCACCGCCCGGTGGGACAGCGCCAGCCACCGGCGCGGCACCGGCAGCTACCGCCCACTGACCACGCCTGGCCGGTGTTGCGCATCAGGCAACACCGGCCGTTTACAAGCGGTAAAAGGAACATCGCGTGGCACGGCGCGGCATCATCCTGGCAGGCGGCTCGGGTACGCGGCTGTATCCGTTGACCAAGCCGGTCAGCAAACAGCTGATGCCGATCTACGATAAGCCGATGATCTATTACCCGCTATCGGTGCTGATGCTGGCCGGAATTCGCGAGGTGCTGATCATCACCACGCCCGCCGACGGGCCAGCGTTTCGTCAGCTGCTCGGCGATGGCTCGCAATGGGGCATGGTCATCGACTATGCCGTCCAGCCCGAGCCGAAGGGCCTGGCGCAAGCTTATCACATCGGTGCGGACTTCGTGCGCGATCGTCCGTCCGTGCTGATCCTGGGCGACAACATCTTCTACGGCCACGGGCTGCCCGAGTTGCTGCACCGGGCCGACCGTCGCGACCACGGCGCAACGGTATTCGGCTATTATGTCAAGGACCCGGCCGCCTACGGGGTGGTGTCGTTCGACGCGAATGGACGCGCCCAGACGATCGAGGAAAAGCCCGCCGCGCCGAAGTCGAACTATGCCGTAACGGGCCTGTATTTCTACGATGGCAACGCCGTCGATTACGCACGCGAAGTCCGACCTTCGCCGCGCGGTGAGCTCGAGATCACCGACCTCAATCGGATGTATCTCGACGCGGGCAGTCTCGACGTCGAGCTGATGGGCCGCGGCTTCGCGTGGCTCGATACCGGCACGCACGCCTCGCTGCTCGATGCGGCGCTGTACGTCCGCATCGTCGAAGAACGGCAGGGGCTGAAGATCTGCTGCCCCGAGGAGATCGCGTGGCGGCAGGGTTTCATCGATGCCGAGCAGCTGGTGCGGATCGCCGAACCACTGCGCAAGAGCGGCTACGGCGAGTATCTGCTCGACCAGCTGGCGCACGCCACATGAACGTCACCGAGACCGCCCTGCCCGAGGTCAAGCTGATCGATCCGCGGGTCTTCGGTGACGACCGCGGGTTCTTTTTCGAGAGCTGGAACGCGCAGGCCTTCGCTGCTGCGGGCATCGACGCGACATTCGTGCAGGACAATCACAGCCGCTCGGCCAGGGGCGTGCTGCGCGGGCTGCATTACCAGCTCGAAGCGCCGCAAGGTAAGCTCGTTCGAGTTACCGCCGGGGCGGTGTTCGATGTCGCCGTCGACCTGCGCCGTTCGTCGCCGCGGTTTGGGCACTGGGTTGGTTACGAGCTATCGGCGGCGAACAAGCATATGTTGTGGGTGCCACCGGGCTTCGCACATGGCTTCGTGACGCTTAGCGACAGTGTCGATTTTCTGTACAAGTGCACGACGTTCTACGCCCCACAGCATGAGCGCGCGGTAATCTGGAACGACCCGGATATCGGGATCGAATGGCCGCTTGACGGTGGGACGCCGCTGCTATCCGCCAAGGACGCTGCAGCCCCGCTCCTTGCCGACGCGGAGGGTTTCGCATGAGAGTGCTGATATCTGGAAGCGGTGGCCAACTCGGGCGCGCGCTCCAAGCTAACCCCCCGCCGGGCTGCACCGTGATCGCGCCGCCCGAGGCCGAGTTCGACGTCAGCGATGCCGAGGCCGTCAGCGCTGTCGTCGCGCAAGCCAACCCGAGTTACGTCATCAACGCCGCCGCCTACACTGCCGTCGACAAGGCCGAAACCAACGAAGCAGTCGCCCGCGCGGTTAACGTCAATGCGGTCGGGCTGCTCGCCGCGGCGGCGCGCAATTGCGGAGCCGGATTCGGGCATGTATCGACCGATTTCGTCTTCGATGGTACGGCGCACCGTCCCTACCCTGTCGATGCCGCGCCGAATCCGCTCGGCGCTTACGGCCGCACTAAACTCGACGGGGAGCTTGCGGCAGCGGAATTTCACCCTGCCCCGCTGATTATCCGCACCGCCTGGGTGTACGCCGCGGATGGCAATAATTTCGTCCGCAATATGCTGCGCCTGATGGCAGAGCGCGCGGAGCTGCGCGTCGTCGCCGACCAGATTGGCACGCCCACCCATGCCGCCGGGCTGGCCCGAACGATCTGGGCACTGATCACCGCGGGCCAGCACGGCATCTGGCATTGGACCGACGCCGGTGTCGCGTCGTGGTACGACTTTGCGGTCGCCATCCACGACGAGGCACGCGCGCTGGGACTGCTGGCCCGCGACACGATTGTCGTGCCGATCCGCACCGAAGACTATCCGACTCCGGCGCGGCGTCCGGCGTACAGCGTCCTCGACAAGACCGCGACCTGGGCGGTCACCGGCGTCGCTCGATACTGGCGCGACGAGCTTCGCCGCTGCCTGCAGGACATTGCGCGTGGCTAAGCTGCTGGTCACCGGCGGGGCCGGTTTCATCGGCGCGAATTTCGTCCATCACTGGACGGCGCACCACCCGGCCGACAGGGTAACCGTGCTCGACGCGCTGACCTATGCGGGCAACCGCGCCAACCTCGCTGGAACGACTGCCGAGCTGGTCCATGCGGATATCCGCGATACCGCTACAGTCGAGGCGCTATTGCGGGATCGAGAGATCGATACCCTGGTGCACTTCGCTGCCGAAAGCCATGTCGACCGCTCGATCTCGGGACCCGACGCGTTCGTCGACACCAACGTGATCGGCACGCATTGCCTGCTCAAGGCGGCGCGGGCGACATGGCTGAGAGGGAGCGGGAGACCCCACCGCTTTCACCACGTATCGACCGACGAGGTTTACGGGTCACTCGGCCCGAACGACGCCGCGTTCAGCGAGACCACTCAATATGCGCCGAATTCGCCGTATTCGGCATCGAAAGCCGCATCGGACCATCTCGTACGTGCCTATCATCACACTTATGGGTTGTCGGTTACGACTTCGAACTGTTCGAACAATTACGGTCCGTATCAATTTCCCGAAAAGCTTATCCCACTTTTTCTCATCAACGCGCTGCATGGCCGGGCCTTGCCGATCTACGGCGACGGCATGAACGTTCGCGACTGGCTGCATGTCGCGGATCATTGCCGCGGTATCGAACTGGTGCTCGAACGCGGCAAGGTCGGCGAGTGCTACAACATCGGCGGCGGGGCGGAGCTCCCTAACCTCACGGTAATCGATACCCTATGCGCTGCAATCGATGCGGCTTTTGCCGCCGATCGAGAATTGGCGAGGCGCTTTCCTTCGGCACCGGCAGGGGTGGGCGTGCCGACGTCGACGCTCAAGAGCTGGGTGGCCGATCGCGCCGGGCATGACCGCCGTTATGCGATCGACGAGACCCGCGCCCGTACCGAACTCGGTTATAGGCCCGCACGCGACTTCGCGAGCGGCTTCGCGGCAACCCTTGCATGGTATTTGGCAAACGAGCCGTGGTGGCGGGCCATCCTCGACGGCAGCTACCGGCTTCCCGCGTAGCTGTTCGTTGGTGGGCGCGACAGGGTTTGAACCTGTGACCCCTCCCGTGTGAAGGGAGTGCTCTACCGCTGAGCTACGCGCCCGATGCCGGGAGCGCTGCCTCTAGGACGTGCTCCACTTGCTGTAAAGGCAGTCTGGATGACCTGCGGAACTGGAAGCGTTTCAGACCGGTAAAGAGCGCACCCCGCTCTCGCCGGGCGCGCTCTTGGTCGATTCGAACTCGCCTTAATGGTTATTCGGGTTCGTGCTGCCGCCGGTGCCGGTCGCATTGTTCGTACCCGGCGAACTGGTCGAGTTGCTGCCGCTGCTCATGCTGCTGCCCGAGCTGCCCGACTTGGTCGTTGCGCCCGACCCGCCGTCGGCACCCATCGTCGAGCCAGTACCGGTCCCATCGGCTGCAGTGCTACTGCCGCCAGTCGTACCGCTGCCAGTTGTCGCACTGCCGGTCATCGGGCTACTGGTACCGCTGCCGCCGCCGGTTTGGCCGCTTGCCATGCCACCGCCTGCGCCCGTCGCGCCGGCACCCGTGCCTGTGCTTGAATCGGCTGCGCCGCCGACAGCGCCCGCGCCCATCGTATTGGTTCCGGTGGTGGACGTGTCGGTCGTCGTGGTGCTGTCGGCGGCTTTCTTGCCGCAAGCCGCCATCCCGAGTGAAGCTACGGCGATCATTCCGATGGTAACGATACGCATATTGAAAATCCTTGGTTGGTCGGTGTCAGCGACATGAACCGTCGGTGACTAGCGCGGTTCCACCGGCGCATGCCGTGCCGTTGCATCTTGAGGGCGGGGTAGTAAGGGCTCGGGCAATGGTGCGGCAGCATCGCGCAATGCCGCATCGGTATCGTTGACCGCCTTGGCAGCTGCACCGTCTGTGGCGGTGCGCTCGTTCGCCGCGGGTGCTTCAGCATTCTTCGAACAACCGGTTACGGCAAGCAGCAGCACGATGGGAACGCAGCATAGCCGTGCCGTCATCGCTTCGGCACCGTCTCAGTCGGAGCCGGCAGCGCCGGTGATTGCATCGCCGGTACCGGTGCGATCGCGCCCAGCGGCACGGTCGCATTGGCACCGGCGGCCACCGGCGGCGTCGCTCCTGGCGCAAGCGGCGCGTCGCCCACCGGCGCATCGTCGGGATCGGGCGGATTGCCGTCGTAGATCAACGACTGGCGACGTTGCAGATAGGCCGAACGCACCGTCGCATATTCGTCGAGGCTGTTGGCGAGCAGCCCGTCGGCCCCGCTGTCGATCAGCCGCGACCGCAGGTCGATCGTCTGACCGACGAATTTGCCGATCGTCACATAGATGGTGAACGGGACAACGGCGCGCCGGCCATAGTCGAACGGGTTCGTCGCGATATCGACGCCGAAACCAACGGTGTCCCGAATCGTCGACGGGCCGAGCAGCGGCAGCATGACGAACGGCCCCGACTTCACGCCCCACCACGCCAAAGTCTGACCGAAGTCCTCGGGCTCCTCAGGCCGGCCGAGATCGGTCGCGCGGTCGGCGAGGCCGCCGACACCAATGACCGAGTTGATCAGGAAACGGTCAAGCGTCCGGAACGCCTGCTTGATCTTGCCCTGCGCGACCGCGTTGGCGAACGACAGCGGCTCGCCGATGTTGCTCAATCCATTGCTGATGCCATGGCGCGCCGCTGCCGGCGTGACCGCGCGATAGGCCCTGGTGACGGGCAGCGCGACATATTTGTCGAGTTTCTTGTTAGCCGCGTAAATCTTGCGGTTGGTGTTCTCCCAGGGATCGCGCAATGCCTCGGCATTGCTACCCGGATGCGGCGTCACGCACGCGCTGAGCAGCACCAGCAGCGCCGGTGCGGAAGCCTCGATAAACCGAAATCGACGCATGTTAATCCTCGGGATCGTCGCCGGGCGTAGCGGTGCCATAGTCGCCCTCGCGCGACAAGGTCGCTGCTGTCCTTCCGAGCGCCTGTGATGAGCACTACCTCCCGCCGCCGCATGGCGATGCCTGATTGACCTGATATAACGATATGTTTATATCCGCCCGATGACTTTCGCCTTGCCGATCTTTCGCGCTCTCTCCGATCCGACGCGGCTACGGATCATGGCGCTGGTGCGGCATCTTGAACTGGCCGTCGGCGAACTGGCGCAATTACTTGGACAAAGCCAGCCGCGCGTCTCGCGGCACGTCAAAATTCTTGCCGACGCGGGGCTGTTACGCCGCGCGAAGGAGGGCGCTTGGGTATTCGTCAGGCTCGGTGATGCAAGCGTTACCACACCCATACTCGCCGCACTCGACGCGTGGGGTGTGGCAGCGACTGACGATTTGGCGCGGCTGGCGACCGTGCGCGCCGAGCGCAATGCGGCGGCGACCGCATATTTTGCTGTCCATGCCGAAGCATGGGACGGCATCCGCTCGCTGCACGTCGCCGATGCCGAAGTCGAGACGGCCATCACCCGCGCGCTCGGCGATCGCCCAGTTGGGCACCTGCTCGACATCGGCACCGGTACCGGCCGGATGATCGAGCTGCTTGGGCCCACGGCGGCGACCGCCACGGGTATCGATCGCTCGCCCGAGATGCTGCGGCTGGCCCGCGGCAAGCTCGAAGCTGCCGGGCTGCCGCAGGCTGAGGTCCGGCGCGCCGATATGTACGCACTGCCCCGCACCGATGGCAGCACCGACACGGTTATCCTGCATCAGGTGCTCCACTTCGCCGACGCGCCCGGTGCGGCTTTGGCGGAGGCGGCGCGGGTGTTGCGGCCCGGTGGCAGGTTGCTGATCGTCGACTTCGCGCCGCATGACCGCGAGGAGTTGCGTGTCGAACACGCGCATGTGCGGCTCGGGTTCAGCGATGCGCAGGTTTGCGGCTGGCTGCGTGAAGCCGGGCTCGAGGCGCGTGTCGTCGAGCATCTCGCTTCGGGCTCAGCGACCGCGGCGCCGCTCACTGTTACCCTGTGGCTGGGCGAGCGCCCGGCTGCACAGCAAAGGCAAGCCGCATGACGCTTTCGCTCGCCCAAATGACCGAGGCCGCGCGCGCGATCGGCGCGCCATTGTACGCCGATCTCGCCGGCGACATCGCGGTATCGTTCGAGTTTTTCCCGCCCAAGACCGAGGCAATGGAGCGGACCTTGTGGGAGTCGGTCGAGACGTTGACCCCGCTGCGCCCCGAGTTCGTCTCGGTAACATATGGTGCGGGCGGCACGACGCGCGAGCGCACCCATGCGACGGTTGCAAGGATCGCCCGCGAGACGCCGCTCAAGGCCGCGGCGCACCTGACCTGCGTCGATGCTTCGCGAGGCGAGATCGATGACGTCGCGCGCGGTTACTGGGATGCCGGGGTCCGGCATATCGTGGCGCTGCGCGGTGATTCGGCGACGCCGGGCACCAAGTTCGCCGCGCGGCCCGACGGTTACGCCAGCGCCGCCGACCTTGTGGCCGGGCTCAAACACGTCGCCGATTTCGACCTGTCGGTGTCGGCATATCCCGAGCTGCACCCCGAAGCGTCGTGCGCTGCCGACGACGTCGACGCACTGCGCCGCAAGCTCGATGCGGGGGCAAACCGTGCAATCACGCAGTTCTTCTTCGAGCCCGATACCTACTTCCGCTTTCGGGATGCCGCCGCCCGCGCCGGGGTCACGGCACCGATCGTGCCGGGCATCCTACCGGTCAGCAACTTTGCCATGCTCACCAAGATGGCAAAGAGCTGCAATACCGCGGTTCCGGCATGGCTCGCCAGGCTGTTCGAGGGGCTCGACGACAAGCCCGCAACGCGCCAGCTGGTCGCCGCGACGGTCGCCGCCGAGCTCTGCCGGCGCTTGTACGCGGGCGGCGTGCGCGACTTCCACTTCTACACCTTGAACCGCGCCGAGCTGAGCTATGCGATCTGCCACATGCTGGGGATGCGCCCGGCCGCGGCAGCTGCAGCGCAGGCGAGCGCCCCGACCGAGCTGGCCGCATGATCGCTTCCCAGGCCGCCGCCCGGCTGCGCGCTGAGGCCACCAAGCGCGTGCTGCTCACCGACGGCGCGTTCGGCACGATGATCCA
The DNA here is from genome assembly GCA_031421275.1 of Sphingomonadaceae bacterium. Classification (GTDB taxonomy): domain Bacteria; phylum Pseudomonadota; class Alphaproteobacteria; order Sphingomonadales; family Sphingomonadaceae; genus Polymorphobacter_B. Next base: position 27,240 of record JANOOK010000067.1, read on the forward strand.
GTCGTACAAGCTGACCGAGGCCGACTATCGCGGCAGCTATGACCTGACCGACGACCAGAAGGGCAACAACGACCTGCTGGTGCTGACCCGGCCCGACGTCATCGACGCGATCACGCGGCAGTATCTCGACGCCGGTTCGGACATCGTTTCGACCAATACCTTCAACGCCAACACGATCAGCCAGGCCGACTACAACGCCGTCCATCTGGTCCGCGATATCAACCTCGCCGCCGCCCGTATCGCGCGCACCGCTGCCGACGATTATACCGCGCGCGACGGCCGGCCGCGCTTTGTGGCCGGCGCGGTCGGTCCGACCAACAAGACGCTGTCGCTGTCGCCCGATGTCAACGATCCCGGCTACCGCGCCGTCGGCTTCGACGAGATGAAGGCGGTATACGCCGATCAGGCGGCCGCGCTGCTCGACGGCGGCTGCGACTTCATCCTGGTGGAGACGATCTTCGATACGCTGAACGCCAAGGCGGCGATCGTCGCGGTGATGGAACTGGCGGAGACGCGCGGGCACGAGATCCCGCTGATGATCTCGATGACGGTCACCGACATGTCGGGGCGCAACCTGTCGGGGCATTCGGTCGAGGCGTTCTGGTATACGGTGCGCCACGCTCGGCCGCTGACGATGGGGCTGAACTGCGCGTTCGGGGCGGACCTGCTGCGCCCGCATGTGCAGGCGCTGAGCCCGCTCGCCGATACTTTGGTCATGGTCTACCCCAACGCCGGACTGCCGAACGACCTCGGCGAGTATGACGAAGCCCCGGCCACGACGAGCGGCTTCATTGCCGAGTGGGTCGCACAGGGATTGGTCAACATCGTCGGCGGCTGCTGCGGCTCGACGCCCGCGCATATCGCGGCGATGGCGGCGGCGGTTACGGGCAAGCCGCCGCGCCCGATCCCGCACCCCGCCCCGGCGCTGCGGCTGGCGGGCCTCGACCCAATGACCATGACGGAAGCAGCATAGTGGCCACTGCGTTCAAGCTCGACCTGCCCGAGGAAGCGCCGGCTCCGGCACGAGCGCTGTTCGTCAACATCGGGGAGCGCACCAACGTCACCGGCTCGGCGGCGTTCAAGAAGCTGATCATGGCGGGCGACTACACCGCCGCGGTCGAAGTGGCGCGCAATCAGGTCGAGAACGGCGCGCAGATCATCGACGTCAACATGGACGAAGGCCTACTCGACGCCGAATACGCCATGACGACGTTCCTCAAACTGATCGCCGCCGAGCCCGATATCGCGCGGGTGCCGGTGATGATCGACAGCTCGAAATGGGCGGTGATCGAGGCCGGCCTGCGCTGCGTGTCGGGCAAGCCGATCGTCAACTCGATCTCGATGAAGGAAGGCGAGGCACCGTTCCTCGCGAGCGCCCGTAAGTGCCGGATGTACGGGGCAGCCGCGGTCGTCATGGCGTTCGACGAACAGGGTCAGGCCGACACCTGCGCGCGCAAGGTGCAAATCTGCGGCCGCGCCTACGACCTGCTCGTGGCCGACGGCTTTCCCCCTGAGGACATCATCTTCGACCCCAACATCTTCGCGGTCGCAACCGGTATCGAGGAGCACGACAACTACGGGGTCGACTTCATCGAGGCGTGCCGCGTCATCAAGGTGCGCTGCCCGCATGCCCGCATCTCGGGCGGGGTCTCGAACATGTCGTTCAGCTTCCGCGGCAACGAGCCGGTGCGCCGCGCCATGCACTCGGTGTTCCTGTATTATGCGATCGATGCCGGGCTCGACATGGGCATCGTCAACGCCGGGCAGCTCGACGTCTATGACACCATCGACCCCGAACTGCGCGACGCCTGCGAGGACGTCATCCTCAACCGGCCCGCGCGGATCGCAGGGCTGACCAACACCGAGCGGCTGGTCGAGCTCGCCGACAAGTTCAAGGGCGGCGCGGCGGTCGAGAAGGCAACCGAGGAGTGGCGCAGCTGGCCGGTCGACAAACGCCTCGAGCATGCGCTGGTTAAGGGGCTCGACGCCTTCGTCGTCGACGATACCGAGCTGGCCCGCCAAGTCGCGGTGCGCCCGATCGACGTCATCGAAGGGCCGCTGATGGCCGGCATGAACGTCGTCGGCGACCTGTTCGGGGCGGGCAAGATGTTCCTGCCGCAGGTCGTCAAGTCGGCGCGCGTCATGAAGAAGGCGGTCGCCCATCTGCTGCCGTACATCGAGGCCGAGAAGTCCGCCGGCGCGCAGTCGAAGGGCCGGATCATCATGGCCACCGTCAAGGGCGACGTCCACGACATCGGCAAGAATATCGTCGGCGTCGTGCTCCAGTGCAATAATTTCGAGGTCATCGACCTCGGCGTCATGGTGCCGTGGTCGACGATCTTGAAGGCCGCGAACGACCATCAGGCCGACATGATCGGGCTATCGGGGCTGATCACGCCGTCCTTGGACGAGATGGTGACGGTGGCGGCCGAGATGCAGCGCGCCGGTATGACGATGCCACTGCTGATCGGCGGCGCGACGACCAGCCGGGTCCATACCGCGCTGCGCATCGCGCCGGCCTACAACGGCCCGACGATCCACGTCCTCGACGCCAGCCGCGCCGTCGGCGTCGCGGGCACGATGGTCAGCGACACGCTGAAGGACGAGCTGGTCCAGCGCACCGCCGACGAATATGAGGCGATCCGCGTCACCCGCGCCAACAAGCCCGACAGCAAGCTGGCGACGTTGGCCGAGGCGCGCGCCAACGCCTTCGTCCCCGACTTCGTCGCTTACCCGCCGATCGCGCCCAAGCAGACGGGTACGATCGTGCTGGACGATTACCCGCTCGCCGCCCTCGTGCCGTACATCGACTGGAAGCCGTTCTTCCAGGCGTGGGAGCTGGCCGGCAACTTCCCGGCGATCCTGACCGACCCGATCGTCGGCGAGAGCGCGACGTCGCTGTACGCCGATGCGCGGGCGATGCTAGACACCATCGTCAAGGACAAGTGGTTGACCGCGCGCGGCGTTTGCGCGATCTGGCCGGCCAAGCGTGACGGCGACGACGTCATGCTGTTCACCGACGAGCGCCGCACCGTGCCGTTGGAGTGCATCCCCTTTCTGCGCCAGCAGGTCGTCAAGCGCGAAGGCCGGGCGAACAGCTGCCTCGCCGACTTCGTATCGCCCGAGGCCGACTGGCTCGGCGGCTTCGCGGTGACCGCGGGCGAGGGTATCGAGCCGCACCTGGCACGGTTCAAGGCGCAACACGACGATTATTCGGACATCCTGCTCAAGGCGCTCGCCGACCGGCTGGCGGAGGCGTTCGCCGAACATCTGCACGAGCGCATGCGCCGCGAATTCTGGGGCTATGCACCCGACGAAGCGCTGTCGGTGGACGAGCTCATCCGCGAGAAGTACACCGGCATCCGCCCCGCCCCCGGCTATCCGGCCTGCCCCGATCACAGCCCGAAGCCCGACCTGTTCCGGCTGCTCGGCGCGACCGCTGCGACCGGCATCACGCTGACCAACAGCTATGCGATGCTGCCGACGGCGAGCGTCTCGGGCTATTACTTAGCACATCCGCAAGCGCAGTATTTCGGCGTCGCGCGGGTCGGCAAGGACCAGGTCGAGGATTATGCGCGGCGGCGCGGGGTGCGTGTCGAGCAGGCGGAGGCGTGGTTAAGGCCGAATCTGGACGGTTAAGGGCTGCCAAAGGCGAATCGAAGTTTAGTGGGTAAAAATATGAACTTTGAACGTTCCGAGTGACTTGGACGAAATCTCGAATCGTTATTTCCGACAGATTTGGTCGCCGATATCGATTGCAATAGGAAGCCCCCGGGGTGGGGGTTGTGGCTGACGCTCACGATGTCATCGTAATAACCAGATAAGCACAATTGTCAAGCGTTGGTCACACTGACCGTCTGCACGCCGACGCTCGACAACCGCCGCTCCTCCGCCACCGCCGCCACCGCGACATCGAGCGACACCCGCTCGACCCGTGTTCCCGCCGGGAACGCACACAGCAGCCGCGACGGCACCGCCGGTCCGATCAGCACGAACGCGCCGCGGTCGCTGGCCCGCCGGATCAGCCGCCCGAACGCCTGCGCCAGCCGCCCCATGGTCACCAGATCGTCGTACGCCGCGCCGCCGAATGCCGCGCGCCGCGCCGCGTGGAGCACCGTCGGGCGCGGCCACGGCACGCCCTCCATCACCACCAGCCGCAGCGAGTCGCCGGGCACGTCGACGCCGTCGCGCAGGGCATCGGTGCCGAGCAGGCTGGCGTTGGGCTCGGCGCGGAAGATGTCGACCAGCGTGCCGGTGTCGATCGGATCGACATGCTGCGCATAGAGCGGCAGGCCCTTGGCGGTGAGCCCGTCGGCGATGCGCGCCTGTACCGCGCGCAAGCGGCTGATCGCGGTAAACAGCCCGAGCGTGCCGCCGCCCGCCGCCTCGATCAGGCGGCGATACGTGACGGCGAGCGCCGCGAGATCGCCGCGCTTGATATCGGTGACGATCAGCACGCGCGAGTTCGCGGCATAGTCGAACGGGCTGTCGACCGCGAACCGCGTCGGCGGCAGCGCGAGATGCGTGACGCCGGTGCGGAGTTCGGAATCGCGCCAGTCGGCGTCGGGCTCGTCCACGGTCGCCGGCCGTCGCGAACGCAGCGTCGCCGACGTCACCAGCACGCCGTGCGCCGGTTCGAGCACGGCCTTGGCGAATGGTCGCGTCGGATCGAGCCAGTGGCGGTGAATGCCGACGTCGAGCTCGCGCGCCTCGACCCGGACGACGGCAAACCAGTCGATGAAGTCGGGATCGGCCGGACCGCCGAGCCGCGCCAGCAGCGCGCCCCACGCGCCGAGCAGCTGGCAGCGGAGCCGCAGCCCGGCAGCTGCCCCCTCGACCCGCGCCCGCGCCGAACCGTCGAGCCAGTCGGGCGCATCGTCCAATACGGCGACCAGACGCGCCTCGAGCGCCGCCAACGGCTGCGCGAGCGCTTCGAGCGCGTGCGCCGCAGCTTCGGCGGCCTCGATTACCGGCGCTGCGACCTCGGCGATCTCGGTCTCGAGGCTGTAGCCGGCCTCGCTGGCGTGGGCGCGCGCGTAGACCTGATCGCGTACCGCCGCGAGCAGCCGCTCGACCGGACCGTACGGATCGCCCGCGACCAGCCGCGCGCGCCAGTCGTCCGACGGCAGCGCCCGCGCCGCGTCACTCGCCGCCTGCAGCGCCAGCGCGCCCGCGTCGTCGTAGCTGACAAGGTCCGACAGGCGCGCGCTCAGCCCCCGCCGGCGACCCCGGGCGGTACGTTCGGGGCCGAGGATCCAGCGGCGCAGCTCGATCGCCTCGCCGCCCGACAGCTCGACCGCGAAGGTCGAATCGGCGGCGTCGAACAGGTGATGCCCTTCGTCGAAGACGATGCGGGTCAGCGCCTGGCCCTCGGCGCGGCCGCGCACCGCGTTCAGCATGACCAGCGCGTGATTGGCGATGACGAGATCGGCCCCGGCGCTGGCGCGGGCACTGCGCTCGATGAAGCAGGTCCGGTAGTGCGGGCAGCCAGCGTAGACGCATTCGCCGCGGCGATCGGTCAGCCCGGCGAGCGCGGCCCGCCCGAACAATGTCGCCAGCCAGCCGGGCAGGTCGCCGCCGACCATGTCGCCGTCGCGGCTATATTCGGCCCAGCGCGCCGCCAGCTGCGCGAAGATCGCGGCACGCCCGCCGAAGCCGCCCTGCAGCGCGTCCTCGAGGTTGAGCAGGCAGAGGTAATTCTCACGGCCCTTGCGGACGACGACCTTGACCCGCTTGGCCGCGGCATCGGGATAAGCGCGCGCGGTCTCGTGATCGAGCTGGCGCTGCAGCGCCTTGGTATAGGTCGACAGCCACACCGTGCCGCCCGCCGTCTCGGCCCACAGCGCCGCGGGGGCAAGATAGCCGAGCGTCTTGCCGATCCCGGTTCCCGCTTCGGCGAGCGCCACGTTGGGAGCCGACGCCAGCGTCCGCGGGCGGAAGGCATGCGCGGCAGCTTGTGCAAACGCCCGCTGGCCGTCGCGCCGCTCGGCCCCGAGCCGCAGCAGCTGGTCGAGCCGCGCATCGACCGCGGCGTCGGACACCGCGACGTCGCGCGGCCGCGGGCGGGGAGTGGCCTCCTCCCACTTCGGTAGCGTCGTGAACAACGTGCGCTCGGGGCGCGGCGGGACGGGGATGCGCTTGACCACCTCACCGGCCCAGCCCCAGCGCAGCCGCTGCAAGGTCTGCGCGATCTGATACGCACCGTGACGCTCGGGCCAGGCGGGGTCGGCGAGTGTCGCCAGCATCGCCGCCGCCGCGTCGAGCAGGAAGCGCGCCTCCTCGGCGCCGTCCCCGGGCGACGGCAGGCCCAGCGCCACCGCCAGCCCGCGCGCCGTCGGCACCGCAAAGCGCGCCGGATGGACGAAGGCGAACAGCTCGAGCAGGTCGAGCCCGGCAATCTCGGGCAGCCCGAGCCGGCTCGCGGTCACTACCGCGCCGAGTAGCACCAGCGGCGTGTCGGCAGCCGCGCGGACAGCCGCGCCGCGCTCGATACTCCCCACGCCGCCGTCGGGCTCGGCGATCCAGATGCCGGCATGGTTTGCGACCAGCGCGCGGTATGGCAAGGGGGGGTTCATGCCGGACTGAGTATAGCGCGGGATTACGCGAACAAAACCGAAACTGAAGGGGTCGAGTTGAAGCAGGAACTCTGTCGTTGTCACCCCCGCGCAGGCGGGAGCCCATACACGTCAGGATGTCGACGCGTATGGGCCCCCGCCTTCGCGGGTGACGACATGCTGGGAGGCTAGCGCGTGACAGCCTCCGAGCTTCGCGCTGTCGCTCTCACCTCGAAAGCCTGGCCGTTCGAGGAGGCGCGCAAGCTGCTGGCGCGTCCCGGCACCGGGCCGGTGGTGTTCGAGACCGGCTATGGCCCGTCGGGCCTGCCGCACATCGGCACCTTCGGCGAGGTCGTGCGGACGACGATGGTGCGCCGGGCGTTCGAGGCGATGTCCGACCGGCCGACGCGGCTGATCGCGTTTTCGGATGACATGGACGGCTTCCGCAAGGTGCCGCCGGGGCTGCCGCAGCAGGACATGCTGCGCGCCCACCTCGGTCGCCCGATGAGCGCGGTGCCTGATCCGTTCGGCACCCACGACAGCTTCGGCGCGCATAACAACGCCCGGCTGCGCGCCTTCCTCGACGGCTTCGGCTTCGACTATGAGTTCCTGTCGTCGACCGACTGCTACCGCTCGGGGCGGTTCGACACGACCTTGCGCAAGGTGCTGGCGACCTACGACGCGGTGATCGACGTTATCCTGCCGACACTCGGGCCCGACCGGCGCGCGACCTATGCGCCGTTCCTGCCGCTGTGCCCGCGCACCGGGGTCGTGCTGCAGGTGCCGCTGACCGGGCGCGATGTGGATGCGGGCACCGTCAGCTACGCCGATCCGGCAACCGGCGAGGCTGTGACGGTGCCGGTTACCGGCGGGCACTGCAAGCTGCAGTGGAAAGTCGACTGGGCGATGCGCTGGGCGGCGCTCGGCGTCGACTATGAAATGGCGGGCAAAGACCTGATCGACTCGGTGACGCTGTCGAGCCGGATCGCACGTATCCTCGGGGCCGAGCCGCCGGCGGGGTTCATCTACGAGCTGTTCCTCGATGCCGAGGGTGCCAAGATCTCGAAGAGCAAGAACAACGGGCTGACCATCGAACAGTGGCTCGATTACGGCTCGCCCGAGAGCCTGGCGTTCTACATGTACGCCAACCCGAAGAAGGCGAAGCGGCTACACTTCGACGTGATCCCCAAGGCGATCGATGATTACTACGGCTTCGTTGCGAACTTCCCGGAGCAGCCGCTCGAACAGCAACTCGGCAACCCGGTCTGGCACATCCACCACGGGACGCCGCCGGCGCACGACCTGCCGCTTGGCTTCGGGCTGCTGCTCAATCTGGTGACGGTCGCGGGGACGACCGATCCGGCGGTGCTGTGGGGCTATGTCGCACGCTCGTTTCCCGGCACCAGCGCGGCGACGCATCCCGAGATCGACCGGCTGGTGCGCTGCGCCATCGCCTATGCGCGCGACTTCGTCGTGCCCGGCCTGCAGCGCCGCAAGCCGGACGCGCGCGAAGCGGCGGCGCTCGTCGACCTCGACACGCGGCTGGCGGTGCTTGGCCCCGAAGCGGATGCCGAAGCGTATCAGACCGAGATTTACGAGGTCGGCAAAGCGGCAGGGTTCGAACCGCTCCGCGACTGGTTCAAGGCACTGTACGAAACGCTACTCGGAACCTCGCAAGGCCCGCGGATGGGATCGTTCATCAAACTTTACGGCCTGAGCGAGACCAGGGCATTGATTGCGGAGACGATCGCGTGACGAAGTTTTGTGTTGCTTTACTGCTGCTTGCCGCTGCTGGCGCGGCCTCGGCCGCCTCGATCGACCAGTTCCGCTCGGGTCATTTCGCCGAAGCCGCGAGCCAGGGCCGCGCCGAGTCGACGCCGGCATCGCTGATCCTGGCGGGCCGATCGGAGCTGACCGTCGCCTGCTTCGAAACCACCGACGCCGCGCGTGCGCTCGCGCTGGTCGATGCCGCCGAGCATGACTTCGACGCCGCGCTCGCCAAGGCTCCCGGGAGCAACGAGGCGCTGCTGCAAAAGGCGACCGCGATCGGCTACCGCGCCAAGCTGACCAAGTCGGGGGGCCAGGCGAAGGAAGCGCGGCGGCGCTTCGAGGCGGCGGTCGCGCGCGAGCCGAACAATGCGCTGGCGTGGGCCTCGGTTGCCGGCTGGCATGCCGGTTCGGTAGCGACACTCGGCAAGTTCCTCGCCGGCACGGTGCTCGGTGCCAAGCTCGATGTCGCGATGAAAGATTTCGACACAGCGCTGGCAAAGGACCCGCACAATCCGCTCAACCGGGTGTTCTATGCGTTTACCTTGCTCGATCTCGACACCGACAACGCCCCGCGGGCGGCCGCACTGCTGCGCGAGGCCGACCGGCTGCCGCCGCGCGATGCGATCGAGGCGCTGACCAAGCGCGGCGTCGCCGCAGTGCTGCCGTTGCTCGACCACGGCGATGCCAAGGGCGCGCGGGCGATGGCGCGGCGGCTGCTGCCGTTCGGCACGCTGGCCTGAACGTCAGGCGAGCCGCTGCTCCAGGAAAGTGACGGCGTCACCGAGCACGTCGGCCTTGCCGCGGAACGGCTTCGACAGCGCCAGCAGGATGCCGACATGGCCGATGCCGGGGTAGATTTTCAGCTCGGATGACGCCCCCGCCCGCCTGAGCGCGGCGTCGAGCGCGACGGCGTTGCGCGGCCGCACGACATCGTCGTCGGCACCGGTCAGCAGCAGCGCTGGCGGCGCATCGCGGCGGGCATAGTGCACCGGTTGCGTCGCGACGAGGTCGGGTGCGTGGCCGAAAGCGGCGATCGACGACGCGACGTCGAGCGGCAGAAAGTCATAGGGTCCAGCGAGCCCGACCACGGCCCGCACCGCGCCCGGGGCCACGCCGGCGCGCCGCGCAAGGTCCGTGTCGAGCGCCAGCATCATCGCGTTGTACGCGCCCGCCGAATGCCCGGCGACGCCGATGCGGCGCGGGTCGCCGCCGTATTCGGCGATATGGTCGACGGTCCAGCGTAGCGACCTCGCGGCAT